>CAYZBO010000025.1:0-35974 GCA_964476665.1 uncultured Chryseobacterium sp. | reverse complement strand
GCATCGAGGGCATGAAGGTGCACATCATCAGCAAGGGCCACAGCTACAGCGTGAAGCAGCGGGCCTTCTCGGCGGTGAAGGTGCCTGTGCGGTAGGCGCCATACCGCCCTGGGAAGGGGTCATTACGCGATCAAAAAAAGCCTAAAGATCCAGGCGGCTGTGTGCTACGCGTCTTTCTTCGCGGCATGGTCGCACGATGGCATCATCCACTGCTATTCGCACTGGCTCCATTGACGCTGATGGCCCAGGAGCCTGCCGTGGCACCTGCGGCGGCGCCCGACCTGGACAGCCTCTACATCGCCGAGGTGCAGGAGGGCTTCCCCAAGGAAAAGGTGCTGCATGCCGAACCGCTTTATATCGACCTGATACGGGACCTCGGTGCGCGTAAGGGCGAGAAGGAGTGGAACCTGGGCTTCGGCCTCACCGACAACCTGGGATACGACGCCTACCAACTGTTGGTGGAGTATGAGTGGGCGCCCATCGACCGGCTGGGCCTGGAGGTGGAAATGCCCATGACGGTGTACGCAAGCCAGCGCCAGGCGAACGATGTGGCGCAGCCGCCTGACCGTTTGGAAAGCCTCAAGATGGCCGCCCAATGGTCCTTCCTGGTATCCACCAAGGCGAAGACAACACTGGCCTTGGGCTACATCAACGAACTGCTGCTCCCTTACGCCGGCAAGAGCGGTTCGCCGTTCGTGGGCAACGTGTTCAACCCCTTCCTGGTGGCGGCCAAGCGCTGGGGCGACAACTTCCACACGCTGGTCTACACAGGCCCCCACATTGAACACCGCGCGAACGGTGGTGGCGTTCATGCTCGTTATGATGTGAACACCAGCTTCCATTACATGATCCCCAACACCCGGAACTTCCTGGGATTGGAGGTGAACACCAGCACCATGCTTGGCGATGTGGACATGACCCTGCGCCCACAGATGCGTGTGGGCATCGCGGAGAACTTCCTGGTGGGGATCGTCACAGGGATCCCGGTGTACCGGGAGAACGAACGCTTCAGCATGTTCACGCGATTGATCTGGGAGCCGGGTCACCGTAAGGTAGCGCATTGAAGCCGACCTTTGCATCAACATGCAAGACCCCATCATCACACGCTTCCGTCGCATCGCCGTGGCCGAAGGCTGGAGCTTCCTGATCCTGCTCTTCATCGCCATGCCCTTGAAGTACCTGGCCGATATGCCCCTGGCTGTTAAGTACGTGGGCTGGGCGCACGGTGTGCTCTTCATCGCCTACTGGGTCGCCGCCATCCCGCTCTTCACCAAGCTCAAGTGGGATGCCGAGCGCATCATCGGGTTAGGGGCCGCGAGCGTCCTGCCGTTCGGCACCTTCGTCATGGAGCGCAAGTGGCTCCGTTGATGCGTTGCTGACGATCGTCACGGCCTCCGGCGGCGGATGGTCGTACCTTTCGGAAAAGCACTGTGATGAGCAACGAACGCAACTTCGGTGTCCTCGGCTTTCTCGCGGGTGCCGCCATCGGTGCCGCCATTGGTGTGTTGTTCGCGCCGCGTTCCGGCAAGGAGACGCGTGAACGCATGGCCGGAAAGGCACGCGATGCCAAGGACGACATGGACGAATTCATCGACGAGGCACGCGCCGAATGGGCCAAGGCCAAAGGAAAGGTGGTGGACACCGCCACGATGACCAAGGAAGAGGTGAGCGACTTCATCCGCTTCCTCATGGAGGAGGGCCGCGATCTGAAGGACCGCCTGGGCAAGGACTTCACCGACAGCGCGGACGAGTTCGCTGAACGCGCCCGCAAGGCTGCCGACAACGTGCGGCATGGCGCCTGACCCGAACCGCATGAGCGACCGTACCGGCGATCGGGGAGAGCGGGACGTTGCGCCAGCCTTGGGCGATGTGCTCGAGGCTGTGGCGTCCGATGCGGAGGCTTACCTATCCGCCCAACAGGCCCTCATCACCCTCGACCTCAGCGAGCGTGGCGGCCGTGTCGCGGCAAAGGCCGTGTGGCTGATCACGGCCGTGCTGCTCGTCGGTCTCGGGATCGGTCTGCTCGCGGTGGCATTGGGGCTTTACCTCGGCCGCCTGTTCCAGGATACCGTGCTGGGCTTCCTGGCTGCCGGTGGGGTCCTCTTCCTGGTCACCGCCCTCTTCTACCTCGTGTGGCGCTGGGTGCTGAAGGACCGCATCATCCTCGCCGTGATCAATGCCGCACATGCCAAGCCGGAACACCTTCCCTGACCTCGCTACCGTGAAGCGCGAACGCGGACGGCTGATGGCCGTGCGCGACCAGCATGCCGCCGCTCTGCGCAACCAATGGCAGCAGGCGCGCAGCCCTGCCTTCCGCCGCCGCGTGGTGGGCGATGCCCTCACGGATGTGCTGCGCTCCGTGCGACCGCTGGACCATCTGGCCTCGGCCTTCGGACCAGCGCACGGACTGCTGGGAACAGTGCTGGGTCTGGCGCTGGGCTCGCAGGCCCATGGAACGCTGGGCAAGGCCGCCCTCGGTGGGCTGGGCATGGTGCTACCCGGCCTGGTGGACGGCCTGCGCAACAAGGAGCGCGGGCATCATGTACTTTCGGAGCTGGGTCGCTCGTGGCAGCGCATCAAGGACCGGCTGAGCGAGCGCCGGCATGCGCGCCGGGAGTGACCCTTCCACCCGACCACCGCCCATGCCCCTGCACTCCCTCCAGCGCTACGTCTACCTCCTGGCCGCCTTGGTGCTCACTGTGGTGGTGCTCCGTTACGGCCGCGACCTCATCCTGCTGTTCGTGGCCTCGGGACTGCTGGCCTTCCTGCTGCTGCCCCTGGCCCGCAAGGTGGAAGGCTGGGGCCTTCCCCGCTGGGTAGGCGCTCTCACGGCCACCCTGGTGATGCTGCTGCTCGTGCTGGGCACCTTCTTCCTGGCCGGCTGGCAGCTCAGCCGCTTCGGTGAGGACCTGCCTGCCTTGCAACAGGCCTTCGCCACCAAGGGACAGGCGCTGCAGGTATGGATCGAGGAACAGGCGCACATCAGTCAACGCGAACAGCTCAAGTGGTTCAATGAGCGCCTCGCCGACCTCGCCGGTATGGGCGGCGGTCTGCTGATGAAGGTGTTCTCCGGGACCGGTGCCGTGCTCGCCGCCGTGGTGCCCATCCCCATCATCGTGTTCCTGCTGCTCCTGCTCAAGGACAAGTTCCGCACCTTTTTCGAACAGCTGGGTGGGGGCAGCGAGGGCCTTGTGCTCGACATCATGCTCAATGTATCGAAGCTCAGCCGCAAGTACCTGCGCGGCGTGCTGTTGGTGATCCTCATCCTGGGCACCCTCAGCAGCATCGGGTTCCTCCTCCTCGACCTGAAGTACGCGGTGCTGCTGGGCTTCATGATCGGCTTCCTCAACGTCATCCCTTATGTGGGCGTGCTCATCGGCAGCCTGTTGCCCATCCTCATCGCACTGGTGACGAAGGATTCCATGATGTACGCGGTGGGTGCGCTGGGGGTGTGCCTCATCACGCAGTTCCTCGAGAACAACTTCATCACCCCCAAGATCGTGGGCAGCAGTGTGAGCGTGAACCCGCTGGCCAGCATCGCCGCGCTCATCGGCTTCGGTCTGCTGTGGGGCGTGGTGGGCATGGTGCTCGCCATCCCCATCACCGGCATGCTGAAGATCGTCTGCGACTCCATCCCCTCGTTGAAGCCTTACGGCTACATCCTTGGCGAGGACATCGAGTACCCGGACGAGCAGCAGATCCACCTGCCGATCATCAATCCAAAGAAGAGGAAGGGGAAGAAGTAGTGGTCCTCCCCCTTACCGGAAGATCGCCGTGTGGAACACTCCATCGGCGCCCACCTGCCCGCGGTACATGCCGCTGCAGTTGAAGTCGAGCACGATGTTGCCTGCGCGGTCCACGGCGATGAGGCCACCGTCGCCATCGAGGGGCGGTAGTTTCTCGTGCACCACCACCCGCACGGCCTCGGCGAGCGTGAGGCCCTTGTAGGCCATGAGCGCGTGCACGTCATGCGCGGCAACGGCGCGGATGAAGCTTTCGCCATGGCCGGTGCAGCTGACGGCGCAACTCTCGTTATTGGCATAGGTGCCCGCACCGATGATGGGGCTGTCGCCGATGCGCTGCCAGCGCTTGTTGGTCATGCCGCCGGTGCTGGTGGCGGCTGCGAGATCACCATGAAGGTCGAGCGCCACGGCCCCCACCGTACCGAACTTGCGGTCGCCCTCGCTGTGGTCGAGGCGCACACTGCTGCTGCCGGCCACCTCCTTCCACTGCTGGTAGCGGTACTCATCGAAGAAGTACTGGTCATCCTCCAGCACCACCTTCTGCTTATGGGCGAACTCGAATGCGCCGTTGCCGCTGATGAGCACATGGTCGCTGTGGTCCATCACGCGGCGTGCGAGCTGCACGGGGTTCTTCACGTTCTGGACACCCGCCACGGCCCCGGCGCGGAGGTCGCGACCGTTCATCAGGCTGGCGTCCATCTCGTGCTGGCCATCGGCGTTGAACACCGCGCCACGTCCGGCATTGAAGAGGGGGCTGTCCTCGAGCACCTGCACAGCGGCCTGCACCGCATCGAGGGCTGTGCCGCCTTCCTTCAGGATGGCATGGCCGCTCCGGAGGGCGCGCTCCAGGGCTTCGCGGTAGGCCTTCTCGCGGACTGCGGTCATCAGTTCGGGTGCGATGGTGCCGGCTCCGCCGTGGATGGCCAGTGCATAGGTGCTCATGGGTGCTGCGTTCTGCGGCGAAAATAGCCGTGCCGTAGCCGCCTCACCGGGCTGTTCACGGACTTCTCTCCACAGTACGTTGGTGGCAGCAACAGGCCGGCACTGGGCGGCATTGCGCACGAAAAAGCCCGGAGCAGGGCCCCGGGCTTCTTGGTGCTGATGCACACTGATCAGTAGGTGATCTGCACGCCCTCGGCGAGGAACATCAGGTTGGTCTCGGGCTCGGTGATCTTGGCGATCTCCTCCTTACTCTTGCCGGCGTCCTCAGCGTAATGGCGCAGGGTGGCCACATCCACGGTCTCCTTGGTGGCCCAGCCCTTCATCACGCACTGCTTGCCTTCGAGGCCCTCGGTGGGGACGAAGAAGCCGTAGTCGAGGAAGCGCACCATCATGTCACCGCCATCGGGCAGCTTCACGGTCATCCAGCAGCCCTTCTTGGTGCAGCTGGTGATGATCTCGCACTTCACGGTGGCGGCCACGCTGTCGGCGATGGTGAGTGACTTCAGCAGGTCGGCGGTGCCGATGGCGTTGTCGGTGCTGATGGCGGCGCCGTAGGACTTAACGGTCTGAGCCTGGACATCGGGCGCGGTGACGGAGCAGCCCACTGCGAGCAGGGCGGCGAAGAGGATGGAAAGGATGCGGTTCATGGCGGTTGAATAGGCTGTAAAGGTCGGGAATATGAGTGAACATCACCCGCAACCGACGGAGGCACCCATCAAGGACCGCGCCGATCGAAGGCACGCCCATCGGATGGCCGTTCCTCCGGCCCATACCCCATCACCAAGGGGACCGACCGGCATCCTACCTTGCGGCCATGGTCGCCCGCACCACCATCGGACGCCTGGAGCATATTGCGCTGCCGGGTCTGGGAGTGCTGCGGGTGGAGGCCAAGCTGGACACCGGCGCGTACCGAAGCGCCCTGCATTACCAGAAGCTCCGGATCCGCCGTGTTGGGGAAGAGAAGCTACTGGTGGTGGTCTTCCAGATGGGGGGACAGCGCAAGACCAAGGTGTTCAAGGCGTTCAAGCGGGTGACCGTGAAGAGCAGCAACGGAGAGAAGAGCCGGCGCTACCTGATCAGCACCAATGTGCGGTTGGGGGCACATCGGGTGCGGACCCAGTTCACCCTGTTCGACCGCAGCGACATGCGCTACCAGGTGCTGCTGGGACGGAAGTTCCTGCGGGGCCGGTTCGTGGTGGATGTGAGCGGCAAACACCTGCTGGGCTGAACCGGAGCAGCGTTGCAGCCGTTAGCTTCGGCCGCTCATTCCTCCATCATGCGCCTGCTGATCCCCGCCCTGCTACTCTCCTGCCCGCTCCTGGCCCAACCCGGCTTCATCCCGGTGACGGACAATTTGGTGGTGGAAGGCGTACCGCCACTCCCCGCATCCCTGGCGGAAGAGGTGCGCACCTACACGGAAGGCCGCGGTGCGAGCTTCGTGGACTGGCATCCGCAAAAGCGTGAACTGCTGATCAGCACCCGCTTCGGCAACAGCAACCAGTTGCACCGTGTGGTCATGCCGGGCGGCGCGCGCACGCAACTCACCTTCTTCGCTGAACCGGTGGGCGGCGCCACGTATGAGCCGCTTGAAGGCCGGCACTTCCTCTTCACCAAGGACCAGGGCGGCAACGAGTTCGCGCAGATCCACCGCTACGACATGTCCAACGGGAAGGTCACCCTGCTCACCGATGGCGGGCGCTCGCAGAACGGAGGCATGGCATGGAGCCGCGACGGCAAGCGGATCGCCTACGCCAGCACCATGCGCAACGGCAAGGACCGCGACATCCGGTTGATGGACCCGCTCGACCCGTCCACCGACAACGTGCTGTGCGAGAACAGCGGCGGCGGCTGGGGCGTGAGCGACTGGAGCCCCGATGACAAGCAGCTTCTGATGGGCGAGTACATCTCCGTGAACGAGAGCCGCATCCACTTGCTGGATGCCGCCACCGGCAAGCGTACGCGCCTCCTTCCGGCCAAGGATGAACGCACCACCTACCGTGCCATCTGCTTCACCGCGGATGGCAACGGCATCCTGCTCACGAGCAATGCCAACAGCGAGTTCAACCGCTTGTGCCATTATGACCTGGGCACGAAGAAGCTCAGCGTGCTCACGCCGGACATCCCGTGGGACGTGGCTTCCTCCGACCTGAGCAAGGATGGAACGAAGCTCGCCTTCACCACCAACGAGAACGGCCTCAGCACCCTGTACATCCTGGACACGCGCAGCCGTACGTACCAAGCAGTGGCGGGGCTGCCCGTGGGGCTCATCGGCGGGCTGAAATGGACCGCGGACGGTGCTGCACTGGGGCTCACGCTGTCCACACACGATGCCAGCAGCGATGCGTACTCCTACGATGCGGCAACAGGCGTGCTGACCCGCTGGACCGAGAGCGAGAGCGGGGGGATGGACCTCAGCGGCGCGCGTGCACCGGAGCTCATCACCTGGCCCAGCTTCGACAAGCGCAGCATCAGTGGCTTCCTGTACCGGCCGCATTCGAAGTTCAGCGGCAGGCGACCGGTGATCATCAACATCCATGGTGGTCCGGAAGGGCAGTCGCGGCCGGGCTTCCAGGGGCGCAACAACTACTTCCTGAACGAGCTTGGTTGCGCCATCATCTACCCCAATGTGCGCGGCAGCAGCGGCTACGGCAAGACCTTCCTGGACCTGGACAATGGCTACAAGCGCGAAGAAAGCGTGAAGGACATCGGCGCGCTGCTCGACTGGATCGGCACGCAACCAGACCTTGATGCGGACCGTGTGCTGGTGATGGGCGGGAGTTATGGCGGCTACATGACCCTGGCCGTTAGCGTCCATTACGCCGACCGCATCCGATGCGCGATCGACATCGTGGGCATCAGCAACTTCAACACCTTCCTGAAGAACACCGAGGACTACCGGCGCGACCTGCGACGTGTGGAGTACGGCGACGAGCGCGACCCGAAGATGGCCGCATTCCTGGAAGGCATCTCCCCGCTGAACCAGGCGGAGAAGATCACCAAGCCGCTCTTCATCGTCCAAGGTGGGAATGATCCGCGTGTTCCCGCCAGCGAGGCGGTGCAGATGAAGGAGCGCATTGTCGCCACCGGAGGCAACGTGTGGTTCCTCATGGCGAACGATGAAGGTCACGGCTTCCGTAAGAAGGGCAATCAGGACTTCCAATTCTACGCGATGGTGCAGTTCATGCGGGAGTTCCTGTTGAAGTAGCCCGCATCGTTCGCACCCAACGAACCTTCCGCACCGATCGCGGTTCCTTGTGCATGACATCCCCCGACCTGCTCCACCACGAGATCCATCACCAGCATCCCGATGGGGCGTGGCTGGTATTGATCCATGGGGCGGGCGGCAGCACGGTGACCTGGAAGCGGCAGATCGCCCCACTGGGCCGGCACTTCAACCTGCTGCTGGTGGACCTGCCCGGCCACGGCAGGATGGCCGAACGACCGAACAACGAACCCTCCTACACCTTCGAGCACATCGCGGAACGCATCTGGCAGGTGATCGATCATCTCCAGCTGGCATCGGTGCACCTGGTGGGCGTGTCGCTGGGTACGGTGATCGCGTTGACCATGCGCGGGCAACGGCCTGCACAGGTGGCCTCGCTGGTGAACGGCGGAGCGATCCTGCGGCTGAGCAAGCGATTGAAGGTGCTGGCGCGGGGCAGTCTGCTGTTGGCGAAGGTGATCGGCTATCCGGCCTTCTACCGCCTGAGCGCCATGATCATGATGCCGCGCCGCAACCACGAAGCCTCACGGCGCGTGTTCATCCGGGAAAGCCGGTTCCTGAGCACCGAGGAATTCCGCAAATGGACGGCGATGTACCGCGGCCTCAACGGCACGCTCAAACGCCTCTTCGACACGGCTTCGGACATTCCGCATCTGGTGGTGATGGGTGCCCAGGACCACCTCTTCCTGGACCAGGCCGAACGTTATGCCCGGTTGCATGCCCCCACCGTGCAACTGCACGTGATCCCGCGCTGCGGCCACGTGGTGACGATCGAACAGGCCGAACGGTTCAACGAGCTGTGCGTGGCCTTCCTGCAGGGGTTGCAGGTGAAGTGAAGGTGGTCAGGCTTCGGGTCGTACCGGGTCAACAGGCTGGAAGCCCTGCTATCCAATTAGACCTGTACTGGGTCAACAGGCTGGAAGCCTGTTGGACTATACGTTCCGCTCGATGAACTTCACGATCTCGCCCGCGATATCCTTGCCGGTGGCACCTTCGATGCCTTCGAGCCCGGGGCTGGAGTTCACCTCGATCACCAGCGGACCGCGTTCGCTCTGGAGCATGTCCACGCCGGCCACGTGCAGGCCCAGGGCCTTGGCGGCCTTGATCGCCGTGACCTCCTCCTCGTGGCTGAGCTCGATGAGCTGTGCGGTACCTCCCCTGTGCAGGTTGCTGCGGAACTCGCCTTCCTTGCCGGTCCGCTTCATGGCACCCACCACGCGTCCGTCCACCACGAACGCACGGATGTCGATGCCCTTGCTCTCCTTGATGAACTCCTGCACGATGACCCGCGCCTTGAGGCTGTTGAACGCCTCGCACACGGCGATCGCGGCCTTCTTGGTATCGGCCAGCACCACACCGAGGCCCTGCGTACCCTCCAAAAGCTTGATGATGCAGGGCGCTCCGCCCACGCTGTCAACGATGCTGCTGACGTCCTTGCTATAGTTGGTGAACACCGTCTTGGGTATGCCCACCCCACTACGGGTGAGGATCTGCATGCTGCGGAGCTTGTCGCGACTGCGGACCAGGGCCTGGCTCTCGGTGGTGGTGAACACCTTCATCATCTCGAACTGACGCACCACCGCCGTGCCGTAGAACGTCACGCTCGCACCGATGCGGGGTATGATGGCATCCACGTCCATCAGGGGTTGCCCGCCATAGATCACCTGTGGGTTCTTCCGCTCGATGAGGATGTCGCACTTCACGTGGTTGACCACCCGGGCCGTATGACCGCGTGATTCAATGGCCTCCACCAGACGCTGGGTGGAGTACAACTTGGTGTCCCGGGAAAGGACGACGATGTTCATGTGGAAAGAGTGTGCGTCAAAGTAAATGCAGCGGAAGCGCCCGTGGATGAAGGCAGAAAGAATTCTTCGCGCCACCCACCGGACCACGTCAATTCTTCCAGCGCACGCTCCAGAGCCCCCGCAGATCGCCAAGCGCGTACCCCGTGGCACCGTCCATCGGATATCGCCCGGCGATGGCGGCGAACGTGGCAGTATCGATGTCGATGCCCGGCGTTCCGTGGCACCGCAGGCAGGTGGGCATGCTGATGAGGATCGGGTGATAGTAGGCCACGCTGTCGCCGACCACCTCCACCTGCGGAGCCAGTTCCGAGGGGCGTGTACCACTGGAGACCTGGGCCAGCAAGTCGCGCAACACTTCCGCCTCGCGCACATCAGGCTCGTCGTGCGGGGCGCGGATGCGGTCGCTGGTGCGCCGGATGTGCATGCCTTCAGCGCGTCCCAGGCTATCCAGCAAAGGACGGGCCTGCTTCGAACAGACCTCCACCGCATGGACCGGCCCACCCTCCTGCATGGCCTGCTGCAGGCGGCCGCTGAGCAAGGCGAACGCGCGTGGCACCACCTGCCCACCCCGCTCCAATGCGGCGGCCTCATCCAGCGCGGGTGGCACTTCGGAACAGCCGAGCAGGAGCATCGGTACGAGGAAGAGGGGTTTTCGCATGGCGTGAAGTTAGCTTCGCCGCCATGTGGCAGCGCTGGACCGACCGGATCTCCGCCCGACCGTTGGCGATGCTCACCCTCATCGCCCTGTTGCCGCGCCTGCTGGCGGCCCTGTTCAGTGGCGGCTATTTCGCCCACGACGACCACTTCCTCATCATCGAGGCGGCAGGCAGTTGGGTGGATGGGCACGACTACAACCATTGGCTTCCTTGGAACCAGGGGGGCGCCCCCCGGCCTAGTGGGCACAGCTTTGTTTATGTGGGGTTCCACTTCCTGCTCTTCTCCGCCTTAAGGTCCGTAGGGCTGCAGGACCCTGAGATGCAGATGGTGGTGGTGCGCGTGCTGCACGCCCTGTGGAGCTTGATCGTGGTTCGCGTGGGGTACCGCATCGCCCTGCGGCTGAGCGACCCGGCCCATGCCTGGCGCACCGGTCTCTTCCTTGCGCTGCTGTTCTTCATGCCCTTCCTGTCCGTGCGCAACCTGGTGGAGGTGGCCTGCATCCCCTTCCTCATGCTGGGCGCAGCGCGTCTGCTGGGCGGTGCTGCAGGGCCCACATCGCGCGACCTGCTGGTCGCGGGCATCTGGATCGGACTGGCGATGAACATCCGTTTCCAGACCATCTTCTTCGCCGTGGGGCCGGGCCTTGCGCTCCTGCTGAGGCGGGACCTGCGCGGCGCGTTGGCATACGGTCTGGGCGCTCTGCTCCCGCTCCTGGTGCTGCAGGGTGGCATCGACCTCCTCCTCTGGGGCAGGCCGTTCGCCGAACTGGGGGAATACGTCCTGTACAACCTGAACAACACCACCACCTACGGTGTGCTTCCGTGGTACAACTACCTGTTGCTGCTGGCCGGGATGTTCCTGCCACCCTTCAGCCTGGCCGTGGGCTTCGGCTTCTTCCGCCGCAGCGCCCCGCTCCTGCTCTGGCTGCCCACCGTGCTCTTCATCGCCTTTCATTCGTACTTCCCCAACAAACAGGAACGCTTCCTGCTGCCGATCGTGCCGCTCTACTTCGTACTGGGCCACGTGGCCTGGGAACACTGGCGCCTGGGCAGCGGCTGGTGGCGGCAGCGGGCCGGTCTGTGGCGCGGCATCCTGCGCTGGACATGGGGCCTGAACGTGCTCCTCCTGGCGGTGCTCTGCTTCAGCTACAGCAAGCGCAGCCGTGTGATGGCCCAGGTGATGTTGCAGCGCGTGGATGTGCGCGGCATGGTGATCGAGGACAGCGCCGAGGGGGAGGCACCGATGCCGCCGCTGTACTATTCGCGGCACTGGACGGCCACCGTGGTGCCGTGGACCGACCCGACGGCAGACCTGGCGGTGGAGCTGGCACGCTATCCCGTGGAACAACGACCGAACATCGTGCTCTTCTGCGGCACCGAGGAGCTGCCTGCGCGGATGCAGCGTGCCATCGCGGCCATGGGAGCCCTGGAGATCATCGGCGTGGCGCAGCCCGGGCTGCTGGACCGCGCCGTTCACTGGCTCAATCCGGTGAACCGCAACGAGGCCATCATCGTGGCACGAGGACACTGAACGAGCATTGTGCGCCGTTCCGGTAGCTTTGACGCCGATCACCGGAACCTGATCGACCATGAACGACCGCAAGCTGCACCCCGAAAGCCTGATGATGAGCTACGGCTACAAGCCTGAGCTCTCCGAAGGCGCGGTGAAGTGCCCCATCTTCCAGACCAGCACCTTCGTATTCAAGAGCGCGGAGGAGGGCAAGGCCTTCTTCGAGGTGGCCTACGGGTTGCGCGAGAAGCGGGAGAAGGAGGAGCTCGGCCTGATCTACAGCCGCCTGAACAATCCGGACCTGCAGATCCTGGAGGAGCGGCTGTGCCTGTGGGACGAAGCGGAGGAATGCGCCGTGTTCGAGAGCGGGATGAGCGCCATCAGCACCGCGCTGCTGGAGTTCCTTTCGCCGGGCGATGTGCTGCTGTTCAGCAACCCGCTTTACGGTGGCACGGACCACTTCATCAAGCAGACGCTGACCCGCTTCGGCATCGAGGTGATGGGCTTCTATCCGTGGGAGCAGGACAAACTGCCCGAGCTGGTGGCCGCCAGTGGCAAGGCGGACCGGATCCGCATGATCTATGTGGAGACGCCCGGCAACCCCACCAACACCCTGATCAGCATCAAGCGTTGCGTGGAACTGGCGCGGAGCCTGGACTCCGACGGGAAGCGCGTGCTGGTGGCCGTGGACAACACCTACATGGGGCCGCTGTGGCAGCACCCCTTGAAGCTCGGCGCCGATCTGGTGCTCTACAGCGCCACGAAATACATCGGTGGCCACAGCGATGTGATCGCGGGGGCCTGCCTGGGTTCGCATGAGCTGATCGGCCGGGTGAAGGGCATGCGTACCTTCCTTGGCTGCATGGCCGGGCCTTGGACCGGGTGGTTGCTGCTGCGGAGCCTGGAGACGCTCAAGGCCCGGATGGACATCCAGGCGCGCAATGCCGAACAAGTCGCCGCCTACCTGCAGAACCATCCGAAGGTGGAGCGCGTGTTCTACCTCGGCCAGCTGGACGATGCACGCGACAAGGCCATCTATGAGGAGCAATGCCTGGCGGCCGGCGCCATGTTGTCCTTCACCGTGAAGGGCGGCGAGGCCGAGGCGTTCCGCTTCCTCAACCACCTGAAGCTGGTGAAGCTCGCCGTGAGCCTCGGCAGCACCGAATCGCTGGCGGAACATCCGGCTTCCATGACGCATGCCGGTGTGGATCCCGAGGAGCGGCGCAAGCTGGGCATCAGTGAGAGCCTCGTACGCCTCAGTGTGGGTGTGGAACATCCCTCGGACCTCATCGCCGACCTCGGACAGGCCTTGCTCACCATCTGACCTTCACCAACATGTTGGAACTCGCCGCACTAGACCCCTCGGTCCTGCTGACCTCCCATGGACTGATCGCCCTGCTCACGCTCACCGCCTTGGAGATCGTGCTGGGCATCGACAACATCGTCTTCATATCCATCATCAGCAACAGCCTTTCCGCGGAACTGGACCGCCGGAAGGCCCGTCAGATCGGCCTGGCACTGGCGATGATCACGCGCGTGCTGCTGCTGCTCTCGTTGAGCTGGGTGATGAGCCTGGACAAGCCCTTCATCACCGTGCTGGAACACTCCTTCAGCGGCCGCGACCTCGTGCTCCTCATCGGCGGCCTCTTCCTGCTCTACAAGGCCACCGTGGAGATCCGGGCGAAAGTGAAGGGCTATGACAACAGCCATGCCTCAGGCGGCAAGCAGGTGCGCACACTGGGCGGCGTCATCGTACAGATCATCCTCATCGATCTGGTGTTCAGCCTCGACAGCGTGATCACCGCCGTGGGCATGAGCAACGAGATCATCATCATGGTGGCCGCCGTGATGATCGCCGTGGCCGTGATGATGATCGCCGCCGGTGCCATCAGCAACTTCGTGGAGAAGCATGCCACCGTGAAGATGCTGGCCCTCGCCTTCCTGGTGATGATCGGCATGGCCCTGGTCACCGAAGGCATGGGCGAACACATCAACAAGAACTACATCTACTTCGCCATGGGCTTCTCCGTGGCCGTGGAGATGCTGAACCTGCGGATGATGCGCAACCGCCTGCTGCGCACCGGGGAGGACGCTCAGGGCAACTGAGCCAGCCGGGTGGCCGTGGGCACCGTGCCTCCAATGCTTTGAAGGACGATGTCGCGGTCGTTGCCGGAGCCCACGTAGCGCACCAGTCCATCCATGTTCGCGTCCTCCGTGAAGTAGCCTTGGAGGGTGGTGGTCGGCACCGATCCACCGACGCGTGTCAGGATCGCATCGCGGTCATTGGATGCGCCAGTGTAGCGCAGGATACCATCGCGCAGACAGTCGCCCGGCACCAGCATTCGACGCCCGTCACGTTCGTTCGTGGCTATGGCGCCACCCTGCAACGGGGTGCTGTCATCGCTGAGGTCCAGGAGAGCGGGTGTGCTGGACAACAGGATCGCCCCGGACGTTGCGACCCCTAGGTGGTTGCGATGCTGAAGCGCGATGCGGTACGCACCGGGTGCCACCGGGAAGGCCACGGGCGACACCCCATCCACGTCCACGATATCCCCGTCGCTTTGGAGCAGCGCACTGCGCGTGGCGACGACCGATGAGGGGCTCGCTGCATCACGCAGCTCCAGCACCACCCAATCAACAACAGCATCGCTCCCCGTGATGGCGAGCACCGGAGCCGTGGTGAGCTCACCGCCACCTCCCACATGCGCATATCCCAGCCCGGTGTAGGGCTCCACGGTCGGGACCAGCCCCAGGTCGCGGAGGCCGGTGTTCATCCGCTGGATGCCTGTATTGTATGGCCCTTCCAAATAGGCCCGTACGGAGAGCAGCACCTCACCGGAGGCATTGGGATCGTAACCGTCCAGGACCATGGTGGTATTGGACGGGTCCAGCCAGTCGCGCAGTCGGGTGGCCGGTGTGGCGCCATCCCAGCTCTCGCTGAACTTGGCGCAACCGGTGGACACCGTGCCAACGTTCGCACAGGTCTGCGCCCCTTCGGTCATGTGACCGATGATGCGCTTGTTGTGATCGAACAGCGGCGCACCGCTCGAGACAGGCTCCACGATGCCGCTGTCCCAGAAATTGCGCCACATCTGGATACCCTCGGCGTCCGCATAGGAAGTGGCCGGGTCGTAGTCGAAGGTGATCTTCTTCACATCGAACAGCGGATGATGGATCACCGTCTGGCTCTGAGGACCATTACCGCTCCTGTCCCAACCCGCGTAGTACACGTTGTAGGTCGGCGGTGGCGTGTCAAAGAGCTCCACGAGGCAGAAGTCGTCGAAGTAGAACGCCGCCCGCCTTACCGCACCACTGAGGGTCTGGTCCGTGGGTCCTGCACTGCCCACGCAGGCCGGCGCATCGTAATTGAAGTAGAACACCCACTGGGACTCGTTCGGTTGGTAGCAGTGGTTCGCCAGGTAGAAGTAAGGGCGTCCAGGCGTGGATGTGTTGTTGACCAGCGACCCCGTGCATCCATTGCCGTCCGGACGCAGGAAGAGCGCAACCGCACGCTTCTGGTCCTGCCACGCAGCAGCGATCGGGCACACCACATTGTTGTGGCACGGGGCGCTCTGGTATCCGGGGTTGATGTCCCGCAGGTAGCCGGCCTCGCCAAAACGGAAGATGTCAACGATGCCATGGGTTACACTTGCCAGTCGCAGGCGGCCGACGGCCGAACCGGGAACGATGTACTCCACCACCACACGGTCGCCCGGCACCACCTGCGTGGCGAGTCCTCCCTCCGGCACTGCATTGCTTCCCCGGAACGAACCGATGAAGTAGCTGCGATCGGTGTTGTAGAGGAACACCTCCGCGCCATCCGGGAGCTCCCATCGATCGAACTGCAGGCTCAACATCACTGCTCCCGGGCTCTCCACCACCACTTGCCCCACCCGCCTTCCATCAGGCAACTGGGTCCACGCGGCCGCATGCACCAGGTCGGCGCTGTGAAAGCGTTGTACACCGTAACGGAACTCGCCGTCGATGGGCATGGCCGCCGCTTGTTCCATCGGGTCCGGACCTTGTACGGTGACCACAGGGACACCGGCACGCAGCGGGGCGCCATCGCCCCAGTTCAGCGGCTGCCCGCCATGCGTACGTTGGGCCATGGCCGGGCCACCGCCCCATGCAACGAACGCCAGCAGCAGCAGGCCGAGTGAGGAACGTTCCAGCACATTGTTCACCATGGAACAGACCTGGGGAAGTGGACAGCGGTGATGCATGGCGTGTTGATCAACGAGCGGTGATGACGAACGCGGTGCGTCGGTTCTGCGCCCTGCCCTCGGGTGTGTCGTTGCCGACCACGGGCTTGGTGGGCCCGAAGCCTTGGAAGGACAGTCGTGCAGCCGGGATGCCCCTGGCTCGAAGGTACTCCATCACCGTGAAGGCCCGATCGGTGCTCAGGGCCATGTTCTTCTCCAGCGCTCCCACGTTGTCGGTATGCCCTTCGATGCGGATCTTCACCGTGGGGTTCTCCTGCAGGAAGACGATGAGTTCATCGAGGATGTACTCACTGCTCCTGGTGATCTCCGCCGAACTGGTGGCGTATCGGATGTCGCTCACGCTGTAGCTCCTGCCCACCTCGATCCGCTGTACGCTCATGTCCACCCGGGCCACACCAGCGCGGACCGTATCCTCCACGCTGAAGCTGCGTGATTCGAAGACATGGTCCTCCTTCTTCACGGTCATGATGACGTCGCTGCCGGGCTTCAGGCGCAGCACAGCGGCGTACTGGCCGTCGTTGCCATCCACCTCGATCACGTCCACCTTGCGGGTGTCCATGTATTTGATCTCCACCCGGGCGTTCTTCACCACCTCCCCCTTCTCGTCGCGCACCTCGCCCTTCACGATGAGCACATCCTCGGGCCGCGCCTCCTTGGGCAGGTCGAAGCCATAGATATCGAGGCCGCCCACCCCCCTGAACCGACCGCTGGCGAAGTAGGCCGTGCGACCATCCGCGCTCACGATGAGCCCGTGCTCATCCTCCCCTGTATTGATGGGAGCACCGATGTTCTGCGGCTTGCTCCACTTGCCGTCGTCGCCCATGCGGCTGAAGAAGATGTCGTAGCCGCCGATGCTGCGATGGCCCTGGCCTTCGGCGTTGGGACGTGCGGCGAAGTAGAGCGTGCGGCTGTCACTGTGCATGAAGGGCGCCTTCTCGTCGCCCAGGGTATTGATGCCCGGCAAAGGCCGCCCGGGCGACCACGCCCCCTTGGCATCCCGGGTGCTGAAGAAGATGTCCATGCCATCGGTGTTCTGGGCCTGGCGCGCATAGTAGAGCGTGCGTCCATCACCGCTGAGCGACGGCTGGCTCTCCCACGAATCGGGCCCATTGAGCGAAGGCCCCAGATCGTCCAAACCGCTCCACTCCCACTCCTGACCGCCGATGTCGAGGTTGAACTTGCTGTCGTAGTGGGTGCGGAAGAGGTCGCAGTTGCGGTAGCCGCGGCTGTCCGCCGGACCACACACGGTGACGAACATCTCCTTGTTGTTGACGCTCACGGTCACACCACCGTAGCTGTCTCCCTGGTTGAAGGGGTCGGGCAGCGCGCGGCCCGCATTGAACGGTTCCTGCTGGCTCCTGCGACGCGCCTCGGTCAGCTCCTCCACCTCACGGCCCACGATGTCGCCCTTCGCCTTCACGGTCTGTTTTCGTGTGAAGAAGAGCAGTTCGTTGTCCGGCGAAAGCATCGGCAGATATTCGTCCGCAGCCGTGCTCACGTTCACCATCACCACGGGATCGAGGGGGGCCGTATTCTTGTAGAAATCCACGTAGAACTGCAGCTCGGGCATGATCTCCTCCACGTCCTTGTACTGCTTGTCGTAGTCCTTGGAGAGGCGCGTGGCATCATCGCTGGGAAAGCGACGGAAGCTCTCGAAGGCCTTGGCCGCTTCGGCGAAACGGTCCTCGGCGTAGTGCATCACCCCCAGGGTGTAGGGCACATCGCTGTGGTAGGTGGGGCAGGTCTCCTGCACCTTGCTGAGGTACCCAACGGCCGCCTTGTAACCGGAGCCTCCCTCCTTGGCGATCCGGTAGGCGGAAAGGCCGAGGCGGAAATGGCACTCGATGCATTCAGGATCGACCTCCAGGGTGGCTTTCAAGCTGCGGTGGCGGTCCATGGGTTCGCGCGCCTTGGCGGCCTCCTCCAGCAGCTTCACGATCTTCTTGTCGGTGGGTGGCGCGCAGGCATCTTCATCCTGGGCGTGGACAGGCATTGCACACAGCAGTACCAACGCGCTGAGCACGCCCGCCTTCCACAGTTCCCCAACGATGGCACGCCTCACTTCACGGTGGTATTGGTGGCTTCGGCCTTGGAGATCAGTTCGTCGCCCTTCCTGCGCGCACTGTCCACGAGCCCGTCGGCGCGCTTGTCGGCCTCGGCCACGAATTGTTGCTCCTTCTTGTCGGCTTCCTTCTTGGCCTTGTCCGCCACGGCCTTCGCAGCCACCTTCGCCAGCGGATTGGTGACCTTGGCCAGTTCATCGTCGGCGAACTTGTAGGCCTGGGCCTTGGCGGCGGCGGCTTCACGGCGTGCATCGGCCTTGATCTGGTCCGCCTGCTGCTGGGCTTCGGCCACCAGGCGAGCCGCCTCTTCGCGTGCCCGTGCGATGGCCTCCTCCTTGGCCTTGTCGATCTGTTCGTTCAGCTCCTGCTTGATCACCTCGGTCGCGGCCTCCTTCACACTGGTCTGGCCTCCTGCGAACACCGGCTTCACAATGGGCTTCTCCACCGTGCCGGTGATCTTCACCTGCACATCGAGTTCGGCAGGTACCGTGAAGTTGCTGCCCAATGCGCTGTTGGCCCTGCCCAGCAGCCCGGCCACGGTCTGTGCCGCCGCCGCACCGAACATGTCGCTCGGCACCTGCGCATTCATGTCGTAATCGATGGCATGATCGGCAAAGGCGGTGCTACCACCCACGGTGGCCTTCACCCGGTCGATCTTCACCGGGAAGGGGTCGGTGATCATCTTACCATCCACGATGCGGTACACGAAATTGATGTCCTGGATGGTGGTGTTCTCGATACCGTTCAACTTGAGCGCCTTGGCAATGTCCACCAGCGGCTGGAAGCCGTCCACACGCACGCTCCTGGTGCTGAAGGTGCCGCGGCCCTGCAGCGTGTTCATGTCAGGCTCCATGTGTTCGTTCAGTGTGGCCTGCATGGTGAGATCGCTGCTGAAGCGTCCCTTGCACGACTTGGCGATGGGCGCCATCTTCTGGATGAGGTCGATGTAAGCGACGCTCTGCTCGATGTCGATCTCGCGTACGTCGTAGTTCATGTCGATGCGGGGACGCTTGGCATCCTTGGTATCGTACGCACCGGCCATGGTGACACTGCCGTTGAAGAGGTTGAAGAAGACGTCCTTCAGGTCCACCCGTTGGTCGTGCACACGGAGGCCGCCCTTCACGTTGGTGAGCTGGAGCTTGTCGTAGATCACCTCACCCACGGTCATTCCCATACGGAAGTCGATGTTGCCGGGCACTTCGATCACGCTCATCGGCGTGGTGTCGGTCGGAGCGGCGGCGGAATTGCTCGTGGTATCGGCCGGCCCCATCAATTCGTTCAGGTCGAAACGGTTCGCGGCAAGGTCGAACGACCCCACCAGTGTGCTGTCCTTCAACCACCACTGCAGGTAGTTGTCCATGCGTCCCTGGGCCTTCATCCTGCTGCTGCCCACCGATCCATCGAACTCGCTCAATTGCAGGAAGCGCGGCGAGAACGCGAAATGCAGCGAGGTGATCCCCACCGGAGGAAGGCTGTCACTGCGGTAGTCCATGTCGCGCAGCACCATGGTGCCATCGGCCTTGAACTGGTCATAACGCCCGGCTTCCACATCGCTCATCCGACCTTTCATGCGCACATCCGATGTGAAGTGTCCCTTCAGTTCCTCTTTCATCGGCACCACCATCTTCACGCTGGCCAGGTCCAGGTCGGCCTTGAGCTCGGCATCCACGTTGGGGTCGCTCATCGGTGTGGTCAGGTGCATCCGGGCCTCCACGGGGTTACCCGCCATGGTCAGGGCGAAGCGCTTAAGGTCCACCACCATGTTGTCCATGTCAGGACCACCGGGACTGAGTATCTTCAGGTCCAGGAAGATGTTCTCCACGGCGGCCGGCAGATCGGGGTACTTGAAGCGGCCATTGTCCACCACCATCTCCACACCGAAGCCGGGCGTGTCGGAATCGCTCATCACACCTTTCACATGCCCGTTGAAGGCCGCCTTGCCGCTCATCTGAACACCGGTCAGGTCGGCGGCGAACTCCGCCGGCACCAACGAAAGCAGTGTGGCGAAGTCCGTCCTCTTCGCGCTCCAGGTGAGGTCCATCTCCATATCATCCCCCGGCATGGCCAGCCAGCCGTCCAGACCCACCACCAACTGATTGATGGTGGCTTCGTTCTCCTTGAAGGCGAACTTCATGTTCGGCAGGTCCATATCGAGGTCGGCGTGTACGTCGGCCTTCACGTTCTTCAGGTACTGGATGCCATCGAACACCACATTGGCCGTGTCCGCATGGGTGATCGTTCGCAGGGTGAACAGATCCTGTGTGAAGTCGCCGCTGCCCGTATGATCAAGGCCCTTGAGGTCCATGTAGTAGGTGAGCGAGGCATCGTCGTAGATGAGCGTGCCATCCTCAATGGAGTAGGCCCGCAGCCCGATGTTGAAGGCGGAGGCCGCGGAATCGGTCGGTGCTGTGCTGGCTGACGTATCTGCCTTGGTGATGTCCCAGTTGGCGCGGCCATCCTCCAATACCTTCACGTGGATGTGCGGCTTCACCAGGGCGATCTGCTTGATGTCGATCCTGTCGCCGAACACGCTCTTGATGTCCACCGTGGCGGCGAAGGTGCCGATCCGGGCCAGGTCGATGCCCTCGAAAGGCGCTGCATTGCTAACCAGGACGTCGGCCACCTCCACCGTCAGGTCGGGGAAGCTCTTCAGGATGGTGATGTCCCATTCGCCCCAATTGACCGTGGCGTTGAGGCTCTTGTTCACCTCGGCCTTCACCGCCGCTTCGATCTTGTCCTTGAACAGGATGGGGATGAGCACGACGGCCCCCAGCAGCAGTACTACGAGGATGCCGATCGTGAGCAGGATGCGCTTTGTCCACTTGGCCATGGCGATGTGGGGCTGGGTTGAGAGTGCACGTGGTTCTTCGATCCGAGGGACGGTCGGCACACGTTCAGGTCACAAAGATCGTTCCGGAGCGGCCCCTTCGGACGGCCAATTCGGCATTGGATCGTTCACAGCGGCTTGGTGAACAACTCCTCACCTTGTGCATGGGCAATGACACTGCAACAGGTGGCATCGCCGGTGACGTTCACCACCGTTCGGCACATGTCGAGGATGCGGTCCACCGGGAGGATGATGGCCACCCAAGCAGGATCCAGCCCGAGGGACGTGAGCACCACGAAAAGCGTGATCAGGCCCGCACTGGGTACGGCAGCGGCGCCGATGCTGGCAAGCGTGGCCGTGCCAACGATGCTTAATTGCTGCATGAACGTGAGGTCCACCAGGTGGAACTGCGCGAGGAAGACCACTGCCACCGCCTGGTAGAGGCTGGTCCCATCCATGTTCACCGTGGCACCGATGGGCAGCACGAAGCTGGCCGTGCCCTTGCTCACCCCGATGCGCTCTTCCATGCACTCCATGGTGACCGGCAGGGTGGCGGCGCTGCTGCTGGTGCTGAAGGCAAGCAATTGCGCGGGGGAAATGGCCTTCAGGAAGCGCAGATACACATTACGCCGCATGAGGATGGACATCGCAAGCGGATACACGACGAACACCACTACTGCCAGCCCCAGCACCACCGCAAGGCTGTAGCCCGCCAGCGACTTGAACAACTGGAGCACGGCAGCCGGATCGTCGCCAGCGATGCGCGAAACCACTCCTGCCATCAGCGCGAAGACGAAGAAAGGCGCGGCCTTCATCACCACATCCACCATCTTCATGAACACCTCGTTCAATCCATTGACCAGGGCGGAGACAGGAGCTGCGGATGCGGCTGGCAGCATGACAAGCACCACACCGAAGAACAGGGCAAAGAAGATGACCTGTAGCATCAGCGCATCGTTGAAGCTGAGGAAGATGTTGCTCGGCACCATGTCCACGAGGAACTGCAGGGGGCTGGGTTCGGTGACGGCCTTGGTCTGTTCCAGCTTGCCGCTCAACCACGCATCCGGAGCCTGCTGGCCCTGGCCGGCCGCCACTTCCTCCACCAGCGCCCGGTTCGCCGGGTCGCAGCTGAGGCACTTACCGTCCTTGGGCTTCTCGACCGAGGGCGTATTGTTCACCCACAACTCGTAGGTGATCCGATTGCGCATGCGCTGGGCATCATCGCCCCATTCACCCGGGCGGATCATGTTCACCATCAGCAGGCCCACGGTGATGGCAATGAAGGTGGTCGTGAGGTAAAGGGCCAGCATGCCCAGCCCCGTCCGTCCCAGCTTGGACAGGTCGCTGAGACCGCTGACCCCGCTGATGATGCTGAAGAGCACCAGCGGCACGGCGATCAGCTTCAGCAGGTTGATGAAGATGTCGCCGAACGGCGCCAACCAATCCAAGGTGAAGCGGCTCCACCCCAGGAAGCTGGACAGCACGGCCCAAGCGATACCCAACGCCAGACCAATGAGGATGCGGGCGGGCAGTGATAGACCCTTGGAAGGAGCGTTGCTCATAGGCGTGCAGTGCGTTGACGTAATAAGTGGTCGGCCAGCACCAAACAGGTCATGGCCTCCACGATGGGAACGGCCCTGGGAACCACGCAGGGATCGTGCCTACCCTTGGCCTCCAAGGTGACCTCCTGCAGGCGTACATCCACGGTTCGCTGGGGCCGCGCGATGGTGGCCGGTGGTTTGAAGGCCACGGAGAAATGGATGTCCTCGCCCGAGCTGATGCCACCGAGCGTGCCGCCGCTGTGCGCATTGCTGCTCACCGCCATGGGCGTCTCCCAACGGGAACCAGCGACCTTGTCCTCCTCTTCGATCCGAAACCCCAATTGCAGGTCGCCGTTGTGCTCCGATCCGCGCATGGCCGCCGCACGGAAGCCGCTGCCGATCTCGAATCCCTTGGCGGCATTGATGCCTAGCATGGCTGCGGCCAGGTCAGCGTCCAACTTGCTGAACACCGGCTCGCCCAGCCCCTTCGGAACACGGCGCACCGAACAGCTCACCACACCGCCCACCGAATCGCCCACGCTGCGCACCTGCTCAATGAGCGCGGCCATACGAGCGCTGGTGCTGGCATCCGGACAGCGCACCGGATCCTTCCACAAACCAGTGAAGTCAAGCTCGGACGGCGGTACGGCAAGTACCTCCCCCCCCACCTGGCTCACATAGGCCTGCACCTCGGTCCCCTCGCGTGCCAACAGCTGACGCGCAATGGCGCCACCCACCACCCGACAGGCCGTCTCGCGGGCACTGCTGCGCCCCCCTCCTCGATGGTCGCGCAGACCGTATTTCAATTCCCAAGTAAGGTCCGCGTGGCCGGGACGATAGATGTTCCTCAACGCGTCATAATCGCCGCTGCGGGCGTCCTGGTTGCGCAGGATGAAGCCGATGGGCGTACCCAAGGTGACTACCGACCCCTCCCGTCCTGTCCGCGGCGCATCGCTCACCAGCGCGGGATCGATCACCCCGCTGAGGAACTCCACGCGATCGCCCTCGGTGCGCGCGGTGCCCAAGGTGGTGCTGCCCGGTCGACGACGGTCCAGCTCGTCCTGCACCGCAACAAGGTCCAGCTCAAGACCGGCCGGGCACCCATCGATGATGCCTCCAAGGGCTGCACCATGGCTCTCCCCGAATGTGGTCAGGCGGAACTGCTGTCCGAAGGTATTGCCCGGCATTGCGGCGAAGATAGAGGGGCGCTGTGAAGGCCACGTCGTGCGGAACGTTTTCTTTGCGTCGATGCCCGCGCTGCTCCTCGTGAACGCCAAGGCCCTGGTGGGCGTCCATCCCACAGGCACCGACCGTGTGCCCGGCCGCAGCATGCACCACTTGCCCGTGGTGGAGAACGCATGGTTGCTGGCCACCGAAGGACGCATCACCGCCTTCGGTCCGATGGACGCGCTGCCTGCGGACGATGCCCTTCCGCCTCACACCCGCATCGATGCCAGCGGCCGGTACGTGCTGCCCGGCTGGTGCGACCCCCATACCCACACGGTGTTCGCCGCGCCTCGGGAAGAGGAATTCGTGGACAAGATCAAGGGGCTGAGCTACCAGGAGATCGCGGCGCGTGGCGGCGGCATCCTGAACAGTGCCCGCAAGCTGCGCGCGATGGACGAGGAGGCCCTCTACCATCAGGCCCGCGCCCGACTGGAGGAGATGATGCGCCAGGGCACGGTGGCCGTGGAGATCAAGAGCGGCTATGGTCTCACGGCCGAAAGCGAACTGAAGATGCTGCGCGTGGCGCGGCGCTTGAAGGCCGAACTGCCCCTGCAGGTGCGCACCACCCTGCTCGCCGCACACGCCCTGCCGCCGGAATACGCGAACGACCGCCAAGGCTACATCGACCTCATCTGCGATACGCTGATACCCACCGTGGCGTCGGAAGGCCTCGCCGACTTCGTGGACGTGTTCTGCGAGACGAACTACTTCACCGTGGCCGAACTGGAACAGGTGCTGGAGGCCGGCACACGCCACGGCCTGCCCGGCAAGGTGCACGTGAACCAGTTCACCAGCCTGGGTGCCATCGCCGCGGCGGTGCGCCATCGCGCCCTGAGCGTGGATCATCTGGAGGTGATGGAGGAGGCCGATCTCACAGCCCTCGCTGGTACCAGTACCATCCCCACGCTGCTCCCTTCCTGCTCCTTCTTCCTGCGTATCCCCTATGCCCCGGCCCGCGCTCTGATGGACCGCGACCTGCCCGTGGCGCTGGCCACCGATCACAACCCAGGCAGCACACCCAGCGGCAACATGAACCTGGTGCTCTCCCTGGCCTGCATCCAACTGCGCATGCTACCCGAGGAGGCCATCAACGCCATGACGATCAACAGCGCTGCTGCGATGGGCCTGGAGCGTGAGTTGGGCAGCATCGCGGTGGGCAAGCGCGCCAGCCTGATCATCACCAAGCCCATACCTTCGCTGGCCTACCTGCCATACGCCTTCGGCAGCGACCATATCGACACCGTCATCATCGATGGAAGACCTGTCCACACCGGCCACTGAGCAAGGTGACAGCGGTACGCACGGCCGGCCACCCGGACTGGAGTTCGCCATGGGCGTGGCGCTCTTCTCCATGGTGTTGCTCGTGTTCATGCTCGTGCAGTTCGTGGTGATGCTTACCGGTGTGCTGCGGATGGACCCCGACCTTGGACCGGACACCTCGCTGATCGATCTGCTGCGCTCGCCCGAACTCAATACGGTCCTGGACCGCTACCTCTACCATGGTGACCTGATCGCGAGCACCGCCCTCTGGAGCGGGGTCGTGGGCATGGCGATCATCCTCTTCACCGTTTACCTGTGGAAGCGCGGCGGCATGGTCGAATTCCTGGGTCTGCGCCCGGCCTCACCCAGGCAGTTCGTCATCTGGACCGGAGCCTTTCTCCTGCTCGCCGCCGGTCTGGAAGTGTTGATGCGTTCGGTGCCCTCCTTCCAGACCGATTTCATGGAGCGCGTGTTGGGCAGCAGCACCGACCGGCTCATGCTGGCGATCGGCGTGGGCCTGATGGCTCCGCTCTTCGAGGAGTTCCTGCTGCGCGGTTTGTTGCTCGGAAGCATCCGGCACATCACCGACGCCAACAGCGCGATCGCCCTTTCAGCCGGCGTCTTCACCCTCATGCACCTGCAGTACAGCTGGACCGTGATGCTGTTGATCCTTCCGCTCGGCGTTGTGCTCGGCTATGCGCGGGTGAAGAGCGGCTCCATCTGGGTGCCGGTGCTGCTGCATGTGATCAACAACATGGCCACCGTCTTGCTGGGTTGAGCGCTGGCTGCGCTGGAGCGACCTAAGTTTGCGGCCTCATCCCTGTTCCCATGCAACGTCGTTTGATCGAATGCGTGCCCAACATCAGCGAGGGCCGCGACCGTGCCAAGATCGATGCCATCGCCGCCGTGGTCGAGACCGTGGAAGGTGTGCGCCTGCTCGATGTGGACCCCGGCAAGGCCACCAACCGCACGGTGATCACCTTCGTGGGTGAACCCGAGCCCGTGCTGGAAGCCGCCTTCCGCCTGATGAAGAAGGCGCAGGAACTGATCGACATGCGCGGCCACAAAGGCGAGCACCCCCGCTTCGGCGCCACCGATGTGTGTCCGCTGGTACCCATCAGCGGGGTGAGCATGGAGGAATGCGCGGCCTTCGCCAAGCAGCTCGGTGAACGTGTGGGCAGGGAGCTCGGTATTCCCGTGTACCTCTATGAGTTCGCGGCCAGCGAAGAGAAGCGGCGCAACCTGGCCAACAACCGAAGCGGCGAATACGAAGGCCTTCCGAAGAAGCTCAGCGATCCCGCTTGGAAGCCCGACTTCGGCCCGGCCGCCTTCACCGACAGCGTGGCCCGCAGCGGTGCCGTGGCCATTGGTGCCCGCAACTTCCTCGTGGCCTACAACGTGAACCTCAACACCACCAGCACGCGACGCGCCAATGCCATCGCCTTCGACATTCGCGAAGCAGGCCGCAAGGTGAAGCAGGCCGATGGTTCCGAAGTACAGGTGCCCGGCAGCCTGAAAGCGGTCAAGGGCATCGGCTGGTACATCGAGGAGTACGGCGTTGCCCAGCTCTCGCTCAACCTCACGGACATCACCGTAACGCCGGTGCATGTGGCCTTCGATGAAGCGTGCAAGCGCGCAGCGGAACGTGGCATCCGGGTCACCGGAAGCGAGCTCGTCGGCCTCATTCCCAAGCAGGCCCTGCTCGATGCGGCCGACCACTACCTCGCCCTCCAGCAGCGCAGCCTCGGCATCCCCGAGCGTGAGAAGATCAAGATCGCGGTGAAGAGCCTTGGGCTCGATGACCTGGGCCCCTTCGATCCGCAGAAGAAGGTGATCGAATACATGCTCGAGGATGCGGGTGGCGAACGTTTGGTGCGGATGGACCTGAAGCGCTTCAGCGAAGAGACCGCGAGCGAAAGTCCTGCCCCCGGCGGTGGCAGCGTGGCCGCATATGTGGGTGCGTTGGGTGTGGCCCTTGGCACCATGGTGGCCAACCTCAGTGCGCACAAGAGGGGCTGGGACGAGCGCTGGGAGGAGTTCAGCAAGTGGGCCGTGATGGGCGAGAAGCTCCGCCATGAACTGCTCTTCCTGGTGGACGAGGATACGCGTGCCTACGACCGCATCATCGCCTGCTTTGGCATGCCCAGGACCTCCGAAGCGGAACAGCAGGCGCGCAAGGCCGCCATTGCAGAGGCGACCAAAGGGGCCATCCTCGTGCCTCTGCGCACCATGCAGGTATGTGTGGAGAGCATGGCACTGATGCAGGCCATGGCAACGGATGGCATGCCCGCCAGTGTGAGCGATGCCGGCGTGGGTGCCCTGTGCGCGCGGACCGGTGCCATCGCTGCGTACCTCAACGTGCGCATCAACTGTGCTGGCCTGGAGGAGGAAGGATTCAAGACCGATGTACTGCGCCAGGCGGAGGAGCTCAGGACCCGCGCCGAAGCCCTCGAAGCAGCGGTGATGAAGGCCACCCTCGCCAAGGTCTGAGGGGCCGCATCCCTGCACGGTGACAACAACCGCGGCTCCCGGCGCGTATACTTGACGCAGGGCCGTGCCATGAGCGTCAGGGGAACATACCGCAGGGTGCTTTACTTCTTCCCGCTGCAGCTGTTGCTGCTGCACCTGAAGAAGAACCACCTGCTCCTCCTGGTGTGGCTGATCCTGTTCGGCTTCATCACCCGCATGCTCGGGGTGAAGTACGGCGTGCCCAACCTGTTCCTCTTCCCGGAATACAGCGGCCAGGTGAGCTTCCTCTCCTACGCGATGATCGGCTTCGCCCTGGGAGGGTTCATCACCGCCTTCAACCTTTACACCTACACGATGCACGGGTATCGATTCCCGTTCATCGCCACCATCAGCAGGCCCTTCCTGAAGTTCAACGTGAACAACGGCCTTATTCCGGCGCTGTTCATCCTCACCTATCTCTACTGCTCCGCCCGTTTCCAATACCAACAGGAACTGATCCCGCCGGGGCGCATCGTGTGGCACCTGGCCGGCTTCCTCGGCGGTCTGTTGGCCTTCCTGGGTCTGGCACTGCTCTACTTCACGCGTACGAACACGGACATCATCAAGCTGCTGGGCAAGGAGCCTGACGCGCCCGGACCTCCCGAGCCGCTGATGGACATCCTGGCCCCCACGCAGGAAGCCCCGCCCCACGGTCGCCCGCAGCGACGGAAGGCCACCCGATGGTTGCGGCGCCAGCAGCGCAGCGAGAAATGGCGCGTGGAGACCTACCTCAGTCCCCGCCTGCGCCTGATGCTCGCCCGAAGCAGTGCACACTACGACCAGGAGCTCCTGCGCGACATCCTCTGGCAGAACCATATCAACGGATCGATCTTCGAGGTGATCCTGGTGGTGAGCTTCATCGCGCTCGGGGCCTTCAGCAGCTCGCCGCTCTTCTCCATCCCGGCCGGGGCCAGCGCCTTCCTGCTGTTCACCATGCTCTTGATGATCTACAGCGCGCTGTTCAGCTGGCTGCAGGGCTGGACCGGCACACTGCTCATCGCACTGCTCTTCGCGCTCAACCTGGCCAGCCATCATACCGATGCCTTCATGGCCAATGCACAGGCTTTCGGGATCGACTACGAAGCGCCCCCTGCGGTCTATGACCAGCCCACCATCCTCGCATATGCCCGGGACAGTGCCACCGCAAGGGAGGATGCCCTGCAGGTGGAGGCCACCCTTCAAACCTGGCTGCAACGGAACAGCGCGTGGGCGGACAGCAGCGGCAAACCCCGCATGGTGCTCATCAATACCAGTGGTGGCGGACTCCGCGCCATGCTCTGGACCGTGCGCTGCCTGCAGGCCGTGGACAGCCTGCTCGATGGACAGCTCATGACGCGCACCACCTTCATGAGCGGCTCTTCCGGTGGGGTCATCGGGGCGGCCTACTTCCGCCAACTCTACCTCCATGACCTGCAGAACGCGGGGCAGGAACGCCTTTCACCGCAGATCCGTGATGAAGTGTCCGCCGATATGCTCAACCGCATCGGCTTCAGCTTCGTCACCAACGACATGTTCCTGCGCTACCGGCGGGTGCAGGTCGGCGAACGCAGCTATGTCCTCGATCGCGGCAGTGCCTTCGAGGAAGGCCTGAACGCCAACACGCGGAACCTGCTCGACGTGTCCCTGAAGGACCTGTCCGCTGCGGAGCAGGAAGCCATCGTACCGCATCTGGTCATGAGCCCGGTGTCCATCAATGACGGACGCCGCCTGATCATTGCCGCGCGACCCATGGCATTTCTCTCCCACATCACCCCGGCGGCGCCCATGGCCCTGCAGAGCCAGCCCGAGGCGATCGAGTTCCAACGACTTTTCCAGGACCATGAGCCAGGGGACCTGAAGCTCACCTCCGCCCTCCGCATGAACGCCAGCTTCCCGTACATCAGCCCCGTGGTGACGCTGCCCAGCGAGCCACCGATGCGGGTCATGGATGCGGGTGGACGCGACAACTATGGCTACCGGGCCACGCTCAGCTTCCTTTACACGTTCCGCCAATGGATCGCCGAGCACACCTCAGGGATCGTGCTCATCCAGCTCCGCGACACCCAGCGGGACCTTCCGGTCCACCCCAGCAACGCATCGCTCCTCGATCGCCTGACCGACCCGCTTGGCAGCGTCTATGACAACTTCGTACGGATCCAGGACCAGGACTACGACCTGATGATGCAGCAGGCCAGCGCCTGGATGCCCGTACCCATGGAGGTGGTGGACCTACAGCTCAGGCACGGTGGTGATGCGGAACAGATCAGCCTGAGCTGGCACCTGACCGCTGTGGAACGCAGCCGAGTGCTGCGCAGCGTGGGCAGCGATCAGAACCAGGCCGCCCTTGAACGCATCGCTGCGCTGCTCAGGGCTCCTGTGGGGCCTCCCCCCGGTGATGCACCACCAGCCCTGGCAGCGGATCCCGCTCCACCGTACGGAGCGTCATCCCATGGTCGAGCAGCACCTCGGACAACCAGTCCCTGAACCCCCATGCCACTGAACCGGTGGCATGCACCTCGGCCCGTTGCTCCAGGGTGAAGAAGGTCTTCAGCAGCTCGGCCAAGGCATGGAACCGGGATACCACGAGGCCGCCCACATACGGCAGTTCACGATGCGGAAGGAGCAGTCCCGTGTATGCCGCCAATGCCCGTGATGGGGCCGCCGACCTGTATACATCGGCCAATACCGCATCGAGGGAAGGCCCTGCAGGTCCGAACAGCACCTGCGCCGTCCCAGGGGGCATCCTGCGATAGAAGGCATCCTGCAGCAGGGTCCTTCCGATGTCCGCGCCACTACCTTCATCACCAAGGATGTACCCCAGTGACGGCAGGGGGCGCAGCAGCGCGCGCCCATCATAGAAGCCGGCGTTCATCCCCGTGCCAAGGATCAGGACCAGGCCGGGGGCACCTTGACAAAGCCCCAACGCAGCACCGTCCAGGTCGCTGTGTATGTGCATCCGTGCCTGAGGGAACAAGGGGGCCAGTACATCCTGCATCCGGGCCCGTCGTTCCGGAGTGCCGCAGCCTGCGCCGTATGCATGCACACGCCCCACCTGCATGGCTGCCGGACAATGGGCCAGCAACTGCTCCCTGACCGCTCCTTGGAAGGTCTCCGCATCGCCGGCCAACGGATTGAAACCGGGGATGCGTTCACCCTTCACCGGCAGGATGGTCTCGCCCCCCTCCGATGAAAGATAGGCCCACCGGGAGGATGATCCTCCGATCTCAGCGATGAGGGTGGGCAGCATGGAGGACAAGGTAGCGAAGTTGGCGGCCCGGTCGATCTGGTGCCACGGATGGGCGCCTGGTACACCTCACACGTCACCGGTCCCCTCGAACAGGTACCGGTTCGGGCTCACCAATCCGTTCTTCACGGCATACATCACCACAGCGGCGGTGCTGTTCACGCCCAGCTTCTGCATAACGTTCCTGCGGTGGGTGGTCACCGTATGCGCGCTCAGGTTGAGCTGCTCGGCTATCCGTGTATAGGAAAGCCCTTCCGCGATGAGTTGCACGATCTCGTTCTCCCGTGCGCTCAGGGTCACGGGGGTGCAGCTCAGCGGCTCCTGCCTGAAGCGCTCCACATCAAAGCCCGAACGCTGAAGATGTTCCACGATCTTGCCGCAGAAGAACTTGTCGCCATCAGCGGTCTGCAGCACGGCATCAATGATCTCCTCCACGCCGCAGTCCTTCTTGATGTAGCTGGTGACGCCGGCGCGGATCGCGCTCATCAATGCCGCCGTGGACGGGTCGGGTGTGATGGAAACGAAGCGGGTCCGCTTCGAGCGCCTGAGACCCTCCCGGATGCTCCGCGCATTGAAGCCCTCCGCCATGTGGTCGATGAGCACCACGTCCGGATGATGGCGGACCAGCAGCGCCTGCAGTTCGATCTCATCCCGCGCCACACCCACCAGTTCCACCCGCTCCACCTTGGTGAGAATGGCCCTGAGACCGATGATGGCCAGTTCGCTGTGGTCAGCAATGAGCGTACGTACCCGCATGCCTTATTTGGAATGATTCCAGATAGGGGCAAAGGTAGGTGCACCTTTCGATCGGTCCGTCACAAGTTGTCCACGCCTGTTCGTTCAGGGATGAAATAGCGCTCGCCCTCGCGGGAAGCACGGGTCCATGGGAAGATAGCCAACGCCTCGTTGAGCAGCGCCGACTCGCTCTTGTAGCGGGACGAGAAGTGCCCCAACAACAACCCCTTCACCTGTGCGTCGCGGGCCATCGTCGCAGCCTGGGCCGCCGTGCTGTGGAGCGTCTCTTTCGCCCGTGCACTGAGTTGCTCAGTGAACGTGGCTTCATGATAAAGCAGGTCCACCCCCTGCAGATGAGGCAGCAGTTCCGGCGCATAGGCGGTGTCGCTGCAATAGGCATAGGATCGCGCGGGGGGTGGTGGCAGGGTGAGCTCCGCATTGGGCACCACCCTGCCGTCGGGCAGGACGAGATCGGCCCCTTGTTTCACAGGGTCCCGCAAATAGTGTGGGATCTCGTGAACACGTTCGCGGCGCAGGCTCCGGGGTGCCGGTCGTTCCCGAAAGAGGAATCCGGTGGTGGGGATGCGGTGCTTCAATGCGAGAGCGGTCACCTCCACCCGTTGGTCGCCATGGACGACCACGCCACTTTCACCGGGATTGACATGAAGACGCAGCGGATAGCGCAGATATGTTCCCGAGGCACGCAGCTGCACGTCGATTATCTCTTTCAAGGCTTTCGGGCCGTGCACATGCAGGGGGCTCCTTCGCCCCATCAGATGCATGGAGCTGATCAGGCCCTGCAGACCCAGGTAGTGATCACCATGGAGGTGGCTGATGAAGATGCGTTCGATCCGCTGGAAATTCACCCCCTGCTCACGGAGCCGTTCCTGTGTACCCTCGCCGCAATCGATCAGGTACAAGCCTTCGTGCACATTGAGCAGCTGTGCCGTGGGGTACCGGCCCCGTGCAGGAAGCGCGGCGCCCGTTCCGAGGGTGAGCAGTTCGAACCGGCGCATCGTCTTCAACGAACAAAGCCCCTGTCCACCGATGCGGACAAGGGCTCGTTCAATGGGACTGGGAGATCAACGGTTGAGAATGACCCGACCGGTCTGCACGGTCTTGCCTGAGCGCACCTGGTAGAGATAAACGCCCGATGCGAGGTCCTGCGCGTCGAAGGGGACCCGGTTCGAACCAGCCTTGCCCGCAATGGTGCGCTGCCAACGCTCGGCACCGAGCAGGTCGAACACACGCACCTCGACCGCACCACTGCGCGCCAGGTCGAACTCGAACGTGGTGCGCACACTGAACGGATTCGGTACCGTGCGCACATCGGACATGGCGATCACACCCGGACCCTCCACCGCCGTGTTCACATCGTTCACCACGATGCGGTAGCCTCCGAAGGTGTAGGGCACGGAGAAGACGTTGCCGAAGATCTGCGAATGGGCCAGCACGTTCAGGGTGAGCGGAAAGGTCCCCGTCTCCTCCGGCACCCCGCTCACGACACCGCAACCCAGCTGGCCGGTGAGGTAGGTGCAGAACGCCGGGGTTTGTGAGTTGCAGGCGATGGACAGACCCAACGGGAGACCGGTGATCCCCACAAAGCTGACCGAGTCGATGACCAACCCTTCAAAGGTGGGGTCCACGAGCCCGGCCTCAGCCGGCACGATAAGGTTGAGGTCCTGGTAATAGGCCGCACCCAGGGTGCCGGGCATGAAGTTCTCCGTGGTATCGGGCCATACACCGAACACACTGTCGGTGTAAAGCGGGTTCGGCGTGCATGGCTGCGCCAGTGCGATGGACGCAGAAATGACCAGAACGGTGAACGTAAAGCTTCTCAGCATGTGCCTCAGTTTTCCTTGTTGACGTCCTTCTCGATCTCCTCCATGTAGAGCAGGTCCACCGCTTCAGCGGCGGTGGGTGTGATGGAGAGCACCGTCTCCAGCTGGGATATCTGCACCAGTTTCTGGACAGGCTCCTGCAGTCCACAGACCACCAAACTACCGTTCACGCTCTTGCAGAGGCGGTTCGCCACGAGCAGGGCGCTGAGCCCGGAAGAGTCGCAATAACGCGTTGCCGTAAGGTCGATGATCACGTTGCGGACACCGGTCTTGTTCAAGTAGACCAGTTCGCTCTTCAACTCCGGTGCGCAGGTCGTGTCCAATTTGTCCACGTTGCTGTTGACAAGCGTGTACCGGCCTTTATCCTCAATGGTGAAGTTCATGGTGCGTGCTGCTTCCGGTCAAAGATAGTCAGCCATTCCAATGTTGTATGCCGCCCTGTACGGGGCGTATCGTCAACAGCCTATCGTGGAATACGGGCGGCCAGCAGGTAGAGCACCGCCATCCGTATGGCGACCCCGTTCTCCACCTGGTCCAGAATGATGCTGTTGGCGTGGTCGGCCACCTCGCTGGTCACCTCCACCCCCCGGTTGATGGGTCCGGGATGCATGATCACCACATCCCTGCCGATCCGCTGGTAGCGTTCCATGTCCAGGCCATAAAGCATGGCGTACTCGCGCAGGCTGGGGAAGTTGGCGATGCCGTCGCCCCCCTGCCGCTCCAATTGGATCCGCAGCATGTTGGCCACATCGCACCAGCGCAGGGCCTTGTCCAGGTCGTGCTCCACCTGCACACCCAGCGAGGCGATGTAGCGGGGCATGAGGGTGGCGGGCCCACAGAGCATGACATCGGCACCCAGCTTCTGCAGGCAGAGTATGTTGCTCAGGGCCACCCGGCTGTGCAGGATATCCCCCACGATGAGCACCTTCACACCGCGTACGCGACCCAGCTTCTCCCGGATGCTGTAGGCGTCAAGCAGTGCCTGGGTGGGGTGCTCATGCGTGCCATCGCCGGCATTGACGATCCGGGCTTCCACATGGCGGCTCAGGAACACGGCCGCTCCGGGGTCCGGATGCCGCATCACCACCATGTCCACCTTCATGGCGAGGATGTTGTTGACGGTATCCACCAAGGTCTCGCCCTTGCTGACACTGGAACCGGATGCGGCGAAGTTCACCACATCGGCACTGAGCCTGCGCTCCGCCAGTTCAAAGCTCACGCGCGTGCGGGTGCTGCTTTCGAAGAAGAGGTTGGCGATGGTGATGTCGCGCAGGCTCGGCACCTTCTTGATGGGCCTGTTGATCACTTCCTTGAAGCCGTCGGCCGTGCGGAAGATGAGCTCGATATCGGCGGCCGTCAGGTCACCGATGCCGAGGAGGTGCTCCGTACTGAGCTGTTCGCTATGTGCCCGTTCGGTCATGCAGCGCTGTTGTCCAAGGTCACCAGGTCCTCCCCTTCAAGTTCCTTCCACGCCACGGTCACCCGCTGCCCGGCGATGCTGTCCACCCACTTGCCCACATAGTCGGCCTGGATGGGCAGCTCCCTGCTGAAGCGGCGGTCAATGAGCACGAGCAGCTGCACCTCGCCAGGTCGCCCGAAGGCGAGCAGGGCATCGAGCCCGGCGCGGATGCTCCGTCCGGTGTAGAGCACGTCATCCACCAGCACCACACGGCGCCCTTCGAGGCTGAAGTCCAGCTGCGTGGCCGATGGAGCGGCAGGACTGGAACGGTGGCGGAAGTCGTCGCGATGGAACGTGATGTCGAGTTCACCATAGGACAGGTGCTCTGCACCGATGATCCGCTTCAGCTCACTGCGCAGGCGACGGGCCAGCATGACCCCGCGCGGCTGGAGACCGATGAGCGCCACGCCCTGCAGGTCACCGTGATCCTCGATCAATTGGTGGCACAACCGCTCCACGGTAAGCCCGAAGGCCGTGCTCGTGAGGAGGGTCTGCCCAGACATCGGTGGCGAAGATACCCGCTTGATGGATCGCCCCCAAGAAGCACACAGCCCGGCCTCCTTGCGGCGGCCGGGCTGTGCTGTTCAGATCGGACGAAGACTTACTCGGCGTCCTCTTCCTTCCTGCCTTTGGAGGCACGCTCGTTGCTCTCCATCTGGCTCTTCAGGTTGCTCAGTACGCTGAGGTCGCCCAAGGTGCTCTTCTCCACCTTGTCATTGATGGCCTTCACCGCGCTGCCACCACCGGTGGCGCCTTCCTTGCGGGCACCACCACGCTTGGCGGGTGCTGCTTCGATGGGCTCTTCGCCTTCTTCGAAGGTGCGGGTGTGGCTCAGCACGATGCGGCGCGCTTCAGCATTGAACTCCAACACCATGAAGGGGAGCTTCTCCTCCAGCTCGGCTTTGCTGCCGTCGGCCTTCTTCAGGTGCTTCACGCTCACGGTGCCTTCCACGCCGTAGGGCAGGCTCACCACGAAGTTCTGACCGGCACGACCGGTGAGGGTGCCTTCGTGCACGCTGCCAGGCGTGAACACCCCTGCGAACACCTCCCAGGGGTTCTCTTCCACCTGCTTGTGACCGAGGCTCAGGCGGCGGTTCTCCTTGTCCACCTCCAGCACCACCACTTCCAGCTCATCACCCACGTTGCAGAACTCGCTGGGGTGCTTGATGCGCTTGGTCCAGCTGAGGT
>CAYZBO010000024.1:11273-37684 GCA_964476665.1 uncultured Chryseobacterium sp. | reverse complement strand
TGAAGGTGAACCAGATCGGCACGCTCACCGAGACCATCGAAGCGGTGGAGATGGCCCACCGCGCGGGCTACACGAGCATCATGAGCCATCGCAGCGGCGAGACCGAGGACAGCACCATCGCCGACCTCGCAGTGGCCTTGAACTGTGGCATGATCAAGACCGGTAGCGCCAGCCGCAGCGACAGGATCGCCAAGTACAACCAGCTGTTGCGCATCGAGGATCAATTGGGTGCCGCGGCCTCCTACCCTGGCAGTCGCCTGCGTTACGTGCGCTGACCGTCACGTGCATACCGATCGCGCGATGGCCCGCGTTATCGGAGCATGAACAACAGCCTGTCCCTCCGTCCGCTGGCATGGGTGCTGGCCCTTGCCTGGTGCATCGAGGTGCCCGCGTCCACTGCGCTTGATAGTCTGCTGCGCGCTGGCGATGTGGTCCTCAAAGGCGTGGCCATGGGTGGCCATTCCGGTCGCGTGCTGATGGTGGAGGCCACCAATCGGCGTGTAAGCCCGATCACGGTGCGGATACCTGCAGGCTGGCGGTTCGAGCCACAGGACAGCAACGCACAGCACCTGTTGTTGGTGGAGGAGCAGCTGCTGGCCCTGTCGCCCCAATCCAGCGTGCGGGTCGAATGCAGGGTGTTCTGCTGCAAGGCCATGCTCAGCAGCCCGGGAACGGGGCTGCTCTATCTGCGGGGTGCGCTGGCGGAGGAGCCGTTGGTGCGTTTGGCGGAGGCGTTGGCGCGCGACAGCTTCCCGAACAGTGCCACGCAGGAGGCCGTGTGGGCTGTGAGCGATGGCCGGTCGCTGAGCGCCATCGACGCAGGGAGCGCACACCGCACCGATGGGTTACGACGCCTGGTGGCAGGCATCACGGGTGAGACGATCCCTTGGTACACCACCCGTTACGATGCCCCGTCCGAGGGTGCGGCAATGAGCACGCGCGCGGTGGAGGTCTTCGGGGAGGTTGCCTTCCAACAGCGGCATGCGGGCCTGTTGTCTGTGGTGGTGAAGGATGCGGCCGGGCGCACCATCCATGTGATCGACGAAGGGCGGGATCTGCGACAAGGACGCTACACCATTGATGTTTCTGTGGCGGTGAACGCCTGGCCACCGGGTCGTTATGCGCTGCTGTTCGCAACGGACGGTGTGCTGCTCAAGCGGCAGGAGTTCGTGTTGTGACAACCTGCGCCGCGGGTGCCCTGCCTGAGCGGTGTCAGCGGTCGTGTACGAAGCTGCCCGCGGTGCGCCAACCACCGCCCTGGCGCACTTGCACCCGGTAGGCGCCCGGGGCGAACGCAGCGACGCTGAGCGTACCGGCTGCCGTTGCCGTGTGTGCGGTGCGGCCGGAGCCGTCGATGATCCGGAGCATGCTGCCGGGTTCCGCGCCCACCACTTCCACGGTGGCCTGCCGGCTGTCATGCCGCACGCTCAGGGCAGGCTGTGAGAGGGGCTCCGGCGTGGCGGTTGCGCTTAGTTTCCAGCCCATCGCGTAGTCTCCGGCTTGGAGGCCGTTGAAGTCGATACGGCCCTGGCGGTCGGTGGGATTGCTCACCACGTTCACCGTGTGGTCCGGATGCTCTGTCCAAGGCCATGAGGCATCGGGCCTGTAGAGCAGTACCAGGCTGTCCTCGCGGAACGTTGCCGGACCGATATCCTGCATGAGCAGCGGATCCGTGCATGAGTTGAGCTGCGTGCGCCCGTCGTAAAGGATGCGGCCGGCGAGCGCGGCATCCGCAGGTATCGTGCCGTGGATGCGCCACCAGCGATCGGGTGAGACCAGGCAGGCATAGGGGAGGTCGGCATCGGTATCCGCAGCGACCCAATACTCTTCGATGCGGACGGGGGTGGGGGCGGGCATGCTGTTCACGGTGATGCGCAGATCGGCGTTGGCATAGAACGTGTTCCCGGTCCCCACCAGTGTGTCGGTCGCCACGGTCACCGCCTGGGTGAGCCGTTCCGCATCGTTGAGCACGGCCCATGCGGGGGCGAACGGTGCGGTGAGGGTGGCGGTGGTGGTGCCGGCCCCGAGGAGCAGTGGTTGCGGTGCGGTCCAGCTGCTGCCATCGGGGGCGTACAGGGTGATGGGCATGGGCACCTGCAGGTGCGGTGCGGCGGGCCCGCGTTGCTTCTGCTCCACATGCACGGTGACGGTGTAGGCATCGCCGTTGGGTTGCACATCGATGGAATCCACTTCGAATGCCGCCCAGCCCGCCTGGCGCACCTGTGCGTCGAAGAAGTGGTCAAGGTCGGTGCCTGAGAAGGCGCTCAGGTGCGCTTCGAGCAGGTCGGTGTTCACCGGGCGGAACGCGTGGCTGTCCAGGAAGGTGCGCAACCCGTTGAAGAAGGCGGAGTCGCCCATCACCCCCCGCAGGCCGTGCCACATGTCCGCGCCCTTGTTGTAGGAATGCTCGCCATAGGTCCATTCCTGGGGCACGTCGGCAAGGGCCCACCAGCCTTCATCGATGCGATGGGCGCCCTGCACCATGGCGCGGTGGTTGCGGCGCACCTCGGTCATGTAGCGCTCGCGTCCGTACACGGCTTCGAGGAAGAGGAAGCTGAGGTATTCAGCCCCGCCCTCGTTGATGTACATCTCTTCGGCCCGTTCGCATGTCACCAGGTCGCCGAACCACTGGTGGGCCAGTTCATGTGCCATGATGGCCTCGAAGGCCAGGCTGCCGTCGGCGATGGAGGCGGGGTAGTGGATGCTGGTGGAGTGTTCCATGGCCCCTTGTGTGGTGAGCACGTAGCCCACCTTGTTCCAGCGGTAGGGCCCGAAGCGTTGCTCGAAGGCTGCGAAGGCGGCGGGCAGGTTGAGAAAGGAGTTCTTCAGGGCGGTGGTGTCCTGGGGGCGTGCGATGAGCGCCACGGGGACGCGGTCTCCGGTGATGCTGGTGAAGGTGTCCCGGGCGGCCGTGTAGGTGCTGGCGGCCACCGATGCCAGGTAGGCGGGAATGGTCTCCTGGTGCAGCCAGTGGAACACGGTGGTGTCGCCGCCGAGGGGTATGGTGGCCAGCAGTTCGCCATTGCACCATGCGGTGCGTCCGCCGTTGGTCTTCACGAGGAACTCGTAGCTGCTGCGCTCGGTGAAGTTGTCCACGCAGGGGAACCAGGCGCGTCCATAGGAGTGGGGCACGCTCTCGAAGGCCACGCCGAGGTTGTAGGTGTAGGGGGTGGTGGTGTAGAAGCCACCGAAGCCGCTGGGGTCGGTGACGGGGTCGCCGTGGTAGTATACCGTGAACACGAGGGTATCGCCGGGTGCGGTGGGCGGCGGGAATATGGTGAGCAGTTCGCCCGGGTGTGTGAAGGGGAGGGCACCGCCGGCATGTGTAACGGAATCTACGGTGAGGGCCAGCAGGTGGAGGGGGAGTTCGGCGGTAATGCTGCGGGGTGTGGCGGTCATGGTGCAGGATGCCTGTATGACGCTGCCACGCGTGAGATCGAGCGTGATGCGCTGATGGATGAGGTCCCATGGCCAGGTGGCGAGGTCGCCCTCGGAGCGAGCGGCGTTACCGTGGCTCCGTTTGGTATCGATGCAACTGTGCTGGGCGCTCATCGTGAGCGCGGAGAGCAGGAGGAGGAGTGCGAATACGCGGGCCATGTTCCAAAGGTATCGGCAGCGGTTGTCCGGGGAGCGGTCCTGTAAGCCCCTTTTGGATCCCTACCTTTGGACATCCCCCTTGGGATCCCATCGCCGACATGAAGCCCAGCACCGAGCTCCACGACCTGATCCGCTCCCTGACCAAGTCGGAGAAGCGGTTCTTCAAGCTGCATTCCTCGCTGCAATCGGGCGACAAGAACTACCTGCGGCTCTTCGACGCCATCGACAAGCATAAGGTGTACGACGAGGAGGCGTTGAAGAAGCAGTTCGTCAAGGAGACCTTCATCAAGCATCTGCCCTCTGAAAAGAACCACCTGTACAAGCTGATCCTGAAGGCACTGCGGGCCTATCATGCCGAATCGAGCATCAGCGGGATCCTGAAGCAGGAGATCAAGAACATCGAGATCCTCTACCAGAAGGCGCTGTACGTGGAGTGCAACAAGCTGCTGCACCGTGCCAAGAAGATCGCCAAGGAAAATGAGCGCTTCTACTATTGGTTCGAGCTGCTGAACTGGGAGAAGATGCTGTTGGAGGAGGCTTACGAGTCGGGTGAGTTCACCAAGGACCTGGATGCACTGATCGAAGAGGAGCGGGAGGTGGTGGAGAAATTGCGCAACCTGGCTGCCTATCACATCCTCTATTCGAAGATCAACTATGTGTTCCGCAGCGGGGGGTATGTGCGCACGGAGGAGGAGCATGCCATGGTGGAGGAGATCAGCGAACATCCGTTGATCAAAGGCAAGAACACGGCCCTGTCCCAGCGGGCCGCCACGATCTGCTACTACACGCAGGGCTTCTGTCAATGGGCCAAGCGTGACTGGTCCACCGCACTGGAGAAGTTCCGGCGCGTGAAGACCATCCTGGACAGCAATCCGCAGATCAAGGCCGACCTGCCGAAGCGCTACATCCGCACGCTGCACTACATCATCAACGCGCAGATCGAGCTGCGCCAACTGGATGAGGCGCGCACGAACATTGCTCTGATGCGCTCACTGCCGGATGAGGAGGGCTTTCACGGCCAGAGCATCGCCTCACAGGTCTTCGTAGCCAGCTATCTCAGTGAATTGCGGTTGCTCGACCGCTCTGGAGAGCATGCCCTGGCCATGGAGCTTGCAGCACCGATCATTGAGGGTATGGAGGCCCTTGGCAACCGGCTGCACAAGGAGCATGAGCTGGAGTTCTACTTCGCCCTTGCCTGTGCGCATTTCGGCGCCGGAGAGATGAACAAGGCGTTGTTCTGGTTGAACAAGGTGTTGAACGACAATGAGCCGACGCTTCGGCAGGACATCTTCACTTATGCGCGGTTGTTCAACCTGGTGGTCCACTACGAGCTCGGCAATTACGACCTGTTGGAGTATATCGTTCGTTCCACCCAGCGGTTCATGAGCAAGCGACAGCGGGCCTATCAGGTGGAGGTGCTGTTGATAGACCATATCAAACGGCTTGCCCGGGCCAATGATCCAATGGTCAGGCGGGAGCTGTTCCGTTCACTGGATGAACAGCTGAACACGCTCTTCAAGGATCCGAACGAAGGCGTGGTGCTGAAGTACTTCGACGTCCGCTCATGGGTGCGTTCACGCGCTGCGGGGATCTCGTTCAGCGAGGCCATGAAGCAGACCCTGAACGCCTAGTGCCGGGTCGTCGGCTTCAGGGTCGCTGGGCAATACCGGAATTTCCGGTGACCTTGAATTCCGTGCGCCTGTTGGCCTGATGATCTTCCTCGGTGCAGTGCACACCATCGCGGCACCGGTTCACCAGCGCCTCTTCTCCGTAGCCTCGTGCAGTGATGCGGTCGGGATCCACGCCCCGGCGGATCAGGTAGTTGACCGCGCTGTTCGCACGCGCGTCAGAAAGCACCAGGTTATAATTGTCAGAACCCCGGCTGTCCGTGTGGGAGGACAGCTCGAAGGTGAGCCCGGGGTTCTCACTGATGATCTCTGCGATGCGGTCCAGTTCCAGTGCTGCGTCCGGGCGTATGTCCCACGCATCGTAATCGTAGTAGATGTTCCTGATCGCGATGGTGCCACCGACCCGCACGCTTCCAAGTTGCAGCATTGCAGGGAGCGAGTCACTCTGGACGAGGCCCTTGGTGCTCACCTTGGTGCTTGCTGCAAGCATGCCTTCGCGCTGCGCTTTCACCATGTATTCGCTGTTTGACGCGAGCCTGGTGCTGAAGCGCCCTTGGGCGTCGGTGGACAGGGTGATATCATCGTCTCCGCCCAGTAGGTCAACGGTCACTAGGGCATTGGGCAGCACGTCTCCCTGATCGTCCAGGACAATTCCATCCAAGTGGAAGGTCGGCTCATGGATGCTGAAGGCATACACCTGATCGATGCCGCTGCGGTCACTGCTCAGGAAGCCGCTCACCTGGCTGCTGTCGAGCACGAAGTGCATGTCGTCGTGGACGGTGTTGACCGGATATCCGAGGTTGCGTGGAGCGGACCAGGAGCCGTCCTGTTCGCGTGTTTCGAAGATGTCGAGCCCGCCCATGTTGAAGTGCCCGGTGCTTGCGAAGTGCAGCGCGTCCCCATTGATGGTGGGGAAGAGTTCGTTGCCAGGGGTATTGATGGCCGGGCCCAGGTTCTCCGGTTCGGACCAACCGGTACCGAGGTCGCGGCAGCGCCAAATGTCCATGCCGCCGAATCCTCCGGGCCGGTCGCTTGCGAAGTACAAGGTGCGGCCATCCTTGGAGAGCGCCGGGTGACCGGTGGACCACCGTTCGCCGTTGTAGCCGAAGGCGTGCAGGCCACCCCACTGACCGCTGCTGTCCGCGGTGGCCCGAAAGAGCATCAGGTGGCTGGTGTTCGCTTCGTCCTTCAGGAGACGGTGCTGCACATAGTTGCTGCGGGTGAAGTAGATGGTCCGCCCATCGGCACTGAACGTGGCCGGTCCTTCGTGATAATCGCCATTGATGATCCCGGGAAGTGGGGTCGCCGGTGCCCAGGTCGCGTTCGTGCCGGAGGCGGTGTAGACCAGATCCAGGTAGGAGCGTCCGCTCCAGGGGTCCTCGGGACGTCCCTTCTCCGGCACTGCGGCGATCACAAGGCCCTTGGTGTGTGGTACAGGCGCAAAGGCCGCCTCAACACCGGGGACGACCAGTCGCTGCACGATGTAGCGGCTGCTGTCCTTGAAGAAGGTCTGGTAGCCTTGTGCCGATTCGAAGAGGTCTTGTGCGAGACGGTTCTCCGGCGTGTGCTGCAGCACGCGATAGAACATATCAGCGGCTTCTGCGGTGCGTCCGAGGCCCATGAGCGCCCTCCCGTACTGTAGCGCAGTGTCACCGGTCAGGGGGTGATGGGTGTGCAGTGTGCCGTAATGAAGAGCTGCCTTTTGCAGTTCGTTATGGCTCAGGTACGCATGTGCGAGCCTCGCACGGGCGGTGCGATCGTCATTGGCTCGGAGCATGCGTTCGTAGATGCCTTCCGCCTTTGGATACTGCATCAACCCGAATGCGCGGTCGGCGCGGTTCAGGCGGATGGTACTGCACGAGGCGGTGAACAGGGCGAAGGTCAGCAGACCGTATAGCGTGCGTGCGGACATGCGTCAGAAGTAGCGTGGTGAGCGTATCCGGATGGGTTCCTTGCCAAGGTCGAGACCGAGCATCACCTCATGCCCCCCCCCGTTGTAATGCCGGAGCAGGGAGGTGTTCTGATCGTAGGCATAACCAATGCGCACCATGTTGGTGACCTGGTACTCGAGCATCGCCACAATGGCGTCTCCCGTGCGATAGCCGGCTCCCAGCCAGACCCGATCGCGGTAGAGCACATTGCAGTTCAGGTCGACCTGAGGTGGTGCGTTGCGCTCGTATTTGATGAGCACCGAAGGTTTGATATCGAACTGCTCGTTTATTGTGAACACATGTCCAGCGTTGATGTACAGATGGCGGGTGATGTACTGACGGAGTCCGCTGCGTGTATCCTGCGCAAGGCGGTCATCGAGCGCGTACAACGTGGGTATGGACACGCCGGCGTAGGATGTGCTGGAGTGCCAGTATGCACCGGCCCCGAAGCGCCCCACTGGTGTGTTGCGGATGGAGCCGGCATAGACCGGGTCGTTCTCATCCCAGTAGGTGAGCTCACCCACCTGCGCGGAATACAGCGAAAGTCCGGCCCGAAGGCCGAATGCAAGCCTGGACCCATCCGAGACCCGGATGCTGTACGCATAGTGGGTGGAGATGTCCGTGTCGCGGCTGACCCCGATGCGGTCGTGGACCACACTGAGGCCCGTACCCACCCTGTTCTTCCAAACGGGAGCATCGATGGCGAACATGCTGGTGGTCGGTGCTCCCGGCATCCCGGTCCATTGCTCGCGGTGCAGCAGGGAGGCACTGGCGTAGGGATGGCTTCCGGCATAAGCCGGGTTCAGGAACAGTCCGTTGAACATGTACTGGCTCACCATCACCTCCTGCTGGGCCTGGAGCAGGTGACCGGCCAGGAGGATCGCCGCTGTGAGGATGTGCCGGAGGATGTGCATGGACGTTGGGTGTGTGCGCCCTTTGTAGTGTGTTGTTCCTTCAGCGACGCAGGTCCACATAGTTCTGCAGTGTGAGGTCGATCGCAGGGATCGTGAGCACTACGAAGTAGGTCCCATTGGGTAGCGGCTCCCCGGTCATGTTCTCCCCGTTCCAGTCGTTCCGGTAGTTGATGCGCTCGAACACCACGTTCCCCCATCGGTTGAAGATGGTGAGGTGGTTCTGAGGATGGGCTTCGAGCCCCCGCACCACGTAGCTGTCGTTGGCGCCGTCACCGTTCGGTGTGAAACCGGTCGGTTGCTGGAGTTCATCCGGCTCGTTCAACACGAATGAAAGCGTCTCACTGCATCCGTTGGAATCGGTGACCGTGACACGGTACTCACCAGCGCTAAGACCCGTGGCAACGGAGCTGTTGACGTCCATGCTCCAGTCAAAGGCATAGGGTGCGACACCACCTGACGCAGTAAGGGAGATGAAACCATCGCTTCCGCCATGGCTGCTGATCCCGTATCCGCCGGTGTACTCGCTTACGGATGCGTTCACCAAGAGCGCCTCGGGGTCGACCAGCTGCGTAGTTCCGCTCCAGCTACACCCGTTGGCATCCGTTACGGTGACGGCGTAATTCCCGGCCTCCAGGTCGTTCAGTGCGGGTAGTGTTCCACCATTGCTCCATGCGTAAGTGAATGGTGCCTGCCCATCGCTGATGCTTGTGGTGATGGAGCCGTTCGATCCTCCCTGGCACAGGGGGGCGATGGCAAAGAGGTTGCCCGATAGGCCGGTGGTCCCGGTCACCTCCACACTGGTACTGGTGGAACAGCCGTTGGCATCGGTCACCACCACTTCATACGTCCCTGCGGCCAATCCCTGCACATCCTCGGAGGTGGAGCCGTTCGACCAGTTGTGCAGGTAGGGCAACGTGCCGCCCGTCACCGTGGCATCGATCGCGCCGACCGCATTTCCACAGCTTGCAGCGCTGGTCGTTGCAGCAACGGTCATTGGTTCCGGAGCTGCAAGGGTGAAGCACGTGTCGCTGACACATCCGTTCACATCGGTCATGGTGGCACAATACGTTCCCGCTTCAAGGTCGGTGAGCGATGTTCCCGATGCTGTGTAGCCATTCGGGCCGCTCCAGAGCACCGCCAGCGGAGAGGTGCCTCCGAAGGCGGATAGTTCGATACTGCCGTCCGATGCGTTCGCACAACTGATCGTCGCTCCACCCGCATGTTCACCGATCAGTGCATTGCTTTCAATGGGGGCTGGTGCTGTCAGGTCCTCCGAGAATTCAATGCTGCAGCCGTTGAGGTCGGTAATGAGGACCGTATAGGTCCCGGCAGGCAGCCCATGGATGCTGTCCGACTGGCTTGTGAAGCCGTCCGGTCCCGTCCAGTTCAGCATGTAGCCCGGGGTCCCGCCCGCCACCATGACACCGATGGCACCGTCGGCGCTGTCATGACAGGATGTCGAGCTTCCACCAAAGTCGCTCACCGTGGTGCTGCCACTGAGCGGCGCGGATGGTTCCGTGAGGGTGGCGGTGAGCGCAGTGGAACAGCCGTTGGCGTCGAGTACCACCAGGCCGTAATCACCGGCTGTAAGACCTGTGATGGATGGCCCCTGGAACACCGCCATCCCCGGCCCGGTCCAGGTGTATCCATAAGGCCCGACACCTCCGGTCGCTGTCGCGCCAAGGCTGCCATCACTGCCGCCATGGCAAGCGATGTTGGTTCCTCCGGGTTGGATGGACGGTGTGACGGAAGCACCGAGCTCCACTTCGGGTTGCGTGAGCGTGATGGTGCTGTCCTTCGTGCAGCCGTTCACATCAGTAAGCGTGAAGGAATAGGTGCCAGCCGGCAGGCCTGTCAGTTCGAACTGGTCGCTCGTGAATCCTTCCGGTCCGTTCCATGCGATGGTGACCGGTGCAGTGCCGCCGATCACAGCGATGTCGATGGTCCCGCTCGCGGCGCCTGCGCATGGGATGTTGAACGCACCGCTCCCGCTGAGCGATGAGGATGTGCTCATCACTCCGCTCACGCCAATGGTAACGGACGCGCCAGCATCGCAATTCGCTTCATCCGAAATGACGACGGAGTAGATGCCGGCCACCAGACCGCTGATGTCCTGGGTGGAGGCCGCGTAGCCTTCGGGTCCCGTCCAAGAGTAGGTCAGCACACCCGCTCCTCCGGTCACAATGAGGTCGATGCTGCCTTCCGATCCACCTTCGCAGATCACATCGCTTGAACTGAACGAGGTGACGATCGTCTCAGGCGCCGTGAGGGTTCGTTGAATGGAGACCGAGCAACCATTCGCGTCCGTGACCTGAAGGACGAACGTGCCGGCTTGCAATCCACTGATGTCCTCTGTGCTGTAAGTGTCACCATTGCTGGCATTCCATGTTGTGCTGTAGGGTGCGGTCCCCCCGATGACGGATACATCGATGGAACCGTCATTGCCGTTGCAGCCTATCTCAAACCCATTTCCTGCATCGCTGACAATGGAGGAAAGCGACAGGGGGGCGGGTTCCAGAAGGATCAGTGAGGCGGAGCTTGTGCAACCGTTCGCATCCGTCACCTCCACGGTATAGTTGCCCGACGGGAGGCCATTCCAGGATGGCGTGGTCGCGCTGATGCCACCGGGACCGGCCCATGCATAACTGTAGTCCGGAACACCGCCGGCCACGGTTGCCCAGATGGATCCCTCGCTGGAGCCATGGCAGGGCAGGTTGTACCCATCTGTGAACGTGGCAGCGTTCAAGTTGACGACGATCGGTTCCGGTGCAGTGACCTGCGCAGCGGTGGTCGTGGTGCAGCCATGGAGGTCCATCACCAGCGCCGAATAATTTCCTGCACCAATTCCCGACAGGACCTCCGACGTGCTCGTGTATCCGTTGGGGCCGCTCCACAGGATGGAGTATGGTGCTGTACCGCCGCTGATGGCGAGTTCCAGGGCAGCCGTGCTGTCTGCCGCGCAGGCGAGTTGGGTGCCCGTGTGAATGGTGGACGCCCCCAATGTGTCCGGAGCGGACAACGTAATGGAAGCCGATGCCTCACATCCGGCATCGTCCGTGATGGACAGTACATAATTCCCGGCGGCCAGGCCGGTCGGGTCTTCCACTTCAAGGGTGCTTCCGTCCGGCGCAGACCAGAGGAATGTGTACGGTGCCATGCCGCCGATCACCGTGGCATCGATGCTGCCATCGCTTGCTTCCGGGCAGGAGACGTTGCTGCCACCCGCATACTGGGTCGGCATCAGCCCGATGTTGACAGGCTGTGGTCCGGTGAGCTCGAACGTCGCCAGCCCGCTGCATCCGTTCTGGTCGGTCACGATGAGCTCGTAGGTGCCCACCGGGAGGCCCGAGAGTAACGTGGTGTTGCCCACGACACCAAGAGGTGTGAACCAGGTATATGTGTATGGTTGCGCGCCCCCGGTCACCACCACGTCGATGCCTCCATCCGAAGCCCCTCCGCAGCTTACGTTGAAACCTCCAGCATAGGTGGTCACCTCCCCATCAATGGTGAACGGATCGGATCCGTCCACATTGAAGGAACGCTGGAGCACGCAGCCGTTGGCGTCCGTAATGGTCACGGTATACACGCCGGCGAACAGGTCCTGCAGGTCCTCCGCATTGCTGCTGAACAGGCCCAGACCGCTCGTCCACGACTGTGAGTAGGGCCCGGTCCCTCCGGTAATTGTGAGGTCGATGGAGCCGTTGGATGCACCCTGGCAAGTGCTGTTGACGATGGTGGCCGTGGCGTCCAATGGAGCGGGTGCGGTCAGTATGTACGTAACCTCCGATCGACAGCCGTTCAGGTCTGAGACCTCCACGGTGTAGGTGCCGGCGCCAAGGCCACCCACGTCCTGGGTGGTGGCTGCCAAGGCCCCGGTACCGGACCAGGCGTAGATAAGCCCCCCGGCCCCACCGGTCACAGCAAGGTCGATGCTGCCATCCGATGCACCATGACAGCTTACGGCCGTGCCACTGACGTAGTTCGACAGCGTGGCCTGGATGTCCAGTGGTGCCGGGCTGAGAAGCGTGATGGATGTGGCCGCTGTACATCCGAGCGCATCGAGGATGCTGGCCGTGTAGGTGCCGGACGCCAGGCCGTTCAGGTCGAACGCATCGCTGGTGAAGCCATCGGGGCCTGACCAAAGAACCGTGTAGGAAGGCGTGCCTCCGGAGATAGTAAGGTCGATCGCGCCATCCATGGCCCCAGGACACGAGACCCCCGTTCCTCCGGGGTATCCGGATGCCGTGGCGCTCACGTTAAGTGAGCTTGGCTGTCCCAGGTCAAAGGGAAGTTGGGTGCTGCAGCCGTTCATGTCGGCGATGACCAGTACATACTGGCCGGCGGCGAGTCCTGCGAGATCCTCGCTCGAGGACAGATATCCATCAGGCCCCGTCCAGGTGAAGCTGTACGGAGCCACGCCACCCATCGCCGTGATGTCGATCGACCCTGCAAAGGGATCCTGGCAGGTTCCTGGCGTGATCAGTGAAGTGGCTGTAAGGGCAGGTGGCGCCATCAGGCTGACGGCTGAAGTGGCCGTACATCCGTTGCCGTCCGTGACCGATATGGCATACGTGCCTGGGGGCAGGTTGAACAGGTCCTCCGTGAAGAACTGCGAGCCTTGAGGTCCGTTCCAAGTGATCGAGTAAGGTTGAGTGCCACCGGTAATGGTGGCGTCTATACCGGCGTCCTCACTGTCCGGGCAGCTGGTATTGAAGCCTCCGTTGTAAGCCAAGGCTTCAAGCTCGATGAGCAGCGGGTCGCTCGGTCCAGTGATGGTGACCGGCAGGAATTTGGGTTCTGTGCAACCGTTCTGGTCGGTGATCTCAGCGAGGTAGTTGCCTGCTGGCAGTCCAGTGATCGATGTTCCGGTCTGGACCGGAACCGTGTTCCACACCACATTATAGGACCCACTTCCGCCCGTGATGCCGATGATCACATTGCCGTCCTGCCCCCCGAAGCAGCTCACCATGCCAACGGATTCCACGAAGGCGTCGACGGGGCTGGCCGGTTGTCCGATGGTGGCCCCGGTCGCGGCGGTGCAGCCGTTCGCATCGGTCACATTGAACACGTAGTTGCCTGCGCTCTGTGCGGAGATCGTGCTGGTGGTGGCGTTGGGTGTGGTGTTCCAGAGGTATTGATAGGGCGGTGTGCCCCCGGATGCCTGGCCCGTGGCGGCTCCAGTGGTGCTGCCGAAACAGAGCACGTCCACCACGTCGATGATCGCTGCGGTCAGGGTGGCGGGCTCGGCGACAGTTGCAGTGGCGGAGGCGGTCAGCCCATTGGCATCAGTGACCAGGATCGTGTAGGTGCCAGCCTGTAGTCCGGTGATGTCCTCCGTCACCGCTCCGTTGCTCCAGACGAACGTAAATGGTGCTTGACCGCCCTGAACGGTTGCGTCCACTGAGCCATCACCCGCGCCGTTGCAGGAGATGTTGTTCGGTGTGACGACCACGGTCGGGGTGCCACCTACATCGCCGTGATCGGGTCCGGTGCGTGCGCTCTTCACGGCGTCCATGGCCGAAGCATCCAAGGTGGGAAGCCAGGTGGCCAGGACGACGCACAAGGACGTACGTGCGATCTGCAGGTTCATGTTCTAGCGGTCGTGTGACGCTGCTGGAACGTTTGCGGAACATCCATGAGGAACGCACCGCAACGTCCAGCACGGATCCATTCAACGGACCTGAGGCATGAAGGTTTCACGGTGACGGTCGCCGACAGGGACGGTCACCGGCGGGAGTGCGCCTGGTACAGAAGGAAAGGCCCCTGTGGGGCGCCATCCCGGCTCAGCTGTTCCTGCTCAGGGACACGGCGTGCAGGGCGATGCCCGTGGCCACGCTCACGTTCAAGGAGGCGATGGTCCCTGCCATCGGTATGCGCACAAGTTCATCAGCCATGCGCAGAACGGGGTCGGAGATCCCTTCATCTTCGCTGCCCATCACCAGCATCACAGGCCCGGTCAGGTCCGCTTGATGCAATGCGACGGCTGCCTTCTCGGTGCAGGCAATGATGCGCAGGCCTTGGTCCTTGGCCTGCCGGACAGCATCGGTCAATCTGTTGACACGGCACACGGGCTTGCGGAGCAAGGCTCCGGCGGAACTTTTCACGGCATCAGGTCCAAGGCGGGCGGTCCCGGTCTTTGGGACGACCAGGGCATCCACGCCGAAGCACTCCGCGCTGCGGGCTATCGCCCCGATGTTGCGTACATCCGTGACGCCGTCCAACGCGAGTATGTAGGGCGTGCCGCCCTGCTCGTACACACGGGTGATCACCTCGTTCAGGTCCTGCTCCTCCACCTGGCTGAGGAACGCGATGACGCCTTGGTGCTCGGCCCGCGTGAGCCTGTCGAGCTTCTCCACGGGTACAGGCTGCCATGGCACGTCGCGCTCGCGCGCCAGCTGCCTGATCTGCTTCACCCCGTCACCACCGGCCTCGCGGCGCAGCAGGATCTTCTCCACGTTGCGCCCTTCGCGAAGCGCCTCGATCACCGGCCAGATGCCACATACCAGGTCCTTGTCAGCCATGCGTTCATACAGGTGTTCCCCCTGTGTGGCAAAGGTCACGAAGATCCGGTGATCGGGGCATGGTCAATTGGAATGGACCCTGCCGTTGCGCCAGCTCTCCACATTGCGGTACCAAGCCCCCTTCAACAGGGGGTCGCGCTCAAGTATCAACTCATTGTCGCTGTACGGGCTGTCCCGTTTCACGAACGTGAAGACCAGGCTCATCAGATTATTCTCTTCCCCATACGTCCATGTTTCGCTCAGGTCGCTCTTGCGGATGGAGGTCGGCCTTCCAAAGATGATGTGCACCATGCCCCGGTCCGTGCGCCAGCCTTCCACTTCACTGGAGAAATGGCGGTTCGCTGTTTCCACGCGCTCGAAGTAGATGCGGATGGCCTCACGTGCCCGCTCCCTGTCGCCGGCGGCATCGATCCAGAAGCGCTCCACAGCCTCCCGTACATTGGCCGCTTTGGCAATGCGGTCATATTCCTGCACCGAGGTGATGTACCGCATGGGCCGCAACATGTCCTCGGCCGAGGAAATGACGGGATAGCTTTCACCCATCACCATCACCGTGTAACCGGTCCCTGTGCTGTCGTTCTGGTGGAAATGGTAGATCCCCGGCCGATCGGGCGTGAAGCGGAAATGCCCGGTGCTGTCCACCACCACGGCAAAGGTCGAGTCCGTGCCGGACACGCCGTTGATGCGTGTGCCGCTGCTGAAGACCGGCGCGGGTAGCGAACGGTCCGCTGTCCGGTGGCCAGCCGCAAGTGTGCGGCCCGCAAGTCGCTCGCAGCGTACCCGGAGCGCGCGGCCGGGTCGCACATGGTCGCTGAACAGGGGAAGGCCGCTGCGTTCATCCACCGGGAGGAAGTACTGGGCACTGGCCACGCTGCCTCGCACGGATCGCAGGTATACCACACCCTGGGCGTCGCGGTTCAGGTCGTTCACCTGCACCTTCATCACAGAGGATGCCGGTAGTGTGCTCCGCAGGTTGAGCGTGCCGATCAATTCCTGCGCACGGGTGGGGTCGTCGGTCTCGTCCGTCAGCCGAATGCTTGCGCTGTCCAGCAACGAGCGTGAGGCCCAGTCGGAATACACCTCATAACGCACGGTCGCTGCTGCACGGAAGGGGGCGCCATCTCCGCTGCTTTTGTAGAGCAGGTCGGTGGTGGGCAGGGTGAAGTAGAGGGTGGTGTGTGCGGTGTCGCTATGGTAGGTGCGCGCTTGCATGCGGATGCCTCCGCTCGCCGGGCCGTACATGCCGGTGAGACCATCGCGTGGCGCCAGTGGCTGATCGATCGAACAGCCAGGGAGCAGGAACGCCACGCCGGTCGCTGCCAACACGGAGTGAAGAACATGCCTCAGGATGGACCGCCCGGTTCTCATTCGTCCAATGACCGTTGGAGCAGTTTGTCGTGTATGCTCTTGTTGGTGCGGGCCCCCAGCTCTTTGAGCATCTCCACCTGCCGTACCAGATTGCCCGGTCCTTCGCTCAGTTTAGCGAGGGCCTTGTCGTAATGGTCCCGTGCATCGTTCACATGCTTGCCGATGCGACCCAGGTCCTCCGTGAAGCCGACGAATTTCTCGTACAGCGCACCGGCGCGCTCGGCGATCGCCAGGTGGTTGCGCGCGATGCGTTCGTGTTTCCAAATGCCATGCACGGTGCGCAGCGTGGCCATCAGGGTGCTGTGCGTCACCATCACCACCTGTCTGTCATAGGCTTCCTGGAAGATCTCGGGCCGTTCACGCAGGGCCAGCAGGAAGGCCGGTTCAACTGGCACGAACAGGAGCACGAAATCAACGCTGCGCACGCCATAGAGCTTGGTGTAATCCTTTTCGCCGAGGCCCTTGGCATGTGAACGCAGGCTCTCGACGTGCTGCTTGAGCAGGCGCGCCCGCAAAGCCTCGTCCGTGGCTGCTGCCCACTGTTCATAATGGAGCAGTGACACCTTGCTGTCGATGATCAGGTGCTTGTCGTCGGGTAGCATCACCACGGCGTCCGGGCGCAGGCGTGAACCATCGGAAAGGGTGGTGCTCTCCTGCATGCTGTATTCCTGTCCCTTTACCAGTCCGGCACCTTCCAGGATACGCTCCAAGATCATCTCGCCCCATGCACCCTGCGTCTGGCTTTCCCCTTTGAGGGCCTTGGTGAGGTCGTTGGCCTCCTGGCTCAAACGTTGGTTCTGTTCCACCAGGCGGAGTATTTCGCCCTTCAACGCGAACCGTTCACGACCCTCTTTGTCATAGGCGTCCCGCACCTGCTGCTGGAACTCCACGATGCGCTCCTGCAACGGCTTGATGATGTCACCCAGTTTGTGTTGGTGTTGCTCCTGCAGCTCTTTGCCACGCTGTAACAACAGGCGGTCCGCAATGTGCTCGAACTCCTTGGTGAGCCTGGACTGCAATTCCTGAAGTTCGATGCGCTGGCGCTCCAATTGCTGATCGAGGCCTCGTCCACGCTCCTGTTCGGTCGCGAGTGCTGTGGTGAGCTTCAACACTTGATCGGCATGCAGGCGGTTCGCATGCCGTTCCAGGTCCAACAGTCGGTCACGTTCCTCCAAGGTCCGCTGGTGCTCTTCCCGCAGCACCTCGGTGAAGGACCGGTCGCGACCATGGCGCCATCGCAGCGCCAGTAAGACGCCCACTCCGGCACCCAGTATCAGTCCCAGCAACAAGGCGGTCACGTCCATGCCACGAAGTTAATGCCGTCCAGCGGGGATGCCGGGTTGAACGTTCAGTTGTCCAGTATCACCACCGGTGTTCCGGTCGGTACGGCATCGAACAGGCGGATGACATCGTGGTTCAGCATGCGCACGCAACCCAGGGAACAGGCCGTACCGATGCTGCGTTCGTTGGCGGTGCCATGGATGTAGATGTATCGCTCTTTGCTGTCCACACCGGGCCCACGGTTCACCCCCTGTTCGAGGCCCTCCAACCAGAGGATGCGGGAGGTGATCCAGTCCCGGTCAACCCCTGCGAAGTCCGGGTCCGCCAATTCGCCGGTATGAACGCGGTCACGCAGGATACCGAGTTCGGGTACCCCTGCGCCGTGTTTCTCTGCCACGCGGTGCAGTCCGGTGGGGGTCCGGTAGGAGTCCAGCGCATTGCCGGGGCCGCGCAGGGCCGTGGACACCGGGTAGGTCGCCAGGCTGCGGCCCTGGCGTACATGAAAGAGCGATTGGCGCTCAATGGAGACATACAGCAGATCGTCATGTAGGGATACCTCCGGATAGCGGATCGAGAGGTACTCGAGGAGAAAGTCGACGACCGCCTGCCCATTGTGCACCGGTCCATGCTGGGCCGGGAGGTGCACTGCGGTGGCCAGGCATAACAGGGTGGTGATGGTCCTGAGGGGGGGCATGGTCAGAACAGGCTGGTGAAGCCGAAATGTACTTTACCGCTGCGCAGTTCGATCGGGGCGTTGAACTGCCGCCCAAGCGCATAGGTGAGATTGAACAGGCCTGCCTTCGTCTCGAACGTGGCACCAACACCAAAACCCAGCGGGTTGTCGTTCACTTCTTCAGCGAGGGACACATCCTCCCAATATGCCTGATCGATGAAGGCGAAGAAGTTGGCGTTCTCCTCATAGACGAAACGGTACTCAATGGTGCCGATGCCATAGGCATTGCAGATGATGGATGCTTCATCCACACCGCGCAGGGTGCGCAGCCCGCCCATGCGGAAGAGCTCGTTGCGGAACAGCACCTCGTTGAGCATTGCTCCACCCTGCCCCATGAACCTGAGCGTGCTTCGGCGCTTGATGGGGAGGTGCAGAATGGCGCGTCCGCTGAGCTCATATTGCTGCGAACGCACATCCGGAGGCGGGCTCACTTCGCCACGGACCGCAGTGGTGGAGGTCTTGTTGCCGAAGGCACCTTCGACCGTCAGTGCGTGCCCCCTGCGTGGGTTGAAACGATAGTCGAACCGTTCACGCTCCACGACCGCACCGTAGGTGATGAGCTTCACATCCGCCAGGCCGGGCAGGAAGGAGAGGTCCGTGCCGAGCCGTGTACTATTCCGGTTGTTGATGAACACGCTCACCTTGTCACCCTGACCTGCGAGATAGGTGATGGCGGCGCGTGCGTTCACCTCCAAAAAGGTGGTGTCACGCTTGAACAGCTTGAGCGACAGGTCGGTGCCGAACGGAGTTCCCAGCAGGGCCGGGAGCTCGAGCCGTACCTTCAGGTCCTGCGTGGCATCCTGCAACGACCGCCAGTTGAGCTCTATGGCCTCGCCTCGTCGGAGCGCGTTCCTCAAGCGCAGGTCCAGGTCGCCTGTGATGCCCACCCGACCGGTGACGGCGTTGGGCTGGACACCGATGATACCGTTCACGGAGCTGGCCTTGCGCGCATCCAGGAAGAGGAAGAGCTTGGTCCGCTCGGGAGTGAACTGCACATAGGGGCGCTGGCGCTGTTGCACGAAGGGGAGCTCCCTGATGCGCCGCTCCACGCTTCGGATGATCGATTCATTGTACAGGTCGCCCGGCCGTACGCCGATGTGTGTATGAAGGTATCGCATGTTGGTGCGCGCCGTACCCCGCACCAGAACGCTGTCGATCACGACCGTTCGACCCTTGTCCAGGACCACCGTTGCCTCCAGGCCGTCCCCGGTGCGCTCCACCTTGTCCAGGCGGACCGATGCGAACGGATGTCCGGTGTCCTCGCTGTATTGCAGGAGGTCTTCGAAGAGGCGTGCGACCTGTTGCGGCGAAACAGCACTGCCGCCGTACAGCCGCTCCCGGAAGCGTGCTCCGCTGGCGATCTCGGCAGGCACTCCGGCCGCGGATAGTCGGGCCCATTGGTATCGGTCCCCCAGGTGGACATCGCAGCTGGTGATGTTGGCAATGCTGTCCGTAAGGCAGCTGTCCACCGATGCTTCCAGCCAGCCGTCACGGTACAGGGCATCAAGCACCTGTCGTGCCCGCTCCTGTGCGGCCCCGGCATCGGGAAGCACATATGTTCGGTCGATGCGCGCTGGCAATGGTGCATCCGGTCGAAGCTCAAGCTGATGTTGGGCGGTCGCAGCCAGGCCACTGGTCATCAGGCAGCACGCCAGCAGGGTCTTCCGGGTACGGGTCATGGCAGTGACCAGTCGATCGGGGGGTGCCCGGCGGCCTTCAACAGATCATTGGCCCGGCTGAAATGACCACAGCCGAAAAAGCCGCGGTGGGCACTGAGGGGAGAGGGGTGTGGCGCTGTAAGGATGTGATGGCGCTTCCCGTCGATCAGCATCGCCTTGTTCTGGGCATGGCGTCCCCAGAGCAGGAACACCAGACCCTCATGGTGCTGCGACAACCGTGTGATCACCGTGTCGGTGAACGTTTCCCAGCCCTTGCCCTGATGGGAGCCAGCTTGTTCCGCTCGAACAGTGAGCGTGGCATTGAGGAGCAATACCCCCTGGGCCGCCCATGGACGCAGATCACCTTGATGGGGCAGGGCGATCCCCAGGTCGCGATGCAACTCATTGAATATGTTCCGCAGGGAGGGAGGTGGAGGGGTCCCCGGAGGTACCGAGAACGACAGGCCATGCGCCTGGCCCGGACCGTGGTAAGGGTCCTGGCCCAGAATGACCACCCGCACCTTGGCAAAGGGGCAGTGGTCGAACGCACTGAAGATATCCGCGCCCCTGGGGTAGACGCGGTGGTGCCTACGCTCCTCCACCAGAAAGTCCTTGAGCCGCCTGAACCTCGGTGAGTCGAAAGCGTCCTGCAGAGCGTCGTACCAGTCGGCAGCGATGCGTGGGCGTGATGTCGGTGCGAGCTCAGTGCTCATCTTCGATGAAGTACTAACGGGAGGTGTTGAAACATTTTCGTTCGCGCTCCGTTCAGAAAGGTAACTTTGGGCGTCGGGTCCGCGTTGAACAGCCGATCCCACTGGGAACAAACGAAGCAACGATGAAAAAGGTACTTCTGATCATGGCCGGTTTGGTGGTGCTGAGCGCGACGATGACCTCGTGCTCCAAGCATCAAAGCTGTCCCGCATACGGCAAGGTGCACAAGGTGCAGCCAGCCAAGCAGGTCTGAGCATCGGGTATCATCCGCGAAAGCTGTTGCCCGGGCCGCGAGGTCCGGGCTTTACTATGTTGTGACCGAGGCATCACGTGAACATGATGTGCAGGTCCTGCACCAGTTCGGTGGCCAGGCTCCGAGCGACCGGACAAGTGCGCGCAGTGTTCTCCATGATCGCACGCTGGCGGTCGTCCAGCCCACCACCGTCGAGTTCCATGTGGATCTGCACCCGGGCCACGCGCCGAGGGTCCGATGCCATGTGCTTGATCACGCGTGCCTTGAGACCGGTCAAAGGGATGCCCTTCTCGCGAGCCACAATTCCCATGGTCGTCATCATGCAGGCCGCAAGTGAGGTGGCAAGCAGATCCGTGGGAGAAAAGGCACTGCCCTTGCCCTGGTTGTCCACCGGAGCATCAGTGGCGACCATTTGGCCGCTGCGCACATGCTCCAGTTCGCACTGCAGGTCGCCCCTGTAGGTGAGGATCGAAGTGTCCATGGTTCGTTCGGTGGAAGTTCGTTGTGGTCGCAAGGTAACCAGCACCCGATCAGAACAGCTTGTGCGCGTTGGCTGTTCCATACGGACTTCGCCCTGCTGCGGATGCACCGGGGTCCGGTCCATGTTCACAGCTCCTTGAACACTCCGTAGATTTGTTCAGTCTCCCGGGATGAACACGCGTCCGGTATACCTTCTGCTATTTCTGCTTTGTGCCCTCACGGCCCGTGGGCAGCAGACCATCTATGAGGAAACACGGGTGCCGTTCCGCAAGGAGTTCTACGGAGGGGTGATGCTCCATGGCGATGGCTGGGGCGCTCATTTTTACAGGGCGACCTACCGTACGGCCACGGACCGCCTCTTGTTGGGAGTTGAGCTGACAGGGATGAAGCACCCGAAGGAGGTGAAGAGCTTCAATCCGTACTACGAGGATTCGAGAGGGTATTTCTACGGAAAGGCGAACTCTTTGCTCATCCTGCGGCCCACCATTGGGGGTAAACACCAGCTGACCGACAAGATCCGTAGGAGCGGTGTGGAAGTGAATTACGTCTGGGGTATCGGTCCTGCGATAGGCTTGGTGAAACCTGTGTATCTGCAGATCGGTAAGCCGGACCAGATCCCTTACCAGAGCATCGTGATCGAGCGATACGACCCTGCCCTGCACGACGTTCAGAACATCTACGGACGCGCCACGTGGTTCAGGGGCATGGGTGAGATGCAGTTCAGACCTGGTGTTTTCGGTCGGTTCGGAATGAATTTCGAATACTCGGGGCGAACCACCGGTCTCAAGGCCTTGGAAGCAGGGGTCAGTGTGGACGCCTTTCCAGTGGTGATACCCATCATGGCTGAACTCGATGGGGTGGTGAACAAGCAGATCTTCCTGCAGTTCTATTTGGCCCTGCAATTCGGTAAGAAGACCATCCAATGAGCGTGAACGAGACGAAGGTGGAGACCGCAGGGCCCGAGCGCAAGCCGAACTGGCTGCGGGTGAAATTGCCCACGGGCGAGAACTACCGCAAGGTGCGGGAGATCGTGGGCGAGCACAAGCTGCACACCATCTGCCAGAGCGGCAATTGCCCCAACATGGGCGAATGCTGGGGTGCGGGCACGGCCACCTTCATGATCCTGGGTAATATCTGCACCCGGAGTTGCGGCTTTTGTAGTGTGGCTACGGGTCGTCCAGAGGCCGTTGACCCCTTCGAGCCCGCGCGGGTGGCAAGGAGCGTGGAGCTGATGGGCGTGAAGCACTGCGTCATCACCAGCGTGGACCGTGATGACCTGAAGGACGGCGGCAGCGACATCTGGGCAAAGACCATCCGGTCCATCCGTCGCCGTTGTCCAGGCACGACCATGGAGACCCTGATCCCCGATTTCCAGGGGAAATGGGAGAACCTGGCGGTGGTGCTTGAGGCCGCACCGGAGATCCTCAGCCACAACCTGGAAACGGTGCGCCGCCTCACCAAGCAGGTGCGTATACAGGCTAAGTACGATCGCAGCCTGGAAGTGTTGTTGCGTGCCAAGCGCGCCGGTCTGCGCACCAAGAGCGGCGTGATGCTCGGTCTGGGCGAGAGCGACCAGGAAGTGGAGGAGACCATGGATGACCTGCGCAGCGTGGAGGTGGACATCCTCACCCTGGGTCAATACCTGCAGCCCACCAAGGAGCACCTTCCGGTCGCGGAGTTCATCCACCCGGACCGCTTCGCCCGTTTCAAGGAGGTCGGCTTGGCCAAGGGTTTCCGCTATGTGGAGAGCGGGCCGTTGGTGCGGAGCAGCTACCACGCGGAAAAACATATGTTCTGATGAAGGCACGTGCATTGTCGTTCGGCAGCTGTTGGTCCGCCGGAGAACGGGTGACGAGGGCCGACAATCCCATTCTCAGCCACCGGGAACCATGAAGATCGCGATCAACGGATTCGGCCGCATCGGGCGCGTCACTGCGCGCCTTCTCCTGCAACGCAACGATGTGGAACTGGTGGCCGTGAACGACCTCACGGACAACCGCACGCTGGCACACCTGTTCAAGTACGATTCGGTGCATGGGGTGTTTGAGGGCGAAGTGGGGCACGATGAGGCGCACCTCTTGCTGGGTGGTAGGAGGATCAAGGCGTTCTCGGCGAAGGATCCATCCACCCTGCCGTGGAAGGGGCTCGGCATCGACATCGTCATCGAGAGCACGGGCCACTTCCTCACGCGCGAAACGGCTTCGGCCCACTTGAAGGCTGGCGCGAAGCGGGTTATCCTATCCGCACCGGCCAAGGATGCCGACATCCCGAGTGTGGTTCTCGGCGTGAACGACCACATCCTGAAGGGCGACGAGCCCATCATCAGCAATGCCAGCTGCACCACCAACTGCGCGGCGCCCATGATCATGGGCATCCAGGAGCTCTGCGGCATCGAGGATGGCTTCATCACCACCGTGCACAGCTTTACTGGGGACCAGCGCCTGCACGACGCCCCGCATAAGGACCTCCGTCGTGCGCGCGCCGCCACCGTGAGCATGGTGCCCACCACCACCGGCGCAGCCAAGGCCATCACGCGCATCTTCCCGGAGCTCGACGGTCGCCTCGGCGGTGGGGGCATCCGTGTGCCCGTGCCCGATGGCTCCATCACCGACATCACCTGCCGGGTGAAGGACCTGAAGAGCGCCGACGAGATCAATGCCTACTTCAAGTCGCTCGCCGAGGGCAAGCTGAAAGGCATCCTGCGTTACACCGAGGACCCCATCGTAAGCGTGGACATCGTGGGCGACCCGCACAGCTGCATCTTCGACGCGCAGCTCACCAGCGTGGTGGGTAACATGGTGAAGGTGATGGGCTGGTATGACAACGAGTACGGCTACAGTTCGCGCTTGGTGGACCTGGTGGTGAAGCTGGGGGCTGCTGCGAAATAGACAGCCTGTCGCCCGATGGTTCGTTGAGCCTGCTTCACTTCGCCGGCCCGCCCGTGATCCGCACATCCCTATTCAAGGGGCCATCTCCATTGCGCTTCATCAGCTTCAGCTCCTGGCCATCGAAGGTGGCGTAAGTGTAGTAGCTGATCCAGTCGCCTAGGTTCACGTATCGGCTGCCTGGCGCGATCTCCATATCAATGGGCAGGTGCCGATGACCGAAGACCATGTGGTCGAAGTGCTCGCTCTTCAGGAGGTCGCGACAGTGCTGAACCAGCCACTCCTTGTCATCACCGAGCCACTTGCGGTCGTTCTCGTAGCTCTTCTTCCGGCTCCGGCCGCTGAGGAAGTCGCCCAGCCACAGGGCGAAGTTGGGATGCAGGCGTGCGAAGAGCCACTGACACACGGGGTTGCGGAAGACGCGCTTGATGAACTTGTACCCATGGTCGCCGGGACCGAGACCATCGCCGTGGCCGATGTAGAAGCGCTTCCCGGCGAACTCCCGCACGATGGGTTCGCGATGCACGATCACCCCGGTCTCCGTCGGCACGTAGTCGAAGATCCACATGTCGTGGTTGCCGATGTGGAGGTGCACGGGAATGCCGCGGTCGGTGAGCTCGGCCATCTTGCCCAGCAGACGCACGTGCCCGCGCGGGACGGCCTTCTTCCACTCGAACCAGAAGTCGAACAGGTCACCGAGCAGATGGATCTCGGCGGCATCCTTGGCGGCCTCATCCAGGAAGGCGCAGATGCGTTTCTCCCGTGCCAGGCTGCTCGCGGCATCGGGCACGCCGAGGTGGAAGTCGCTCAGGAAAATGATGCGTTGGCCGGCCTGCACAGGTGCGAAGATCGCGCATCCGGCCACAACCTCATCGCGGTACGGTAGTGCCTGGCCTCACGGCCTCACGCGGCGCAGCGCCTTGGTCGGATCGAGCTTCTCCAGCGCGAATACGAAGCGGATGCGGTCCCCGATGTCCCTCCCATTGAACTCCTCCTCTTTGCGGATCCGCTCGGAGACGTAGAGGGGGAACCAGACCTCCAGCACATCGCGCACCACCGGAATGCCGAGGCCGGCCTCGAAATAGCTGGCCGTGCTGGTGCTTCTGCCCTCCGAGGTGATGGTCGTCAAGGGTACCCAGCCCGCGCTGGCGAAGGCGGCCAGTGGCAGCTTGAACGGGAAGTCGAGCTCCATGTTGACCGAGGCGGTCCATCTGTCGCTTCCCCCTTGGGCGAACGGGGTCTTGAAGGCGCCCTGCTGCTTGCCGAACTGCCGGCCCGTGAAGGTGGAGCGTGCTGCTCCGCGCTCCAGGTAGGCATCGTCGTAGAGCAGGTCCTCCGGTCCCCAGGACAGTCCCCAGGCCTGCAACGGATCGATCAGGTCATCACCGCCGGTGAGGAAGGTGCCCGCGAAGGCCCGCAGCCGCAACTGTTTGTTGTCAGCGTTGTAGGTGAAGGCGCGCTTCGCCTCGATGGAGGCCCGCACGAACGAGGAGTTGTCACCCGCATCCTGCGCCAGCACCGTGAGCTGCAGGTAGGTGGGGCCGAGCTTGCGGTCATCGCGTGCGATGTAGTGCAGTTCCACGTTGGACTGCTCGAACAGGGGCAGGCTGGCCGGAAGTACATCGGCCGCATCACCGGTCACCGCCGAACCTGTCGTGTTCACATAGATGCCGCGCAGGCCGATGCTGTGTTTCCAAGGCTTGCGCAACGGGTCGCGTTTCAGGTCGAAGAGGATGTGCGGGGCCACTTTCTCATAGGCGGCCACGTTCCCGTGGTCCTGGAAGATGGCGGAGGAGCGGAGGTTCAGTCCGAGGTGGATGTTCTGGAACCAGCGGCTGTTCAAGCGATCGAAGTGATGCTCGATGCGGGCGGCACCACCGATGCGCTCACTGGCGAAGCCGTACAGCGGCGCCACCACCCATTCGGTGCGCTGGCTCGGGAACAGCGTGTTGTAGGCGGCGAGGCCCACTTGCAGGCCATCGTGGCCGTTCCACGCGGCGACCGGTGTCCAGTACACACTGCGGCGGTCGTCCTTCTCCACCCCCGCCAACCACTTCAGTTCGGGCTTGGCCCAGCGGCGGAACAGTCCATGGCTGCGCACCTCATTGTTGCGGCGGTCGATGTCAAGGGTGCGGGCATCGGCATCGATGCGGATGCGGTCAGCGTTGAGCCAGGGGAGTGGCTCCTCTTGTTCCATGACGTGCCCGATCGACCCGGTCCAGATGGTGCCGAGCCTTTCGTTCCGGGAATAGCCGGTGATCGGCAGCGGGAACCACTTGGCCCCGCTGTTCGAGCGGATGGTGACCGTGGCAGGCTGATGATCGAATCTGTTCTCGGCAGAACGCAGCTTCACCGCTTTCACATCCACCTTGCGGGCCGTGCCCATCAACTCATCGAACACCCACCCCAGGTCCTTCCCGCTTTCCCGCTCGAACACGCGTCGCACATCCT
>CAYZBO010000024.1:0-11173 GCA_964476665.1 uncultured Chryseobacterium sp. | reverse complement strand
AACACCCACCCCAGGTCCTTCCCGCTTTCCCGCTCGAACACGCGTCGCACATCCTCCGGCCGTGGGTGCTTGAACTTCCACTCCTCGAAGTAGGCGTGCATGCAGCGGTCGAAGAGCGAGTCGCCGAGGTAGGCGAACAGGTGGTCGAAGACCAGGGCGGTCTTGCCGTACACCATGGCGCCGTAGTTCAACGGGCTGAAGTCGTGTGCGCACAGCGCGATGGGCTGGTCCAGGTTGCGGCGGGCATTGAGGCGGTACATGGCCTCGCTCTGGAAGCGGTGCGCGTCCTTCACATGGCCGAAGAGCTTGCGTTCACCGGGCAATCCGATGCCGGGTGTGCTGTTCGGATAACGGAGCCGCATGTACCGCAGCTCCACGAAGCTGTTCATGCCCTCGTCCATCCACGGGTGATCGCGTTCGTTGCTGGCCAGGATGCCGTAGAACCAGTTGTGGCCCACCTCGTGCGCGATCACGTTGTCCAGGCTTTCGGCATTGCCCATGTTGCCGATGATGGTGATCATCGGATATTCCATGCCGCCGCCCGCGCTGATGGTGCCATCCACCGCCGTGCAGGCGTCGTACGGGTATTCGCCCACCCACTCGCTGTAGCGCAGCACGCTCTGGTTGAGCGACTCGATCCCCACGGCCTTCCATTCCTCCGCGTTCTTCGGGGTGAAGAGGGCCCAGGTGGTCACCGTGCGGCCACTCCGGGGCAGCACCACCTTTCCCTTGCGGACGATGAAGCGTTTGTCGGCGAACCAGGCGAAGTCATGCACGTTGTCCTGCACGTAGCGCAGGGTCTTCATCTCCGTGGAGGAGACCGGGAACTGGTTGTAGCGCGGTTTGCCGGTCCGCAGGTCGGTGATGGGTTCCGGGTACTGCCATTCCGGGGAGGCCATGCGGTCCATCAGGGCCCGTTCCTGTTCGTTCTGGAGGAGCCCCGTAGCGCCCACTACATAGTTCGCGGGCAGGGTGATCGTCACATCGTAGCTGCCGAACTCACTGTAGAACTCGCCCTGGGTGAGGTAGGGCATGGCGTGCCAGCCGCCCCTGTCGAACACCGCGGGCTTGGGGAACCACTGGGTGATGTGGTAGGACTGCCCGGTATGGCCCAACCGCGAGAATTTGCTGTCGGGGACCTTCACGCGGAAGGGCGTGGAGATGGTGATGGAACCGCCAGGGGGAAGCGGAGCGGGCAGCTTCACCCAGCCGATGTCCGCGTGCTGCGGATGGTAGCCCCAGGTCAGGGGGCGGTCGTCCGTGAGGAAGTCGAGGCTGTCGATCCAGCCACGTTCGGCCTCGGTGGCGAAGTGCAGGTCGAGGTCGCCCATGTCGGCCAGCTGGCGGCACAGTGCGCTGCTCCTGTCGCGATAGGCGTTGGGCCAGAGGTGCAGCCAGATGGTATCTAGGGCCATCGGGCTGTTGTTGGTGTAGGTGAAGGACCCCTGCCCATGCAGGAAGTGGCCCACATCATCCAAGCGTACCGAGATGGTATGGTCCACCCGTTGCTGGAAATGGTCCTGCCCGGGGAGTGCGATGGAGAAGAAGAGTGGTATGGTCCCGAGCAGTAGGCACCGCATGTTGTCGAATGCAAAAGGACCGGAAAGATATCCCGGTCCTTTTGCATGGTGTTCCGCTTGTGCTGTATCAGCTGCCGAATAGCTTGGCGAGGGCTGCATCAAGCTCGCCCGCGCGCAATCCCTTCTCAAGCACCCTGCCTTCCTTGTCCACCAGCACGGTGAAGGGGATGCTGTTCACGCCATACTCCTGTGCAGCGGCATTGCTCCAAAAGCCGAGATCGCTTACATGCTTCCAAGGCAGACCATCGTCCTTTATTGCCTGTATCCAGGCGCCCTGGTCGCGGTCAAGCGACACGCCGAGTATCTCGAAGCCCTTCTTGTGGTACTTGTCGTAGACGCGTTTCACGTTGGGGTTCTCCATGCGGCAGGGGCGGCACCAGCTGGCCCAGAAATCGATGAGCACATATTTGCCGCGCAGGTCGCTCAGCGCGAAGGTTCCGCCATCGGGTGTCTGCTGGCGGATCTCCGGTGCCACACCACCGATGGGCAGCATGTTGGCGATGCGCTTCGCCTCCTCTTCCTGCAGCTTGATGGCGATCTCCTGTTGCTCCAGTTGGTCCACGCCTTGGCGGAACTGGGCGTAGAAGCCGGACTTCGGCATGGTCTTGCGCATGTCATCACGCACCTGCTTGAAGAGCGCGAGTTCCTGCTGGATGTTGAGGCGGTTCACCGCGGCGAGAGCGGCAGGCGAGCTGCTGTTCTCCTTTGTGAAGCTCACGCAACGCTTGTGGAAATTGCCGTTGAGCGCGTTGAGGCTGTCCACCAGGACCGTGTTGGTGGGTTCCGCACTGATGCGCTTGCGAAGGTCATCACGACGCGCCTCGTAGGCGCGGGTCTCAGCCAGGAAGCCATGGTATGCTTCGCTGTGCAGGGAGCCCTTGACAGCAGTGGGCGCCGCAAGGTTGCCCACGGCGGCTTCCACCAGAACGGATTCAGCGCTGTCCAGGGCCACCACCAGTTGTTCATCCCCTACGGTGATGCGATAGAAGTCCAGCGGAAGGGCGGGCACGTTCAGGGTGCCTGTGCCGTCGTTGTCGAGCTTGACGGAATCAACATGGAAGGGTCGGCCGTTCTCGAAGCGATCGAAGTAGGCGGTACGGCCGGCACCACCGTCGATGCGCAGCTCCACCTTGCGGGAGCCTTGTTCCCCGCACGCGGCCAGCAGCAGGGAGAAGGAGAGGAGGGGAAGAACGCGTTGCATGTCGTTCGGGGTTCGCTTATTGGTTCTCCAGGAGTTGTCGCACCACTTCACTGGCGCGTTTGGGATCGGCCTTGCCTTTGGTTCCCTTCATCACTTCGCCCATGAACAGCCCGAGCAGTCCCTTCTGGCCGCTGCGGTAGGCCTCCACCTTGTCGGGGTAGCGGCCCATCACGTCACGGGCGATGGCTTCGATGAGGTCCACGTTGGTGTCCTGGACCAGGTCGTGCTGTTGAGCCAGCTGCTCCGCTGTGCTTGCGGTGTCGGAGAGCATGAGCGGGAAAAGCTTCTGTGCGGCGATGCTGTGGCTCACCTTGCCCGCATCGATCAGGGCGATGAGCCCGGCGAGGCGTTCGGCCGGGATGGGGAAGGATTCCATCGGCAGGCCGCGTTCGTTCAGCCAGCCGCGCACATCACCCATCACCCAGTTGGCCGCACCTTTGTAGTTGGTGGTGCGGGCGATGAGGGCTTCGTAGTAGAGCGCGGTGGCCTTGTCATCGGTGAGGATCCCCGCGTCGTAGTCGCTGAGGCCGAGCTTTTGGGTGTACTTGGCACGGAGCTCGCGCGGCAACGGCGGCATGGCCTTGCGGATGGTCTCCTTGTCGGCTTCGGTCACCGTGAGCGGCTGCAGGTCGGGCTCCGGGAAATAGCGGTAGTCGTGGGCCTGCTCCTTGCTGCGGAGCCCGACCGTGGTGCCCTTGGCCGCATCGAAGGTGCGCGTCTCCATGTGGATCGTGCCACCTGCCGCCAACACTTCGCTCTGGCGCTGCGCTTCGTATTCGATGGCGCGCATCACATTGCGGAAGCTGTTCATGTTCTTCACCTCGCAGCGTGTGCCGAAGGCCTCGGTACCCTTGGGGCGCAGGCTGATGTTGGCATCGCAGCGCAGACTACCCTCCTCCATATTGCCATCGCAGATGTCGAGGTAGCGTACCAGCCGTCGAACTTCAACGAGGTAGTCGTAGGCCTCCTGTCCACTGCGGATGTCGGGCTCGCTCACGATCTCCACCAGCGGCACACCGGCGCGGTTCAGGTCCACGAGGGTGTTGAAGGGGTCCATGTCGTGGATGCTCTTGCCCGCGTCCTCCTCCATGTGGATGCGGGTGATGCCGATGCGGGTCATGCCCGGCGCCACGGGAGCGTGCTGCGGTGCTGCGGAAGTGGCCTGTTCGGTGCCGCGGGTGTTGGGGATGTCGATGTAGCCCTCGGTGCAGATCGGCGTCTTGTCCTGGGTGATCTGGTAGCCCTTGGGAAGGTCGGGGTAGAAGTAGTTCTTGCGGGCGTAATGCATCCACGGCGCGATGCTGCAATGCGTCGCAAGGCCGAGTCGCACGGCATGTTCCACCACCTGCTTGTTGGCCACGGGCAGGGTCCCGGGATGACCCAGGGTAAGTGCGCTCACGTTGGTATTGGGGTGGTCACCATAAGCGTTCGGGTCGCCACTGTAGGCCTTGCTGGCGGTGTTCAACTGGGCGTGCACCTCGAGGCCCACCACCAGCTCGTAGCGTTCGCTCCAATGGGGCGCGTTGCTCCCGGTCACCACTTCCTTCGGAGTGCTCATGTCAGCAGCTGGCGATAAGGTCCTTCATGATGCGGGTGAGCTTCGGCTCGGCACCTTCGGCCACACGCTGCACCATTTCGTGGGTGGTCTTCTCGATGCGGCCCTTCACACCCATGTCGGTGATCACGCTCATGGCGAAGCAGGGCAGGCCCATGTGGCGCGCCGCGATCACTTCCGGAACGGTGCTCATGCCCACGGCATCACCACCGATCACGCGCACATAGTGGTACTCGGCCGGCGTCTCCAGCGTGGGACCCGTGAGGCCCACATAACAGCCCTCCTGCACGGCGATGCCATGCTGCTGCGCAATGGCCTTGGCCTTGGCAATAAGCGCGTGGTCGTACGGCTCGCTCATGTCGGGGAAGCGCGGCCCCAACTCGTCGATGTTGCGTCCGATGAGCGGGTTGGGGAACAGGCAGATGTGGTCGTTGAGGATCATGAGGTCGCCGGTCTCGAAAGCGGGGTTCACACCACCGCAGGCGTTGCTCACGAAGAGGCGCTGAATACCGAGGTACCTCATCACCCGTACAGGAAGCACCACCTCATCCATGGTCCAGCCTTCGTAATAGTGAAAGCGGCCTTGCATGGCCACCACCGGCTTGCCACCGAGCAGACCGAAGAGCAGGCGTCCCGGATGACCCTGCACGGTGCTCACCGGGAATTCGGGGATGTCGCCGTAGGGGATGGCATACTTCACGTCGATCTCCTTGCCGAGGCCGCTAAGGCCGGTGCCGAGGATGATGCCGGTTTCGGGCGCGAAGCCACCGGTGGCCTTCTTCAAGTGGTCAGCGATGCGCTGTATGCGTTGCAACATGGCGGCGAATGAGATCGGCGAAGCGTTCAGGTTCGTTGAGGATCACGGTCCGCATGCCGATGACCGCCACCGGCACCGTGTCCCACGCACCTCCGTTCAGGAGGGGCAACAGGCGCACAGCGTCCTTTTCCGTGGTGATCAGCAGGTTCGGACCGGCCGCGAATTTAGCCATTCGCATTGCGAGGCCTTGCACATCGCTGGTGCTGAAGGCGTGGTGGTCCGGGAAGGATGCGTGCTCCACCCCGGCGAACAAGCCCTTCAAGTGCTCCACCAATGGAGCGGGGTCCGCGATACCCGTTACCAGCAGAGCCTTCCTTGTCATTTGGTCCGCTGTCGCAACGGGTGTTCCTGCCGGAGCGGCATTCTTCATCAGCGTGGGTGCTTTGTAGGCGATCCCGGTGAAGAACAGGTGTTGATGGGCTCGCAGTCCCAAGCGTGAACGCCATTGTTCCTGCTGCGCAGGCGTCGGTAGGCTGGGGCATTTGGTGACGACCACCAGGTGTGCGGCTTTTGCCCGGCTTCGCAGGTCGCGCAGACGGCCTCCAGGCACCAAGGCATCGTCACAGAAGGGCCGCTGCCAGGTGGTGAGCAGGATTTTGAGGCCGGCATCGAGCGCCCGGTGTTGCAGGGCATCATCGAGCACCACCGCTTTCACATCAGGAACGGCCTGCTGGATGGCTGCAATGGCGGCTACCCGGTCTGCGCCGACGAACACACGCACGCTGGGGAAGTTGCGCTTCACCTGCACCGGTTCGTCGCCACTTCGCTGCGCATCGTCCGTGGGCTGCACCTCATGCAGGTCGGAGCCGCTGCGGCCGTACCCGCGGCTGAGGGTGGCGAGCGGGGCATGCTCCTGGAGCGTGCGCAACACCAGTTCCAGCATGGGCGTTTTGCCCGTACCGCCCAGTGCCAGGTTGCCGATGGCGATCGTGGGCACGGATGGTCGAGTACGCTTGAGGACCCCCTTATCGTACAGCGCATGCCGCACGGCAAGGGCCAGGCCGACCAGCAGGGTGAACGGGGCGAACAGGATCCTTCGGAGCAGCATCGCGTACTTTGCAGGAACGAATTCCAAGGCGAAAGATGCGCATCAAAGAATTGACCGCCGCCCTCGAGGCCTGGGCGCCACGTTCCCTGCAGGAGGATTACGACAACAGCGGCCTCCAGGTGGGCGACCCGGAGACCGAGTTGACCAGTGCGTTGGTGTGCCTGGACTGTACGGAGGCTGTAGTGGAGGAAGCTGCCCGACTGGGCTGTGGCCTCATCATCAGCCATCACCCGGTGATCTTCAGGGGCCTGAAGAGCCTGAGCGGCGGTGGTTACGTGGAACGGACCGTGCTGGCGGCCATCAGGAACAACATCGCGCTCTATGCCATCCATACCAACCTGGACAATGTGTACAGCGGAGTGAACGCGGAGATCGCCGCTCGGTTGGGTTTGCAGGCCACGCGGGTGTTGGTGCCAAGGTCCGGACAGCTCCGCAAGCTGGTGGTGTACGTACCCAAGGACCATGCCGACAGCGTACGCGATGCGTTGTTCAGCGCGGGCGCCGGTCATATCGGCAACTACGATGAATGCAGCTTCACAGTGGGTGGGATGGGCACCTTCCGTCCGGGCCCGGGCAGTTCCCCTTTTATGGGAGCGCAAGGGACGCGGGAGCTGGTCGCCGAGTTCAGGTTGGAGTTCATCGTTCCGGTGGCGATCGAACGCGCCGTGCTGGCGGCCATGCGTGTTGCACATCCGTACGAGGAGGTGGCCTACGACCTGATCCCGTTGGCGAACGAGCACCCGGGGGTGGGTGCTGGCATGGTGGGCGAGCTGCCCGAAGCACTGGCCGAGGAGGCCTTCCTGGCCCGTGTGAAGGCGGTGTTCGGTCTGCAGGTGGTGCGGCACACCCGGTTGCTCGGCAGGCCCGTTCGGCGGGTGGCGGTCTGTGGCGGCTCGGGGTCCTTCCTCATCGGTCGGGCCAAGGCAGCGGGGGCCGACATCTACCTCACGGGCGACGTGAAGTACCATGAGTTCTTTGATGCGGACGGGCGGTTGGTGGTGGCCGATATCGGGCACTACGGCAGCGAACAGTTCACCATGCACCTGATCCAGCGCCGGTTAAGGGAACTTTTCCCTACCTTTGCGGTCCGTTTGACGGAAACCGTCACGGATCCCATCCATCATTTCTGACCAATGGCGAAGACCGACGTGAAGGATCCGGCCCCCAAAGCCGCTTCGGAGAAGAGGACCATCAGCAAGGCCGATGTATCGGTGGCCGAAAAGCTCGTGGAGCTGTACCGGTTGCAGCATATCGATTCGCAGGTGGACCGCATCAAGGTGCAACGAGGTGAACTTCCCCTGGAGGTGCAGGACCTGGAGGATGAAGTGGCCGGCCTGCAGACCCGCCTGAACAAGTTGCAGGAAGAACTCGCCGAGGTGGAGGGTCAGGTGACCGACCGCCAGAACATGATCAAGGAGGCCAAGGCCCAGATCAAGAAGTACGAAGGTCAGCAGGCCAAGGTGCGCAACAATCGCGAGTACGATTCCCTCACCAAGGAGATCGAGTTCCAGAACCTGGAGATCCAGCTGGCCGAGAAGCGCATCAAGGAGGCCAAGGTCACCATCGACGCCAAGCGCGCCGTGGTGGACGAAAGCCGCACCAAGCTGGAGGAGCGCCAGAAGGACCTCGACGTGAAGAAGAAGGAGCTCGACGACATCGTGGCCGAGACCGAGAAGGAGGAGAAGGAGCTGCAGAAGCAGAGCGATGCCGCTTCCAAGCACATCGAAGAGCGTCTGTTGAGCGCCTACCATCGCATCCGTGGCAACACCCGCAATGGCCTTGCCGTGGTGCCCGTGGAACGGGGCTCCTGCGGCGGCTGCTTCAACAGCATCCCGCCCCAGCGTCAGTTGGACATCAGCAGCCACAAGAAGATCATCGTCTGCGAACATTGCGGACGCGTGCTCGTGGATGAATACGTTGTGGGTCGCGTGAAAGGCGCCTGAACAGGACCATCGTGAGAATGAAAAGGCCGGGATGGTTCCCGGCCTTTTTCGTGCATCCTACGAAGCCCCTCTCAGGTGCGTAGGCTCACCGTGAGCATGAAGCGCAGGTCGCGCCGGTCCACTGCGGTACTGTTCACCAGGTAGGCGGCGTAAGGGAAATAGCGGTCCTGTTGGAGCCCCACGTTGATGCCCAGGTCCACGGCGACATGGTCGTTCCGATAGCCCATGCCTCCCGCGTAGTTCTTCCATGCGGAACCGTGCCTGGCATCCTGCTCATCATACGGGTTGGTGCTCAGGGCCCATCCCATGCGGTAGTACCACGTGCCGAAGCGCCATTCGGTGCCCACCCGCACGCTGTGAACAGGCATGAAGCTGGCCCGTATCGCATCGTTCTCAGCCTGATAATCGTACGTGTTGATCAGCCGGTCACTGGAACGGAAGCGGGATCGCCGGGGGTCATGGAACTCATAGTCAAGGCTCACCAGACCATTCCTTCCAGCTATGTACGCCGCACTCGCCACCACCCGCCAAGGTGTCTGGATGCGGTAGGTATAGATCCCGTCCGGAGAGGACGAAGAGTAGCTATCACGGCCGAGCGAATCAAGGCTCCGGAAAGTGGTGACCATGTCGCTTGTGTAGGCATCACTGAGCTGCATCCATTGGGGACTGTGGAAGGAAGCCCCGAGGCGAAGCCGTTCGTTGATGCGTCCGATGGCTCCGACCTTAACGTTGATCCCGGTACCTGTGGTGCTGAGCTGCTCCGTCCACGTGGCGGTCTCCAGGTCAAGGGCTTCGTCCTGTGAGGTCTCCTGATGGGTCGTGGTCCGGCGGTAGCGATGGGAGGCGATGCCGATGGACATGCCGAGGTAGAGCTTGTCCATGTAGTTGCCGGAATAAAAGAACGCGGTGTTGCTGTTCGCGCCACGCGCATCAACGGTGTGCAGTTGCTCGGTCGGTGACCCGAAGGGAATAGCAGGCAGGTAGGTGGTGCTGAGGCTGTCGCTGGGGTCGAGCGGGTCAATGGCGTAGGTCTCCCATGCCAGACCAGCGGTGAAGGGCAGGGCATCATAGAGGTCCTGCTGCCAGATGCCGTCCGCATCGATCGCAAGGCCCTCAAGGAAGGTGCTGTTCACATCCCTGGCCAACGCCTGGGTGCGCCGGTTGTGGCTTTCCTGCCTGTCCATGACCACACCGTAGGTGCTGCTGCGCCACTCACTGCCCGCCTTTGCCGGATCGTTGATGATCAATGCGAGGTTGTTGATGGCAAAGCGCGAGCGGGTATCACCGGTGGTCGATCCGTAGGTGGTGGCATCGGCATCGTTCACCTCCACGAGCGGGGTGATGCTCATCTCGTTGGTCCGGTAAAGCCCGAAACCTGCGGGGTTGATACCAATGGCCGCGGGATCGGCCCCCACGGCGCCGAAGGCATTGGCAAGGCCGGCGCTGCGTGCCGTACCTCCGGGGCGCAGGGTCCCGAGGCGGAGCGCGTCCTCTTCGGTCTGTGCCTGCACATGAACCGTTCCCAGGAGGGCACAGGCCACCAGGGCCACGAAGACGTTGCGTGTGCTCATGGTGTTACTGGATCAGCGTGGACGGGACCCACCGTTCCGGCTTCCGCCGCCGCCGCCAATGCTACCGCCACTGCGGCCACCGCCACTGTCACGGGATGGAGCCACCGAGCCACCTCCGCCGATCGATCCTCCACCACGGATACCGCCACCGTTGCGGCTGGGAGCTTCGCGTTGCTGGATGTTCGGGCGCGGCGTAGTGCCTCGTTGCGGTGTGGTGCGGCCTGGAACGCTGCGCTGGCCGCCTTGGTCACGTTGAAGGCCCGGGTCGTTGCGCTCACCGGGAGTACGGCCCACCTGGGGGCGGGTCGTGTTGCCGCTGCGCTGTTGTTCACGCAGTATGGGGGTCTGGCGGGTGGTGGGCCGCAGTCCGGCGGGGTCGCGCGCAACCACTCGGGGCTGGCCGCTCGTCACGCTGCGCGTACCTCCGTTGAGTCCGGTGCGCGGACGGACCACCACTTGGTTGCCGCCTCCGATGATGATCGGGGAATAGCAGGACCAGCAGCCCCCCCAGGGGCCATGATAGGGGCCTGGACCCCACGGGTCGTACATCCAAGGCCGGTTCCACCCCCACGGCCGGTTCCACCCCCATGGCTGGTTCCAGCCCCACGGTCCGTTCATGCCGTAGGGGTCGTTCCATCCGAAATGACCATAGCCGCCCCACGGCCTGTTCCATGGGTCCATGTATGGGTTACCCCATCCGAAGCTGAGGTTCATCCACGGGTCGTTCCAGCCCATACCCATACCCATGCCCCAACCCGGACCGTTCCAACCCGAACGCCAGCCCAGCTGTGTACCGAAGCCGAAGCGCCCGTAGTTGTAGAAGAACGGGTCATTGTACGTCATGTCGTAGAAGCTGCGCTGCTGTTCGGCCTGCGCCACCTCGGGGTCGTAGTAGTCATCCGCGCTCTGCTCACCAGGCCGCACAGGCTCCATGCGTGCCTGCTCCTCCGGGCTGGGTGCCGGTTTGGATGCAACACTGGGAGCATCGGAAGGCATGTAGTACACATCGTCGCGAACGGCCATTGTGTCCTGCATGCTTCCACATGAAGCAAGCAACATGACCGTGAGCAACAGGAGCGATATGTTCAGGGTGCTTCTCATCGTGCTTCGGGTCATTCAGGTGCTGGTGACTGGAACGCTGGCCGGGCATGGTTACCTTCGCCGTCCCACTTGGAACAAAAATAATACCACAAAAGATCGTCATGGCCGATCAACTCACGAAGCGTGCAGAGGATTACGCACAGTGGTACAACGACCTGGTGCTCAAGGCGGACCTTGCCGAGCATAGCGATGTTCGGGGCTGCATGGTGATCAAGCCGCACGGATACGCCATTTGGGAGCGGATGCAGCGCGCGCTGGACGACATGTTCAAGGCCACGGGCCATACCAACGCCTACTTCCCCCTGTTCATTCCCAAGAGCTACCTCGCCAAGGAGGCCAGCCACGTGGAGGGCTTCG
>CAYZBO010000023.1:30982-38117 GCA_964476665.1 uncultured Chryseobacterium sp. | reverse complement strand
TCTGCGCGGCGCCCGTCACCATGTTCTTCACATAGTCGGCGTGGCCCGGGCAGTCAACGTGGGCGTAGTGACGGTTGGCCGTCTGGTACTCCACGTGCGAGGTGTTGATGGTGATACCACGCTCCTTCTCTTCGGGGGCGTTATCGATCGAGTCGAAGCTGCGGGCTTCGCTCAGGCCGGCATCAGCCAATACCTTGGTGATGGCCGCGGTCAACGTGGTCTTGCCATGGTCAACGTGACCGATGGTACCGATGTTGACGTGCGGCTTGGTACGTACGAAAGTCTCCTTTGCCATTGTCGTGCGGTCGTTGGGTTGTTCGTGTTCTGATCGGTCCTTCGATGATGTACAGGGCCTTCCGGGCGGACCCGGATGCAGCAAAGCCTATAGAGCTACTGGAGCCTTTGACGGGAATTGAACCCGTGACCTCTTCCTTACCAAGGAAGTGCTCTACCTCTGAGCTACAAAGGCCTATGACTTCTTTGGTGGTGGAGCGGGAGACGAGACTCGAACCCGCGACATTCAGCTTGGAAGGCTGATGCTCTACCAACTGAGCTACTCCCGCCTATGCCGGTCTGTTTGGAGGTGCGGTCCCCGCTGCACCGAAAGGGTGCTGCCTGGCTCCGAACGAGTGGTGGGGAGAGCAGGATTCGAACCTACGAAGTCGTAAGACAGCAGATTTACAGTCTGCCCCCGTTGGCCACTTGGGTATCTCCCCTTTCGATCGGCCCACTGGAGCCAATGAAGGGACTCGAACCCCCGACCGGCTGATTACAAATCAGCTGCTCTACCAGCTGAGCTACATTGGCCTGTACAACACAGAAAGAACGTTTTCCGTTCCCCCTCCACGACCGAAAGGGTCGGAAAGGGGCTGCAAATGTAGCAAGATCCCGATCACCACCAAACAACAAGGCCACGAATTGCTTCGTGGCCTTGTCCCGACCGCCCATGGCGGCCTGTTCCGTGCGGTGGCTCAAGCCCGGCGCAAGCGCTCCTTGGCCCGTTCCACCTGGCTGCGCAGCGCTTCCACAGCGTCGATCGCCGCCTCCTCGAAGCTCTTGGCCTGCCGCTTGGCGAAGTGGTCGCGACCGGGCACCGCCAGGCGGATCTCCACCACCTTGTTCTCCCGGTTGGCACTGTCGTGGTCCAGGCGCAGGAAGACATCCCCGCCCAGGATGTTGTCATGGAATTGATCGAGCTTCACCAGCTTGTCCTGGATGAAGGCGATGAGCTTCACGTCAGCATCGAAATGAATGGAACGCACATTGATGTTCATGGTCCTAACGTTCGTTTGATGGTTCGTGTGGTACGCCCCCTCCCCGTGGGTGGGCCTGGGCGTGGACATTGCGAAGTTTTTCAACGGTATTGTGGGTGTACACCTGCGTGGCGGCCAGTCCGGCATGGCCCAATAGCTCCTTCACTGCATTGAGGTCGGCACCCTTGTCGAGCATGTGCGTGGCGAAGGTGTGTCGTAGCACGTGAGGAGAGCGTTTCTGTTGCGAGGTGACCCCACTAAGGTAATACACAACGAGACGTTGTACGCTCCTCCGCGCCAAGGGTTGCCCATTTTCATCCACCAGCAGGGGGCCGCCCGGCCCCACCCCCGTGGCCGCCCGCACCAGCAGGTAGGCCCGCAAGCGCTCGCACAGCGCAGGCGTCAGCGGCACGATCCGTTCCTTGTTGCGCTTGCCCAGCACCTTCACGGTGGCCCGATGCAGGTCCACATCCCCCACCCCCAGCCCCAGCAGCTCGGCCAGGCGCATGCCCGTACCGTAGAGCAGCTCCAGCACCAGGCGGTCGCGCTCACCTCTGGCGCCTTCGGGCCACTTCAGTTCATCGAACAGCCGGTCCATCCGCCCCAGCTCAACGAACTCGGGCAGCCGCTTGGGGGTCTTCGGTGGGTCGATCAGGGCCGTGGGATCCTCGGTCAGGGCGCCCACCGTGCGCAGGAAGGTGTAGTAGCCGCGCAGCGCGCTGAGCTTGCGGTTCACGCTGCGGGCACCCACGCCCTGCTCCAGCAGCCCCATCATCCAGCCCCGCACCAGCTTGCCGGTGGCCGCCTCCAGCCCCACACCCATTCCCTGCAGCCAGGCGGCGAACTGCTGCAGGTCGCGCCGGTACGCCTGCACGGTATGGGCGCTGCAGCGTTTCTCGTAGGCCAGATGTTCCAGGTAGCGGTCCAGCGCCATGCACAACAAAGAAGGGGAAAAGTCCGGTTGGACCTTTCCCCTTCTGAACGGGATGCGAGGCAGGATATTATTCCTGCTCGGTCTGCATGGTCAGCTTGTAGGCCGCGCGGATCATCTCCTTGCGCCGCGCCACCGAAGGCTTGGTGAAGCTCTGGCGCTTGCGGAGCTGACGCATGGTCTGCGTGCGCTCGAACTTCTTCTTGAACTTCTTGAGCGCCTTATCGATGCTCTCGCCTTCCTTGACGGGGATGATCAGCATGGGGTCCTTTTGTTCGAAGGGGGCGCAAAGATAGCGCCTTCGTTGATCCGTGCAAATGGGGTCACTTGAGCACCTCCCGGCTGATCACCAGTTTCTGGATCTCGCTGGTGCCCTCGCCGATGGTGCAGAGCTTGCTGTCGCGGTAGAACTTCTCCACGGGGAAGTCCTTGGTGTAACCGTAGCCGCCGAAGATCTGCACGGCCTCGTTGCTGGCCCACACGGCCACCTCGCTGGCGTAGTACTTGGCCATGGCGCTCTCCTTGGTCATCTTCTTGCCGCGGTTCTTGAGGTCGGCGGCCTGCTGGGTGAGCAGTTCGGCGGCCTCGATGCGGGTGGCCATGTCGGCCAGCTTGAAGGAGATGGCCTGGAAGCTGGCGATGGGCTGGCCGAACTGCTGGCGCTCCTTGGCGTACTTCACGCTGGCGTCGTAGGCGCCCTTGGCGATGCCCAGGCTGAGCGCCGCGATGCTGATGCGGCCGCCGTCCAGGATCTTCATGGCCTGCTGGAAGCCCTGGCCCACCTGGCCCAGCACGTTCTCTTCCGGTATGCGGCACTCCTCGAAGATGACCTCGGCGGTCTCGCTGGCCCGCATGCCCAGCTTGTTCTCCTTCTTGCCCGCCTTCAGGCCCGGTGTGCCGCGCTCCACCACGAAAGCGGTCATACCCTTGCTGTCCAGCAGCTCGCCCGTGCGGGCGATGACCACCACCACATCGCTGCTCTTGCCGTGGGTGATCCAGCACTTGGTGCCGTTCAACACCCACTCGTTGCCCTCCTTGCGCGCCGTGCACTTCATGCGCATGGCGTCGCTGCCGGTGTTGGGCTCGGTCAGCGCCCAGGCACCCAGCCATTCGCCGGTGGCCAGCTTGGTGAGCCACTTCTTCTTCTGGGCGTTGTTGCCGAATTGCAGGATATGGCCCGTGCACAGGCTGTTGTGCGCGGCCACACTGAGACCCACGCTGCTGCACACCTTGGCCACCTCCACGATGGTGGTGATGTACTCGAAGTAGCTGAGGCCCGCGCCACCGTACTCCTCGGGCACCAGCACACCGAGCATGCCGGCCGGACCGAAGTGCTTCTTGAAGAGGTCGATCGGCAGGTGCTGGGCCTCGTCCCAGTCCATGACGTGGGGGCGCAGTTCGCGTTCGCAGAGGTCGCGCACGGCCTGCGCGATCATCGTTTGGTTCTCGGTGGTATGGAACTCCATGGGATCAGTAAGTGGCCAGTCGCAGCACGGGCGCCCCGTAAGGGCGCAGCCGTTCAACGCCGGACAGGAAGGATAGTTCGATGAGGAAGGCGAAGGCGGCGGTCTCCGCGCCCTGCATGCGGATGAGCTCGGCGGTGGCGGCAGCGGTGCCTCCGGTGGCCAGCAGATCATCGTGCACCAGCACGCGCATGCCGGGCCGAACCACGCCCTCGTGCATCTCGATGGCTGCGCTGCCGTACTCCAGGTCGTAGTGGTAGCTCACGGTGCGGTAGGGCAGCTTACCCTTCTTGCGCACCGTGATGAAGGGGATGCCCAGACGCATGGCGAGCGGCAGACCAAAAAGGAAGCCCCGGCTTTCCACGCCGGCGATGGCGTCCACCGGGGTGTGGCGCAGGGCCTCAGCGAAGCCCTCCACCACGGCGCTGCACAGCTGCGGATCCTCCAGCACAGGGGTGATGTCGCGGAACAGGATGCCCGGCTTGGGGAAGTCGGGCACATCGCGGATGGCTGCCTTGATGCGGTGTTCCAGTGCGCTGTTCACTCCACGGTGAGATAGGGCGCAAGTTTACGGAACGCGGCCTCATCCACAGCCGCGCAGCCACGGATATCGGCCACCTGCCGGAAGGGTCCATGCTGGGTGCGGTAGGCGATCAGCGGCTTGGCCACCTTCCACCCTGCATAGGGGTGTGCTGCCAGCTGCTCCACCGTGCAGCTGTTGATGGGCAGGCGCCGCACCATCAGGGTGTCGATCACCAGCAGCTCGCCCAGGCGGGCCAAGGCATCGGGCTTGTCCTTCAACACGTACACCTCGGCCAGCTGGTCCAAGCTGCGGTAGCCACCCAGTTTGTCGCGGTACTTCAGGATGCCACGGGCAAAGGAGGGGCCGATGCCGGGCAGGGCCACAAGCGATGCGCTGTCCGCAGCGTTCACCTCCACCGCGCGATGTTCCGCGCGCTCCCAGCGCCGCGGCTGAGGCCCCGCATCCTGCGCGGTACCGCTCGCCCCGGCGCGGTCCTCCCAGCGCGGCCGCTCTCTAAATGCCCGGTCCTGATGAGCCTTGCCTTCGTAGCGGTCGCGAGCGGGCGCACTGTCGGGCAGCTGCACATAGGGCGTCAATTGCGTCACCTGCTCCGGGCGCAGGCTGTACATGCGCGCCAGGTCCTTCTTGCTGCGGAAGCGACCGCCCTTCTCCCGGTAGCGTTCGATGCCGTCCACCTGCCGTTCGGTGAGCCCGAGGCGCAGCCAGTCGGCCCGTTCGATGGTGTTGGGGTCGAAGGCGAACAGCTCGGTCGGGGGTTGAACGGTGGCGCTGCTGTCCGCACGGGTGGCCAGCCAGGCGGTCACCTGTTCGCGGTAGCGACCATCGTCCACGAAGGGGGGCTGTCGCCACCACTGCTCGTACACGGCCCAGCAGAAGAGCAGGGCGGTGAGCCCGATAAGCACCAGCATGCCGCGCCGCTCTCCCTGGTGCATGCGGAAGAGCTCCTCGAAGCGTTCCTTGCCGGGATCGCGCAGGGCCATCGGCGGTGCTCAGTCGGGATCGTTCTCGCCGTAGCTGTCCGGCTCGGGCTTGGGCGGCGCGGTGAACACCCGGTAGAAGAAATAGGCCGTGATGCTGATCACGCTAAGCTGCGTGAGCACCATGAGGGTGAGGGCGGAAGGGTTCATGCCGCGGTGGTGCTGGGGTTCTTCATACGGCGCATGCCGGCCAGGTAGACCAGGAAGGCCAGGCCAGCGAAGGTGAGCAGGAGCAGGGTGCGCGCCAGGTTGGTGTAGAACAGGCGGTCCTGCAAGCGGGTGACCTCCGCACCATCGGTGGCGGCGGCCAGTTGCTGGTGCAGACCGGTATTGGCGATGGTGCGGATGATGGAACTGTTGTCCAGCTCCCATCCACCGCCACTGAAGAGGTTGCTGAGCGCGCCGGACCAGTCGTTACCGGCCGGGGTGAAGAGCGCACCCACGAACACCAGCAGGAGCATGGCGGGCGTCACGTACTTGATGATGAACTTGTACACCGTGGGCACCCGAAGGTCGGAGCCGGACATCAGTTCCTTCCAGCCCTTGTCGATGCCGAAGACCCAGGCGAAGAGGATCGTCTCTGCGAGCGCAAAGACCACCAGGGCCACCGTGCCGGCCCAGTAGTCGTACTCGTCGAACACCCCCTCCTGGAAGAAGATCACCGTGGGCATGCCCAGGAGCAGTACGATGAGCCCGAAGCTCCACGCGCCTTTCACCCGGCCCCAGCCGAACTCATCGCGCATGAAGCCCATCCACGGGGTGCCCATCGCCAGCGACGAGGTGATGCCGGCGAAGAAGAGCAGCCCGAACCACATCACCCCGGCGGCGGCGCTCAAGAAGGGTCCCCATTTCTCGAAGAGGAAGGGCATGGTCTGGAAGGCCATGCCAAAGCCGGCGTTCGCCTTCACCCAATCGAGGCCGAGGTAGCCCGCGGCGATGGGGATCACGACCAGACTGCCGAGCACCACCTCCACGAACTCGTTGGTGAAGCCCGCGCTCACGGCGTTGAGGGCAATGTCGTCCTTGCTGCGCACATAGGCCGCGTAGCAGTGGATGGTGCCCATGCCCACGCTGAGGGTGAAGAAGATCTGCCCGGCGGCGGCCAGCCACACCTTGGGGTTGGACAGGCTGTCGAACTGGGGTGTCCACAGGAAGTTGAGGCCGTCCCAGGCGCTGGCCGTGGGCACTTCAGCACTGGCACCGCTGGTGCCGAGGGTGAGACCGCGCAAGGCGAGGAACACCCCGAAGAGGATCAGCAGCGGCATGCCGATCTTGGCCGCCCGCTCCACCCCGGCCAGGCCGCGCGAGAGGATCCAGGTGTTGAGCAGCAGGCACAGCACGTAGAAGACCACGGCTTCGTAAGGAATGCCCGTGTGGCTGTGTCCGATGTCCACGTACTGCGTGAAGAACTGCGCCACCTGGCTTTGCGATAGGCCGTTGAAGGTGCCGATGATGCTATGGTACACGTAGCTCATCGTCCAGCTCTCGATGTAACAGTAGTAGGCCGCCACGGCGATGTTGGTGAAGATGCCGAACACGCCGAAGTACTTCCAGAAGGCGCGCTTGGTCATGGTGTCCAGGATGAAGGGCGTGCTATGGTTGTTGTTGCGCCCCCCGAAGCGGCCCATGCTCCATTCGATCCACAGCAGCGGGATGCCCATCAGCAGGAAGCAGACGAGGTAGGGGATGATGAAGGCCCCACCCCCGTTGTTCACCGCCTGCACCGGGAAGCGGAGGAAGTTGCCCAGACCCACGGCGTTGCCGGCCATGGCCAGGATCAGTCCCACCCGTGTGCCCCACGATTCCTGTTGCACCATGTGCGTTGCGTGATTGCGATTATGACGGGCCAAGATAGAATTTCATCGCTACGCACTGCCCCATCCGGCAGGCCTTCCCACACCACGGGATACACCCCCATCCCCCCCGTACGCCTCAAGCCTGCACGCCCTGCAGCTGCGCGGCCAGCA
>CAYZBO010000023.1:0-30882 GCA_964476665.1 uncultured Chryseobacterium sp. | reverse complement strand
CCCCATCCCCCCCGTACGCCTCAAGCCTGCACGCCCTGCAGCTGCGCGGCCAGCACCGCCAGCCCTTCCTCGAAGGTGCGCGGCGCGTAGCCCAGCTCGCGGCGGGCCTTGTCCAGCACAAAGCCCGTGCGCGGCGGACGTTTCGCCGGCTGGCCCAGCGTATCGCTCTTCACGGGCGACACCACGGCGGTATCGAGGTGGAAGAAGGCCCCCACGCGCTGCACCAGTTCCAGGATGCTCATGCCTTCCGGACCACTGAGGTGGAAGATGCCCGTGGCCTTGCGCTTGGCGATGCGGATGCAGCCATCGGCCAGGTCCTCCGCCAGGGTGGGCATGCGCCATTGGTCGTCCACCACTTTGATGGGTTCGCCCTTCTCCAGTGCGCTCTTGGCCCACAGTACCACGTTGCTGCGGCTAAGACCTGGCGCGATGCCGTACACGATGATGGTGCGGGCAATGGCCCAGCGCTCCAGCCCTGCGTTCATCACCAGGCGCTCGCTGTCCAGCTTGCTATGCCCGTAGATGCTCAGCGGTGCGGGCACATCCTCCTCGCGGTACGGGCCAGCCGTTCCATCGAAGATGAAGTCGGTGCTGAGGTGGATGAAGTGGCTGTGGTGGCGCTTGGCCGCCTGAACGAGGTGTTCGGTGGCCGTCACGTTCTGCAGCCGACAGGCCGCAGGATCCAGCTCGCAGGCGTCCACGTTGGTCATCGCCGCGGTGTGGATCACCACCTCGGGCCGCACCGCATCGAACACCGCACCCACCTCGGCCGCGTTGGTGATGTCCAGCGGCCGGTACTGGCCGCCCAGCGGTCGTGGCGAGCGATCGGCGCCACGGCTGGTGGCGGTCAGTTCCACCTCCGCATCGTGGCGGAGCGCGGCGACGAGCTTCTGGCCCAGCAGGCCATTGCTACCGGTGATGAGGATGCGCATGGGGCGAAGATCGGGCGGGGCGGGGGAATGGTGGTTGGGCAGGGTTACCAGACCACAGAATGCTGCAGGTCGTGGGTGACAAAAGAAAAATTGGCATTTTGATCTGTCGTGATTATATTTACGATCCAAAGCCCTTGATCATGCACCAGCTCACCAGCTCACCAGCTCACCAGCTCACCAGCTCACCAGCTCACCAGCTCAATAGCGACCGGCGATGGTTGCACAAAGCGGTTCGTGCATTCCTGATCGTTAACCTGCTTGCGTCGGCCATGAGCGCGCAAGCCCAATATTATGTGAACAAGGAATGGGTCAGAGAAACGGGCCTGCCGGATCAGTTGGACTGGTCGGCAAGTGTGCTGGACCCGCTGGGCCATTTGATAGTGGTGGGCAATACGCTCAATGGCCCCGATGATCCGGATATGCTGGTAACGAAGTACGATCGCGACGGCAATGTGGTATGGCAACACACCTATGGAGGGTCAGCAGGTGCTCAGGACTATGGTGTCGCGGTCAGTTGTGATCAGCTTGGCAACGTGTTCGTTGCAGGTGTTGTAACCACCACCGCCGGCTTCCTCGACATTGCTTTGCTGCGATACCAGCCGAACGGCACATTGGCATGGGCGCAGGTCTGGGGCAGCGGTCCCGGCATGGCGGATGTGGCCACCTCCATGGCCTTGGATGGAGCAGGGGGCATTTATATCGCAGGCAGCACCTACAGCACACCAACGAACCCCGACTTCTTATTGATCAAGTTCTCCGCCAATGGTGCTGTGGGTTGGAACGCCACCTACGACCATGTAGGGCTCATCGATGCGGCCACCGGTGTGGTGGTGGATGTGAACAGCAACCCGGTGGTCAGTGGTGCTTCAGCATCTGCCGCCAACGCATGGGATTTCGCCACCGTCAAATACGATGCTGCCACCGGTGCCCAGTTGGATGCCGTGCGCGTCACGGTGCCTGGCGTAGGCTTGGATAATGTCCTTGCCTTCACGCGCGACGACCAAGGGTCCATCTTCATAACTGGTTCGCGGGAGGTGAACGGGGTGAAGGACATGCAGACCGTGAAGTTGAACGCGGATCTTTCGCTGGGTTGGGTGAAGGACTACGACGCAGAAGGGCTCAACGATGCAGGCCGAAGCGTGGATGCCGACAATGCCGGTAACGTGTTCGTGGCGGGCTACAGCCGAAAAATCAATGGCGGAAGCGATATGGTCACGGTCAAATATGCAGCCGATGGTAGTGTTCTATGGGGCCGACATTACAAGGCGAACGACCCCACCCTGGATGCCGAAGCGACCAAATGTGCTGCGACCAACGATGGCGGCGTGATCGTGGTGGGCACTGTACACGATGGCACCAGTACCAATTTCCGAACGCTCAAGTACAGTGCGAACGGAACGCTGGAATGGACGCGCGAACACGACGGGCTGATCGGTGACGATCGTGCGTTAGACCTGGTGGTCGATCATGATGGACGGGTCTATGTCGGAGGGCGGAGCGGGTCAACCTACAGCGTGGTCAAGTATGCGTCCTACCTGCTGAACAACGGGACCATCACGGATGAGAATGGAACGGCCTTGGCGAAAGACAATGAACTCCTCGTGACGTTCTATCCTTCGCTGGTGAATACGCTAAACGTGGATGACAAGAACTGGCAATGGGGTACGTTGGACCAGATCGTACCAGCCCATGTGGCGGACTCGATCGGGCTGCGACTTGGATCGCCTCCAGGAAGTGGGAAACAGATCAAAGTCTTCAAGGTGTACCGAAACACCACAACGGCGGACAGTACGTCGACCAGAAGACTTGGAACCATAGAGCGCCTGCAGCCCTATTGGAACACCTTCCTGCTGAACGTCGACCTCGGCAGCGATCCTCCGCAAGCGATACAAGCGGTTGGTTCCTTGACGCAATTCGTTGAACGGGCCCAGGCCAACCTGATCTATCACCCCTATAGCAACGACCCGCTGTATCAAACACATCAATTCAGCTTACGCCCGAACGCTACCTTCCCCGATGCTGATATCAATGTGGAGGGCGCGTGGAACATCCAAACGGGAAGCCCGGATATTCGCGTAGGCATCGTAGATGAAATGCTCGCCTCTTGGCACCCGGATTTTCAGACACTAAGCGGGTCGAAAGTGTTGGATGGGTGGAGCTATCCATACTATCAATCTATTTCCGATTGGAGTGATGCGAATTTCCCCGGTAGTGAGTCGCATGGTAATGCTTGCGCTGCAATTGTTGGCGCCGTGCGCAACAATGAGGAAGGCATTGCCGGTATTGCAGGTGGTGACGCCCTACAGGATGAATATGGTGTGTCGCTATACTCTGTCGGCATCTTTGAACCCGGATTTCCAACTACATCAGCTACCGTAGTAGAAGCTGTGCGTAGCGCTGCCCAAAGCGGAAATGGGAATGGACAATTCGCCTGCCACGCATTGAACAACAGTTACGGCGCCTATTCCAGCAGCCCGCTACAGAATGAATTCAACGATGGCGAGCTGCGCAGGGCGATACAGGACGTCTTCCGGAACGAATGTGTGTTCACGGTGGCCAAGGGCAATGGCGCTGCCTTCAACTATCCGGCGGACTTCGTCTACAGCGCACCCTGGCGGATGATCGCGGTGGGTGCCGGAGGCCCTGATGGCAGTTTGATGACGGAGGCCAATGGCGGCTACACCATGAACGGGACACCGGACCTTATCGCACCCGGCCACGCACCGATGATCGCCACCGCCATTGGTCAAAATGCGCCCTATCCGTTCCAAAGCACGTGCCCACCAGTGGTCAATGCCGACCCTCAGCAGTATGGCTGTTTCCGGTTCAGCTCCGCCGCAACACCCCATGTCACCGGGGTTGTCGGACTCATGCTGAGCGAACATCGGCCTATCAACGGCTACCCCAATGGGCTGGCACCCGAAGATGTAAAGAACATCCTGCTCATGAGCGCCACGGATATCTCAGGAGGAACCTCTAGTTATCCGGTGGGCCCCGACCCGTATAACGGACATGGACGCTTGGACGCAAGCCATGCTTTGGAGTTGGTGAGTACGCCGTACAGCGTACACCATTCAAGTTTTGCGGAGGATACTGATGTTGAGGAAGGCCCTGTACAGACCATTTACAACCAATCGAACGGTGGGTTCAGCAACATGTGGGGCCTACCGGCAGGCTCTTATGAAGTCCAGCCTGTTACCTACTACAACTCCTTCACGGATGTCTTTGGACCTACCGTAGAAGTGCAGCTCGGCCTTGCTGGAAGTGGCGAGGACTATGCGTTCTGGGGGCGACAAAGCAGTACGGACGGGCTGCTCACCTTTGATGGGGATCCGAACGCGGTTTGGCAGTTCTCCTTTGATGCGATCGAGAATACGCTTTACGTTTCTGCATGGACAACCTTCTACAAGGTCATTTCCGGCCCCAACGGAACAGTGAACCAATGGGTACCGTTCGACCCTGCACTGGTAAACCATAAACCGGCCACCCCCTATTCTGTACTCGTGCGTGAATTGGATGACGTAGCCGTAAACGATGTCGAGCGAGAGCGGCTGGTCCGCATTTTCCCCAACCCCTCCAATGACCTGGTATCGATAGCATGGACACTGGACGCGCTGGACCTCGAAGTCTTCGACGCGGTTGGCCGAACAGTATACCAGCAGAGGAACTTACAAGGACCTAAGCGGCACTTGCTCAACGTATCCGATTGGGCAAGCGGTGTATATTCCATCCGTGTCATCGGCAGCGAAGGGCAACAGGGTTCCACCTTCATCAAGTACTGACACATGGAAATGCGCTACATTTTATATGCATTGACCGCTGCGTGTTGCCTTCACCTGAGCGCTCAACCTACCATTCAATGGCAGCGATCCTATGGAGGAAGCGATGTTGACCGCGGGACAAAGATCATTGCCTTGGACAATGGGGGCTACATCATTGTTGGTACAACAACCTCCACCAACGGCGACGCGACGGGCTGCATGAGCAGCATATCCCGCGTCTGGGTGCTGCATTTGGATGCACAAGGCGACCTGCTCTGGCAGCGCTGCTACGGGGGTTCCGGCAACCAGATCTTCCCGTACGTGACCGCGACGAGCGACGGTGGCTTCGCCATTGCCTGCAGGACCAACTCCACCGATGGTGATATCACAACACCCTTGGGCAGTACCGATATCTGGGTGTTCAAGATCGACCTCCAAGGTGATCTGATCTGGGAACGAAGTATAGGAGGTGCCGCAGGCGACGATTGCAGGGGTATCGTGTCCGGCGAGGATGGGTCGCTGTACGTGTTCGGACTCACCTCCTCTTCCGAACTACCTGGTTTCCATGCACCTGGCATTGACAATTACTTGGCCAAATTGTCACCGAACGGCGTTCTTCTCAATCAACGCTGCTACGGCGGCACGGCTGTTGACGCAGCCTACAGCATGTCCATCACCCCAGATCAGCAGGTAATCCTGATGGGAATTACCAGTTCCACGGATGGTGATGTTTTGGTTGGGGGCGATAGCCAACGCTGGATCGTTGCGGTTGGACCCGATCTGGAGATCTTGTGGCAGCGTACCCTGATAAGTGCGCCGACAGGTAACCAAGCTCACGCCGTAAAAACCCTGAGTGGCGATCTGCTCGCCGTCGGTGCAACGACTTCCACGGAGGGTGAGATCATCCATCTATGGGGAGAACAGGATATGTTCGCTGTGCGGCTCAATGAAGATCTGGAACTGCTGCATTCCACCGCTTTCGGTGGAAGTGACGATGAGTCCATTTGGCACCTACTATCCACACCCAGTGGAGGCCTCTTGGCCATTGGAAACACCTCCTCACAGGACGGACAGATCACCGACCCGAAAGGCATGCAGGACGCTTGGCTGGTCAGCTTGGACGATACCCTCGGGCTTCGTTGGATGAGGAATTTTGGTGGATCGCAAGACGATGGCTTTTTTGGCGGTGCATTTACTGTAGATGGTGGAGTTATCTTGACCGGTTATAGCTCTTCATTAGATGGGGACGTTACCAACAACCAAGGCAACTGGGACTTATGGGTGGTGAAGCTGGGGCCTGATGCGGTGGGTGTTCCTGAAGATACAGCCTCTCCCTCGCTATCCATCTTCCCCAATCCGGCCAACGACCATGTGACCATCGCCTGGAAGCACGCCGCCGAGCGCCTCAGGGTCATTGATGCCTTGGGCAGGGTGGTCCATCAAGGGAATGAACTCACCGGGATGCAACAGCTACAACTGCCCATTACGGACTGGGCCAGCGGCGTCTATACCGTACAGGTGGAGCAGGGTGCCGAACGCAGTAGCCAACGCTTCATCAAGCAGTAGTTGATGCACACGTTTGGGTTAGTGGCAACGCACCTATGCTATGCCCTCACAGCTCCCACACCGTGCTCCTCCGTTTGAAGGGCTGTTTGATGCGTTCCTTGTGTTGGAGCACAAAGGCCATCACCAGGTAGGGTACCACGTGGAGGCCGGCGGTGACGAAGCTGAGGTAGATGAACGAGAGGCGGACCTGTTCGGCCTTGATGTTGAGCTTGCCCGCCCACCAATCACAGACACCGAAGGCCTGCCGTTCCAGCAAGGGTCGTACACGAGGAAGCATGGTGAAAGGTAAGGAGAAAATGTAGAAAGTGGCCCTTCGAGAGCCTCAGGGCCCGCGTCGTTGACAATGATCTGGCAGATGCCGTGGGCGTGTGACACTCGGCCCGTGTCGTTGATGATCATTCAATGGAATCGCGACAAGGATGACCCAGCATCAACGCCGAGCGCCTCAGGGCCCGTGTCGCTGGTATTCCCAGCGTTGACGCCTCAGGGCGGATCACGATCCGCCCTGAACGGCGGTACAGGAACAGGGGCGAAGAATGCCCCACACCCCTACCCCACCGGCGCCCGCAGGAGTTGCCGTCCGATGCCGCAGGAGAGGCAGCGGCGGGCATCGCAGTAGGTCTTGCGCAGTTCCAGCAGGGCCTGGCCGCGCGCAGCGCTGTCAGCCTTGAGGCCGAGGATGCTCCAGCCCTCCAAGAGGCTGTTGCGTTCGGCGGGCAGCTGCTCCAGCAGGTCCAGCGCACGGTCGCACAGGGCCTGGCGCCCCTGCACGCGGCCCAGGGCGAAGAGCGTGGGTACGAGCGCGTTGATGAGCAGGTGCTGCGCAGCGGTGCGCCCCAGGTGCTTGGGTTGCGCGCGGCTGGGCTGGTCGAAGGTGTAGTGCGTGGTCCAGTAATCACCGGCGGTGACCTCCAGCAGGGCGATGAGCTCTTCCGCGCGGGTGGCCTGGAGCAGCGCGGCGAAGGAGCCGTCGCAGCGCATGAGCAGCTGGGCGAACTGGGCGATGCGCACCGTGGGGAAGTTGACCGGTCGCATCCGCCCGAACTTCCACGCGGCCATGGGCACGGTGCGCAGGCCGTGCATGCGTTGGAGCAGGGCATGCTCGCGCTGCAGCAAGCGCGGGTGCTCGTCCACATGGTCCACCTGCAGCAGGCCCGCCTGGCCGAAGAGCAGCGCTTCGGTGCGCAGGGCATCGTCGCGGTAGCGCTGCACGATGCGCAGGGGCAGCGCGTGGGCCAGCATGGCGAAGGGCTCGGCGTTGACCTGCATGCCGAAGGCACGCGCGAGCATGTGGTAGAGCGTGGCGGAGGGATCGCGGCCCAGCTGCTCGTGGAGCTGCTCCACGGCTGCGGTCTTGCGCTCCAGCCGCTCCACGAGCACCCGCTCCAGCCAGGGTCCGGTGAGCACATGGTCCATGCCGGCGAGCTGTCGGGCGCAGGGCACGAAGCCCTGGCCGCGCATGAGGTCGTGGTGCAGGGCGATGCGTTCGCTGCTGATGCGCGGCATCAGTTCCACCGTGGGCAGCAGGCGGCCGCTGCGGGTGCGCACCTCGGCATCGTGCTCGTAGACCACATGGAGCACCACGTTCTCGTAGGCGGGGTCGTGCTGGTGGCCGTGGCTGTTCCATTCGCTGGCGCGGATGTGGACCTCCACGGTACCGTGCCAGAGCTGGCCATCGATGCGGAGCTCGGCACCGTCGAGGTCGGGACCGCTGTGGTGCTGGATGCGCCCGGGCCGAAGCACCTGCACGGGGCGGCCATCGGTGGTGCGCAGGGCGTGCTGCTCGTAGAGCCCTTGCTGCCACATGAACTGCAGGAGTTCCTCGCCATAGGGGAAGCCCGGCTCCAGGAGGAGCGAGCGTTGTTGCGCCGCGCGGTGGACGAGGGTAAGGGGTGCGTAGGCGGCAGGGAGGTGAAGGGCGGGCTGGCTCATGGCGCTCGTTGACGATATATACGTCAATTCATCGACGCATAAGATAGCAATTATCGGATCACCCACCAAATGGGTGGTTGAAGGATGAGGTCGGGCCTTCAGCCCTCCCTTCCATCATCCAACCCTCACTAGCCCATGGCGTTGCCATGGGCTTTGATGAGGTCGGGCCTTCAGCCCTTCCGGACCTTCGGGTCGCAGATGGCCGATGGCGTTGCCCCAGGCGGGAATGCAGCGGGCCTTCAGCCCTTGGCGTGTGGTGGAATGGGACCTGGAGACCTCTCGGCCTCACAGCCGGGCGGCCATGGCCTGCTGGAGCGCTTGGGCGGCGCGGCGGGCGGCGGGGATGCCGTCCTGGCCTTCACCGGCGTAGAGGATGCCACGGCTGCTGTTGATGAGCAGGCCACCATCGGCGGTCATGCCCGCATCGAGCACGGCCTGTAGATCGCCGCCCTGGGCGCCCACACCGGGCACGAGGAAGAAGTGCTGCGGCGCACTGCGGCGGGCCTGTGCGAGCATTTCGGGACGTGTGGCGCCCACGACGAACATCAGTTCATCGGGCATTCCCCATTCGGCGCAGCGTTCCATCACCACCTGGTGCAGCGGCCGGCCATCGGGGGTGGTGAGGAACTGGAAGTCCTCGGCACCGGGGTTGCTGGTGATGCCGAGCACGATGCCCCACTTGCCGGGCCTCCCCATGAAGGGCACGATGCTGTCGCGCCCCATGTACGGCGCGAGCGTGACGGCATCCACATCGAGCTTGTCGTAGAAGGCCTCGGCGTACTTGCGTGCGGTGTTGCCGATGTCGCCGCGTTTGGCATCGGCGATGATGAAACAATCGCCCTTGCTGCGGATGTAGGCGATGGTGGCCTCGAGGTCGAGCCAGCCCTCCTCCCCCAGCGCCTCATAGAACGCCAGGTTGAGCTTGTAGGCCACGGCCACATCGTGGGTCACCTCCACAATGGCCTCATTGAAGGCGCGCACGGGGTGGCTCTCCGCGCGGAAATGCTCGGGCACAAGGTGTTCCTCGGTATCGAGGCCCACGCAGAGCAGGCTGCGTTTGCGGCGGATGGTGGCGACGAGCTCAGCGCGGGTCATGGGTGGCAAAGATCAGAGGATCAAGGGATCAGAGGATCAGCCGATCAGAAAATGAAATGCGTGCTACCTGCTCAGCATCTGCAAACCGGATGGGTTGGGTTGCCATCTGGCGTCGGTTAAAGGGCCGAAGCGTAAGGAAGATGTCCTCTTCCACAGCCATCATCCGATCATCTCATTTTCTGATCGGCTTATCCTCAAAGCCCTGCTTCGGCCTGCAACTTCTCGGTGCGCTCGGCGAGCTGGAGGGCGTCGATGAGCTCCTGCACATCGCCGTTCATGACCTGGGGCAGGTTGTGCACGGTGAACTCGATGCGGTGGTCGGTGACGCGGCTCTGCGGGTAGTTGTACGTGCGGATCTTGGCGCTGCGGTCGCCGCTGCTCACCTGGCTTTTGCGCTGCGCGGCGATGGCGGCCTCCTGCTTGAGCACCTGTTCCTCGTAGAGCTTGGTGCGCAGCATCTGCATGGCCTTGATGCGGTTGCCCAGCTGGCTGCGCTCGGTCTGGCACATGACCACGGTGCCGGTGGGGATGTGGAGCAGGCGCACCTTGGTCTCCACCTTGTTCACGTTCTGGCCACCGGCGCCACCGCTGCGGGCGGTCTCCATCTTCACATCGCTCTCCTTGAGGTCCACATCGGTCTCTTCGGCCTCGGGCAGCACGTTGACGGTGGCGGCGCTGGTGTGGATGCGGCCCTGGGCCTCGGTGGCGGGCACACGCTGCACACGGTGCACACCGGCCTCGAACTTGAGGGTGCCGTACGCGCCTTCGCCGATGATGTTGAGGATGACCTCCTTGTAGCCCCCCACACTGCCTTCGCTGACATCGACCACCTCCACCCGCCAGCCGCGCCCTTCGCAGTAACGGGTGTACATGCGGTAGAGGTCGCCGGCGAAGAGGCTGGCTTCGTCACCACCGGTACCGGCGCGGATCTCCATGATGCAGTTGCGCGCATCGTTGGGGTCCTTGGGCACGAGCATGAGGCGCACCTCTTCCTCCATGGCGGCGATGGCGCTGCGGCTGTCATCGCGCTCGGCACGGGCCATCTCCAGCAGGTCCGGATCCTTCTCGCTGCGCAGCATCTCCTCGGCACCGGCGAGGTCGTCGTGGAGCTTCCTGAAGCGCAGATAGGCCTGTTCGATGGGTTCGAGGTCGCGGTAGCTGCGGTTGAGCTCCACGAACTTCTTCTGGTCGGCAATGACGGCCGGATCGGCGAGGGACTTACCGATCTCGGTGCGGCGCTCGTGCAGCGCGGAGAGCTTGGAAAGGAGGTCGGACATGGGAACGCAGCGGGCGCAGCGAAGCAGGGTACGCCCAGAAAGCCGTCAGTGATAAGTGAACGTGCCGTGCGGGCTGGTGAGCACCACTTCCTTCGTGGGTGCCGCTTCCACCCGACCGATAACCTGCGCGGCGATGCCGAAGGAAGTGGCGATGGCGATGACCTCGGCGGCGTGAGCATCTGGCAGGTAGATCTCCAGCCGGTGCCCCATGTTGAAAACCTTGTACATCTCCTTCCACTCCGTGCCGCTCATGCGTTGGATGGCGTTGAACAGCGGGGGAATGGGCAGGAGCTGGTCCTTGATGATGCGCAGGCCTTCCACGAAGTGCAGCACCTTGGTCTGTGCGCCGCCGCTGCAGTGCACCATGCCGTGGATGTGGGGGCGGAGGGTGGCGAGCAGTTGCTTCACCACGGGGGCGTAGGTGCGGGTGGGCGAGAGCACGGCCTTGCCGAAGTCGAGCGGCGTGCCTTCCAGGGGATCGGTGAGCCGCGCCTGGCCGCTGTAGACGAGGTGTTCGGGGGTGCCGGGATCGTAGGTCTCCGGGTACTGCTCCCCCACCGCCTTGGCGAACACATCGTGGCGGGCGCTGGTGAGGCCGTTGCTGCCCATGCCGGCGTTGTAGCTGGTCTCGTAGGTGGCCTGGCCGTAGCTGGCAAGGCCCACGATGACATCGCCGGCCTGGATGCGGGCATTGTCGATGACCGCGTCGCGCCGCATGCGGCAGGTCACGGTGCTGTCCACGATGACCGTGCGGACGAGGTCGCCCACATCAGCGGTCTCACCGCCCGTGCTGCGGATGTCGATGCCTTGCTGACGCATGTCCTGCAGGAAGCGTTCGGTGCCATCGATGAGGGCGGCGACCACTTCACCAGGGATGAGGCGCTTGTTGCGGCCGATGGTGCTGCTCAGCAGGATATGCTCGGTAGCCCCCACGCAGAGCAGATCGTCCAGGTTCATGACAATGGCGTCCTGGGCGATGCCGTGCCACACGGAAAGGTCTCCGGTCTCGCGCCAGTATGCGTAGGCCAGGGAGCTCTTGGTGCCGGCGCCATCGGCATGCATCACGATGCAGTGGTCGGGGCTCCCGGTGAGGTCATCGGCCACGACCTTGCAGAACGCCTTGGGGAAGAGACCCTTGTCAAGGTGTGCGATGGCCTGATGCACCTCTTCCTTGCCGGAGGAGACGCCGCGTTGGGCGTAGCGGTCGGAGGTCATGGCTGTGAACGAAGAAGAGCATCCACCGCGGGGGGGGATGCTCTTCCTGGATGGGTTGGTGCTAGTTGGTGGTGGGCGGGGGCGTTGCCTGGTCCTTGGGCACGTAGTCGTAGCTGAGCACGCGGAACTCGGTGCGGCGGTTCTGCTGGTGTGCGGCCTCCTGCTCCTCCTTGGTCTTCATGGCCTTGATCTGTGCATCGGTGATGCGCAGCTTGGACTCACCGTAGCCTTTGGCGACCATGCGGGCGGGATCGATACCCTTGGTCACGAGGTAGTTCACGCAGCTCTGGGCGCGGTTCTGGGAGAGGATCTGGTTACGCGCATCGGAGTCGCGCGAGTCGGTGTGCGCGGACAGTTCGATGATGATGGTGGGGTTGTCGATGAGGGTCTGGTAGAGGGTCTCCAGGGAGTCCTTGCCTTCTGGACGCAACTCGAACTTGCCGAGGTCGTACTGCACCTCGGGCAGCTTGATCACGATGTCCTTGGTGGCGGGCTGCAGGAAGTATTCCTTGGCGAAGGTGGTGCTCTCATCGAGGCCCACGGTGGTGATCTGGTCCTTCACCACCAGGTAGCCTTCCTTCTCAGCGAGGATGCTGTAGCTGGTGTTCTCCTTGATGTAGCGGTCCTTGCCGTTCTCAGCGAAATTGAACCCGCCGTTCTCGTCCGTCATGGCGCTGAAATTGGAGCCATTGGTGCCCACCACGCTGATCTTGGCGTTGGGCAGGGGCTGGTTCGTCATCTTGTCGTACGCCACGCCTTGCAGGGCGAAGACGAGGTCGGGCATGTAGAAGCGCCAGATATCGTCCTGGCCTTTGCCACCGGGGCGGTTGCTGGTGAAGAAGCCGCGATCGTTCTCACCATCGAAGGTGATACCGAAGTCGTCGCTGGCGCTGTTGATGGGGAACCTCAGGTTCTCCGCGTTGCCCCACTTGCCATCGCCCTTGCTTTCGGCCTTGAAGATGTCCATGGCGCCCATGCCGGCGAGGCCATTGGATGCGAAGTACAGGGTGCCTTCGTAGCGGATGAAGGGGAACATCTCGTCCTTGGCGGTATTGACCTCGCCACCCAGGTTGGTCGGAGCACCCACGGGCATGCCATCGTCGTTCAGCTTCACCATGTAGAGGTCCTTTCCACCCACATGGCCCGCGCCCTTCATGTTGCTGGAGAACACGAGCATGTCATCGTTGGGCGAAAGGGCCGGGTGTCCCACGGTGATGGTATCGTCCTTGGAGCCGGAAGGCTTCAGTTCAAGCTTCACCGCTTCACTGAAGTTGCTGCCCACCTTCTTGCTCATGTAGATATCGCAGCCATGGACCTTCTTCTTCTCCATGGGGCAGCGCGTGAAATACATGATGGTGCGCTTGTTGTTGAAGATGGGGGCACCTTCGTTGCCTTCGGTGTTCACTTCGAGGGGCAGCTTCACAGGTTCGCTCCACTTGCCAAGGCGGTCGCGGGTGCTGGTGAAAAGATCGCTGAAGGCCTCGCCGAGGATCTGATCGGTCTCTGCGCCGGTGGCCGCCTCGCGGGTGCTGGTGAACACGACGGTCTCGTTCTTCTTGTCGGCGAACGAGGGGGTGAAATCGTACTGGGCGGTGTTCAGGAGCACCTCGGGATCGACGGTGTAGCGGGTGGGCTCATCCTTCCACTGCTGGGCGGTCTGGCAGGCCGCGATACCGGCATCGGCCCGCATGTCGCCGGGCTTCTTCTCCTTGTACTTGTTGTAGGCGGCGATGGCCTCGGCATACTTGCCCTGTTGCTTGAGCATCTCACCGATCCAAAAGTAGCCCGTGGGGTCCTCCAGCTGGGCCTTGTTGGCCTTCTCGTACCACACCTGGGCCTGGGGCGCATCACCGAGCAGGCGATAGCTTTCGGCCACCTTGTAGATGAGCTCAGCCTTGGTGGCGGCTTTCTTCTCCACTGTATAGGCCTTCTTGTAGAGCTCGATCGCGCTGTAGTAGAAGCCCTTGTCGAAGGCCAGGTCGGCCTCTTCGGCCAAGCGCCCTTGTGCAGAGGCGGCCACGGTGAAAAGCAGGCTCAAGCACAGGGTGCCCAGGATCTTCCGTGTGATCATCGGGTTGATGGGATGGTTCGTGGTTCCGGTCCGGGCGAAGATAAGTAGATCCCCCAATGCTGGGAACACGCCACCCGAAACGCAGCAAGGGGGGCCGTGCCCCCCTTGCCTGGTGTAAGGTTCCGCAAGGTGTTCAACGGGTGAACATCAGCTCGCGCATCTTGGGCAACGGCCACAGCTCGTCATCCACGAGCATCTCCAGCTTGTCCACGTGGTAGCGCAACTGATCGAGGTGGGGCCGCACCTTGTCGCAGTAGGCGATGGCCTTCTCACGCGCATCTTCGATCACATTGGCCTTCTTGCGCGCCTCGATCATGTCGTCGGCAAGCTGCTTCACTTTGCCGAGGTGCTCGCTGATCTCCTCGATCAGCTTCACCGGTGTATCCACTGCCTTACGTGCCTTGTCGGCTCCGAGCACATCGCGCAGTCCGCGCACGTTCTCGATGAGCCTGTTCTGGTAGGTGATGGCCGTGGGGATGATATGGTTCTGGGCCAGGTCGCCGGCCACACGGCTCTCGATCTGGATCTTCAGCGTGTAGCTGTGCAGCTCGATCTCGTGGCGCGCCTCGAGCTCCACCGGGCTCAGCACACCCATGTCGTTGAACAGCTTCACGGTCTCCTTGCGCGCCCACACGTCCAGCGCGCGCGGGGTGTCGGGGATGTTGCTCAGGCCGCGCTTCTTGGCCTCGGCCTTCCATTCGTCACCATAACCGTTCCCTTCGAAGCGGATCGCCTTGCTCGCCACGATGAGGTCGCGGATCACGCGCAGGATGGCCTCGTCCTTCTTGGTACCCTTGTCGATGAGCGCATCCACCTGCTTCTTGAACTGACGGAGCTGCGCGGCCACGATGGTGTTGAGCACGGTCATGGGGCCCGCACAGTTGGCGCTGCTGCCCACGGCCCTGAACTCGAACTTGTTTCCGGTGAAGGCGAAGGGGCTGGTGCGGTTGCGGTCGGTGTTGTCCAGCATCACCGAGGGGATGCGGCCGATATCGAGCTTCAGCTCCGTCTTGCGATCGGGCGTCATGGCACCCTTGATGTTCTTCTCGAGCCCATCGAGCAGCGTGCTGAGGTGGTCACCGATGAACACGCTGATGATGGCGGGCGGAGCTTCATTGGCGCCCAAACGGTGATCGTTGCTGGCGCTGGCGATGGAAGCGCGAAGCACATCAGCATTGGCGTGGATCGCAGCAATGGTGTTGACGAAGAAGGTGAGGAAGCGGATGTTCTCCTTCGGCGTTCTCGCCGGACGGAGCAGGTTGACACCCGTGTTGGTGGCGAGGCTCCAGTTGTTGTGCTTGCCGCTGCCGTTCACACCAGCATAGGGCTTCTCATGCAGCATCACCCGGAAGTCGTGGCGTTGTGCCACCTTCTCCATGACATCCATGAGCAGCACGTTATGGTCCACGGCAAGGTTCATCTCCTCGAACACCGGGGCGCACTCGAACTGGTTGGGGGCCACTTCATTGTGGCGGGTCTTCACGGGGATGCCGAGCATCAGCGCCTCCGTCTCGAACTCACGCATGAAGGCGCGGACCCGATCGGGGATGGAACCGAAGTAGTGATCCTCCATTTGTTGCCCCTTGGCGGGGATGTGGCCGAACAGGGCACGGCCGCTCATCATGATGTCCGGGCGCGCGAAGTAGAGGGCCTTGTCGATGAGGAAGTACTCCTGCTCCCAGCCCAGGGTGCTGATGACCTTGGTGACATCCTTGTCGAAGTACTGGCACACAGCGGTGGCGGCGTCGTCCACAGCGCGGATGGCGCGCAGCAGCGGCATTTTGTAATCGAGCGCCTCACCGGTGTAGCTGATGAAGATGGTGGGGATGCAGAGGGTGCGGCCGATGACGAAGGCGGGGCTGCTGGGGTCCCATGCCGTGTAACCGCGCGCCTCGAAGGTGTTGCGGATGCCGCCGTTGGGGAAGCTGCTGGCATCGGGTTCCTGCTGCACGAGCATGCTCCCGTCGAAACGCTCAATGCTGCGCCCTCCGCCGATGGGTTCGAAGAAGGCATCGTGCTTCTCGGCACTGAGGCCGGTGAGCGGCTGGAACCAGTGGGTATAGTGGGTGGCGCCCTTGCTGGCCGCCCATTCCTTCATGCCGCTGGCCACCTGGTCCGCGAGCTTGCGATCGATCCGGCTGCCGAGTTGCGTGGCCTGGCGCACAGCGTACCATGCCTCCTCCGTGAGGAACATGCGCATGGCATCCTCGTTGAACACATTGGCGCCAAAGAAGTCGGAGATCTTCGGGGCAGGGGGATCGGAGAACTGCGGGCGGCGGTGCAGAACATCCTCCAAAGCCTTGGCGCGAATGAGGGGGGTGGCCATGAAAAAGTATCGTTTTATGGCTGCAAAGGTATTCAAAGAAGGGGGGGTGCCGATCAATAGTGGATAAATTTCATCACCCACCCCCCTCCGCGGAACATGGCATGCTCGATCAAGCCACGACAGCGACAAGCGCGACCATGACCTGGACGGTGAAGACCGAAGTGGGAACGACGAGGGGATCAGCCGCGCTGCAGCACGAGGAGCACGTAGCCGAGGTAGAAGAGCACGAGCACCACGCCCTGCCAGCGGCCCAAACGCTCACCCAGACGCATCAGCGGGTAAAGCAGCGCGGCGGAAAGCAGCATGGCGCCGATGTCCAGCTGGAAGGCATTGTGGTCGGCCTGGATGGGGAATACCACACTGCTCACGCCGATGATGCCGAGCAGGTTGAAGACATTGCTTCCGATCAGGTTGCCGAGTCCCATGTCGGCCTGACCCCGGATGGCGGCCACTAGGGAAGTGACCAGTTCAGGCAACGAAGTACCCACGGCCACCACGGTGACCCCGATAAGCTGCTCACTGACACCGAGCCCGCGGGAGATCGCCACCGCACCTTCCACGAACCAGTCCGCCCCCTTGGCGAGCCCTACCACGCCAATGGCCAGCAGGAGCAGTGCTTTCCAAACGGGCATCCGCGCCGCACTTGAACCCTCATGGGCAGTGTGCGACCGGCGTGAGCGCCTGACCATCCACACGATGTAGCCTGCAAGCAACAGCACGAACAGTCCGCCTTCCGATCGGGAGATGACATTGTTCTTCAGGAGCCCCCAAAAGAGCAGGGTGGAGCCCATCATCACCGGCCAGTGGATGCGGTGTGCTTCGCGGTCCACTTCGAGCGGAAGCACGAGAACGCAAGCACCCAGGATGAACGTGACATTGACGATGTTGGACCCGACCACGTTCCCCACGGCGATGACAGAGCTTCCCTTGAGGGCGGCGAAAAGGCTGACGAGCAGCTCCGGCGCTGAAGTGCCCAAGGATACTACGGTGAGCCCCACGACCAGGGGCGAGATGCGCGCCCGTAAGGCCAGGTCCACGGCCCCGCGGACCATGCCTTCCGCACCGACCACCAACACGACCAGTCCAACGAGGGTCAGCAGCCAGTCGTTCATGCCTGTGGGGGGGGATCAACACCTTCCTTCTGCGGGGTTTCCGGAGCACGCGGTGGAGTGCGGTCGTTGCGCTGGTCGTGCAGCGCGCGGTTCACACTGTTGGCTTCGCGCTGGATCTCGCGTTGCACCTCGTTGCTGGCATCCCGCACTTGGCGCATGGTGCGGCCCAATCCGCGGGCAAAGTCCGGAATGCCCTTGCTGCCGAAGAACAGCAACACGAAGAGCAGGACCACCAGGAACTCACCACCGCTGATGTCGAATAGGAGCGCCAAGTGCATGGGGGTCAAAAGTAAGCGGTCCCTTCGACCATGAGAGGTGCGAAGGGACCGCCATGTTGGGGTCTGACAATATCAGGCGGTCCGGTTGGGGTCCTTGCCTTTCAGCAGGTCAAGGAGCACCGCACTGGCGATGAAGACCGAGGAGTAGGTACCGACCAGGATACCGATCAACAGGGCGAAGATGAACCCCTTGATGGATACGCCCCCGAAGAGGAAGATCACGAAGAGCACGAGGAGCGTGGTCAGCGAGGTGTTCATCGTACGGCCCAGGGTGGAGTTGATCGCCTTGTTGATCACCGCGTAGTAGCTCTCGCGCTTATGATCGGCGATGTACTCCCGGAGGCGGTCGAATACCACTACCGTATCGTTGATGGAGTAACCCAGCACGGTGAGGACCGCGGCGATGAAGGCCTCGTCGATCTCCATGGAGAAAGGCATCACCTTCCACAGGATGGAATACAGGCCGAGCAGGGCCAGGGCATCGTGCAGCAGGGACAGCAATGCACCAAGGCCGTACTGCCAGTTACGGAACCGGACCGCGATGTAGAGGAAGATGCCGAGCAGCGCCACCAGCACCGAAGTGATGGCGGAGAACTTGATGTCATCGGAAATGGTCGCATCCACCTTGCGGGACTCGGTGATCTCGTACGGGTTGTTCAGCTTGGCCAGTCCCTCGGCGAGCTTGGCGTCGACCTCCGCGTCAACCCCCTCCCCCGAACGGTCGACGAGGTAGTTGGTGGTGACCTTCACCTGGCGCGCACCACCATAGGACTTCACCTGCACGGTGCTCTGAACACCCTCGTCCGAACGGAAGCTGGGCTCCAGGCTGCCACGCACCTCATCCACCTGGACATCCTCGGCGAACTTCACCACATAAGTGCGGCCGCCGCTGAAATCGACACCCCAGTTGAATCCCACGGTGACCATGGACACGATGCCTGCTCCGATGAGCACACCGCTGACAGCATAGAACACCTTTCGCTTGCCCATGAAATCATAGGCGGCCTTCACCAGGATGTCCTTGCTCCAGTTGGACCAGACCGAGAAGCTCTTACCCTTCTCCAGGCGCCAGCTGATGATCATGCGCGACAGAAAGAGCGCGGTGAACAGCGAGGTAAGGATACCCAGACCAAGCGTCGTTGCGAAGCCACGGATGGGGCCTGAACCGAAGATGTACAAGATCACCGCTGTGAGCAGGGTGGTGACATTCGAGTCGATGATGGCCGACATGGCACCCTTGTACCCAAGGTCCACAGCGGACTTCAACATTTTGCCCTGGCGGAGCTCCTCACGGATGCGCTCATAGATGAGCACGTTGGCATCGACCGCCATACCCATGGTGAGCACGATACCAGCGATACCGGGCAGGGTGAGCGCAGCCTGCAGGGAGGCGAGCGAGCCGATGAGCACGAACAGGTTCACCAGAAGGGCGAGATCCGCCACCCAACCGGCGGTGCTGTAGTAGAGCACCATGTACAACATCACGATGAGGAGCGCCACAGCGAAAGAGTACATGCCGAGGCGGATGTTCTCGCTGCCCAGGCTGGGTCCCACAACGGTCTCGTCGATGATGCGAGCAGGAGCAGGCAGAGCACCGGCTTTCAGGATGTTGGCCAGGTCGTCCGCCTCTTGGATCTGTTCATTGAGGTTGCCCGTGCCCATGGAGATGCTGGACCGGCCTCCGGCGATCTCGGCCTGCACGATCGGTGCGCTGTAGACGAGATCATCGAGCACGATGGCCACGGCCTTGCCCACGTTGTCGCCGGTCATCACCTTCCAGGTCTGGGCACCTTCGGCATCCATCTGCATGGTCACCTCCACTTCGCCCTTCATATCGAAGTCCTGCGCGGCGTTCACGATGGAACTGCCGTCCAGCTTGGGCTTGCCGCCACGGGGCACCTTGAGGGCGAAGAGGTTGAGGAAGGGCGTGGAACCACCATCGGTCAACTCACGCACATCCGGCTTGGCGCCCCAGGAGAGCTTCAGGTCCTTGGGCAATGCGTTCACCACTTCCGGGCGCTTGAGGTAGGCGTTCACCTGGGCGGTGTCTGCCAGGCGCGCGGTGCCAACGATGGAACCACGGGCCAGGTTGAAGCCGCTCTGGGCCTGCACCAGCGAGGGGGTCAGGACAGCGAACAACGGGTTCTCCTTGGCGAAATCCTGGGCATTGAGCGTATCGTTCGCGAGGCTGTCGGTCGCCAGGCTGTCCAAAACGGCGGTGTCAGCAGTGTCCGTAGTACCAAGGTCAGATACCCGGAGAGCCATTCGCCGGTTCTTGGCGCGACCTTCCTCCGTGTCGTTGCTTGCCACGGGGAACTGACTGCCGTAACCTTCGCCGTCGAGGCGATCGGCCTCCACGCCCTTGCCGACCAGCGCGGTCACAACAGCTTCTGCACGGCGCTGGGAGAGTTTCTGATTGGCGCTTTCGCTACCCGTGTTGTCGGTGTAACCACCGATCTTCAGCTTCACGTTAGGGTAAGCCTTGAGGATCTCCACCAGGTTGTTCAACTGCTCATCCGAAGCGGCCATGTCCAATTGATCGCTGCCACTGGCGAAGGTCACGCGGTCGAAGTCGAACCAAGTGGTCTTGTCCACAGCAGCACCTGATTCAAGGAACCCGATCAGGCCGCTTTCCACGCCACCGGACATGCCTTTCAGTGCGAAGCCGGTGGACAGTGTGCGGTCGAAGCTGGCGCCTGTGCTCGGAGCCGTATCCGTTCCGAGCTTCAGCTTGTCGCGCAGGCGGGTGTTGGCCGCCTCGAGCGCGGGGTATACCTCGGTATTGTCGTAGGTCTCCCAGAACTCCAGGTTGGCGGTGCTCTGCAGCACTTTGCGTACACGTTCCTTATCCTTCACACCGGGCAGCTCGATCTGGATGCGACCGCTGAAGGCCTGCTTCTGGATGCTGGGCTGGGCCACGCCGAACTTATCGATACGGGTGCGGAGGATGCGCTCGGTGTTGTTGAGCGCGCTCTCGGCCTCATTGCGCAGGGCATCGAGGTAGGATGCATCGTCCCCTTCACGATCGAACATTTCCTTGCGGTCAGGGGTGTAGAAGATGGCCGACAGCGGTCCGCGCTCGGGGATCTTGGCGTACTCCTGGCCGAAGAGGGTGATGAAGTCGGCATCGCTGTTCTTCTGGCGCTCGCGGGCGTTTGCCATGGCTTGGCGGAAGGCCGGATCGGAGCTGTTGCCGCTCAGGTTGTCGATGAGCTCCGGGATGCTCACCTCGAGGGTCACGGCCATGCCGCCCTTCAGGTCAAGGCCCAGGTTGATCTCCTTCTCCTTGCACTCGCGGTAGGTGTAGCCCAGCACGGGATAGACCTGCTGCTCGCCATTGGCACGCAGATAGTTGTTCTCGAAGCCCAGCTTCAGCTCCTCCCGGTCCAGCGCCTCATTCCCTGGAACGGCCAGCACGGAGTCCGCCTTGTAGACGGCCTCTTCGGCTGCCTTGCGCTCGAGGCCCGAAGTGAAGATGGAGAAGGAAAGCTGATAAGCACACGCGAGCGCCAGGAGGATCGTGAAGATCCATAGCGCGCCTCTGTTCTGCATGACCGTTGGATTTTTCCGTAAAAGAGGCGGCAAATATAGCGGAGTTAGCCTTCCGTGAAAGGTCCTGTGCGGGAAGGCCTTGCACCCACCCGTCGAAGCGCCGACCAGCGGGGTCGTGTACCTTTGATGCGCTCACCCCCTGCCGCATGCATTTCCAAGCCCTCCGCGCCACGTTCGCCGCCCCCGTCCTCCTGCTGTGCACCAGCGCCTTCGGGCAATGGGACCTCACCTTCCAAGGCAGCGTGCCCGTGTTGCACGATGGTCAGCCGCTCGATATGGCGTGGGCCGGCGGCATCAATTTCGTCCAGGTGAGCGACATCGACCTGAACGGGGACGGCCTCAATGACCTGTTCCTGTTCGATCGCTCGGGCAATACCGTCACCACCCTCGTGAACACCGGCACGCCCGGCACAGGGGCCTACCGGCATGAGCGGTTGAACGCGCCACCCCAGCTGTTCAGTGAACTGCACGATTGGGTCCTGTTGCGCGACTACAACTGCGATGGCAAGGAGGATATCTTCACCTACTCCCAGGCGGGCTTCGGCGTCTATCGCAACACCAGCGAGGGCACCTCGATCTCCTTCGAGCAGGTCACCAACCGGGTCAATTCCAGGTATGTATCGCCCTCCGGCACGGGTACGGTGGCGAACCTGTACGTTTCACAGGTGGACCTGCCCTCCATTGAGGACATCGATGGTGACGGCGACCTCGACATCCTGACGTTCAGCCTGCTTGGCTCTTACATGGAATACCACAAGAACCTGAGCATGGAGCTGCACGGGACCTGTGACAGCCTCACCTTCGAGCTGCGCAACAAGTGCTGGGGCTTCTTTGCCGAGAACTTCAGCAACAACTCCGTGACATTGAACGCGCCCTGTGACTTCAACGTGCCGAACCCCGAACTGGGGGAACAGGACGGTGACCGCCCCTCAACGCCGGGGGAGGAGGAGGAGCGGGCCCATGCGGGAAGCACCGTGCTGGCCCTGGACCTCACCGGCGACGGGGTGATGGAGGCACTGCTGGGTGATATCTCCTTCAACAACGTGGTGGCGCTGTACAACGGCGGTACGGTGGGCGAGGCGCTGATCACATCGGAGGACACCCTCTTCCCTGTGTATGACATCCCGGTGAACATGCCCGTATTCCCCGCCTGCTTCCATGTGGATGTGGACAATGACGGCCTGCGGGACCTGTTGGTAAGCCCCAATGCCACCTCGCTTTCAGAGAACATCAACAGCCTTTGGTACTACCGGAACACGGGCACCGATGCGATCCCGGTCTTCGAACGGGTGCAGCGCGACCTCTTCCAAGGACGGATGATCGATGTGGGTGAAGGTGCATTTCCGGTCTTCTTCGACCACGACCGTGACGGGCTGATGGACCTTGTCGTAGCGAACCACGGCTACCACACCCAATCCGGCAGTTACACCGGTGCCATGGCCCTGTTCCGCAACAGTGGCTCGGCACAGGCACCCCAGTTCGAGTTGGTGACGACCGATTACATGGGGCTTTCCAACAGCGGCATCGGCATGAGCATGTACCCTGCGTTCGGCGACCTTGATGGCGATGGTGACCAGGACATGTACATCGGTGACCTTCAGGGGCGCTTGCATGCCTATCGCAACACGGGGGGGACCGGCGCCGCGCTCTTCGAGCTGTGGGCCCCGGCGCTCACCGATGCCAGCGGTAGCATCATCGACGTAGGTCAGTTCGCCACACCGGTGTTCCACGACCTGGACGGGGACGGCCTGCTGGACCTGCTGGTGGGCGAACGGAACGGCAACCTGAACCACTACCGCAACAGCGGCACGGCCACGGCACCTGCCTGGACCTTGGTGAGCGAGGAGGCGGGCGGTGTGAGCACGGCCGAATGGTGGAACGTGACGGGTTACTCGGTGCCGGTGGTGGTGGAGCTGCCGGGTGGCGCAACGGAGCTGCTCCTGGGCTCTGAGGCGGGCTGGATACACCGGTACACAGACCTGGATGCGGCACCGGGCAGCAGTTGGACCCTTGCGGACAGCACCTTCCTGGGCCTGCGCGAAGGCTTCCGCACGGGTGTGGCCGTACACGACCTTACGGGCGACGGACTGCCGGAACTGGTGATCGGCAACTACCGCGGCGGTCTCGGCTTCTGGGCCAGCGAGACCATTTCCGGCCTGAGCACGGTACAGGTCGCCCCCCCGCTGGGATTGTTCCCCAACCCCGCAGAAGGAGTGGTGACGATCGCTCTGGCCGCCGGAAGCGCACACATCACCGACCTGAGCGTCCATGACGGTGTTGGCAGACTGATACACAGCCAACAGGTGACCGCGGACCGGGTCCAGCTGGATCTGAACGGCTGGCCGGCAGGGGTCTACAGTGTGCGGGCGCACGGGAACGCAGGCACCCAAGTGGGCCGTCTGGTGGTGACCGCCGAACGGCGCTGAATACAGGTGCAGACAACGGCAAGGGCCGCCCCGGAAGGAGGCGGCCCTTGTACGGTGGTCCAGGTACGGATCAGGCGGTAACCCCTGAGTTCATCTTGTCCAGCACGTCCATCACCTCCTTCACGGCCTTGGCGCTGGCGTTGACCAGTTCCATCTCCTCGGCGTTGAGCTGCAGCTCGATGATGCGTTCCACACCGTTGCGGCCCAGCACCACTGGAGCGCCCATGTAGATGTCCTTCAGGCCGTATTCGCCCTGGAGCCACACGCAGCAGGGGAACACGCGCTTCTGATCGCGGACGATGGCCTCCACCATTTGGGCAGCAGCTGTGCCGGGGGCATACCAGGCGCTGGTACCCAGCAGGTTCACGATCTCTCCGCCGCCTTTCTTGGTGCGCTCCACGATGGCATCGAGCTTCTCCTTGGAGATCATCTCGGTGACAGGGATACCACCCACCGTAGTGTAACGGGGCAGCGGCACCATGGTATCACCATGACCACCCATCAGCACGGCCTGGATGTCCTTGGGGCTCACGTTCAGCTCGGTGGCCAGGAAAGCGCGGTAGCGGGCGGTGTCCAGGATGCCGGCCATGCCGAACACGCGTTGGCTGGGCAGCTTGCTATTGATGTAGGCACAATAGGTCATCACATCGAGCGGGTTGCTCACCACCACGATGATGGCCTCGGGTGAGTGCTTCACCACGTTCTCGGTCACGCTCTTCACAATGGCGGCGTTGGTGGCGATGAGGTCATCGCGGCTCATGCCGGGCTTGCGGGGCAGGCCGGAGGTGATCACCACCACATCGCTGCCCGCCGTCTTGGCGTAGTCGTTGGTGGAGCCGATGACCCGCGAATCGAACAGGTTGATGGGGGCGGTCTGCCAGAGATCGAGCGCCTTGCCTTCGGCGAAGCCCTCCTTGATGTCGAGCAGCACCACTTCGTTGGCGAGTTCCCAACGGGCCACGGCATCGGCGCAGGTCGCGCCAACATTACCGGCCCCTACCACAGTGACTTTCATGCGTTCGGTTCGGATTGAATGAGGTTAGTGAAGGACAGCTGGCCCGCGCGGGGCCGGTGCAAAGGTAGGTCCCGGCGGGTGCTTCCACAGGGTGGGTCCCAGCCTGTTGTGAACGCGTTCCCAACAAAATGGGGGGCGCTGGAGGCATCCTTTTGCCACCAGTTGCGTCTACGGGATAACATGGCTACTTTGGTGGCATCCATGGACGTGGCCGCACCACAACAAATGACCGACGACCGGAAGGGTTACCGCCTGATACCCGCATGGGTGAAGGGGGATCCTGCGGACGCGTCACACACGGTATTGGTGGACGGTTGTCTGCGGGGCGAGCGCAAGGCCCAGCAGCGTGTCTATGAGCAGTTCTACGGCAAGATGATGGCCGTGAGCATGCGGTACACCAAGAACGTGGACCAGGCGAAGGACATCCTTCAGGACGCCTTCATCAAGGTCTTCGCCAGCATGGACCAGTTCAACAGGGCGGGCAGCTTCGAAGGCTGGATCAGGCGGATCGTGGTGAACACGGCCATCGACCACTTCCGTCGCTCGAAGAACGCCTTCCTGCTGTTGGGCGAGGACTTGCGGATGGAGGATTTCGGGGACCGGGAGGCGGAGGAAGGGACACCTGAGGAGGATGGTATCCATGACCTCAAGCCGGCGGACATCATCAACGCCATGCAGAAGTTGACCCCGGCCTATCGCACGGTGTTCAACCTGTACGTCTTCGAAGAATTGACCCACAAGGAGATCGCCGAGATGCTTGGCATCAATGTCGGCACCAGCAAAAGCAACCTGGCCAAGGCCAAGCACAACCTGAAGAAACTTCTCACCGATCGGCGATAAGCCCACAACGAACGACCGATGATGAATGCTCATGATGCGTTCGAGCGCGCAGTGAAGGAGACCCTTGAGCCGTTCGAGGTGCCTTACAACTCGGCCGATTGGGCTCAGTTGGAGACACGTCTCGACAACCAAGGTGTTCCCCCTGGAAAAAGACCGTGGGGGCTCATCGCCCTCCTGCTCGGCGGTGGTGCCGTGGTGGGCACGGCCGTCCTCCTGACAACTTCCGGTCCTTCAGGGGTCGGGGAGGTCACGCACACCACCGTACCCAACCTGATCGATGAGCCCGTGCCGGAGGTACCGGTGCCGGCGAAAGCGGTCGACCCGATCGCAGAGGTGGCGCCCACCCCCGGGCCCACCAGCGCTCTGGATCCCGGACCTCCAACGGGCGTGCAGCCCCCTTCGACCAGCTCCATCCCGCCCAGCGGTCCCACCCAGGCAGTGCCGGAAGGAGCGCCCAAGGAGCCCTTGGCTTCGGTCGGTGCCACCCCCTCGGCTGAGCGCAGTGACCTTGTCAGCATCCGCGCGAGCGTGTCCGAAGGATGCCCGGGCACCAGCATCGATTTCGCCGCGGAGAACCTGCCCACCGAGGGTATTTACCTGTGGAACTTCGGCGATGGAAGCTTCTCGAACAAAGCGCGTCCGAGCCATGTGTTCTCAAAGGCAGGCACTTTTGAGGTGATGTTGTCCCACAGTTCGGTCGGCGGCAGTCTGGTGAAGAACAAGCCCGCTGCGGACCGCATCGTGATCCATGAACTGCCGAATGCAACGTTCAGCTTCCTGAAGCAGGAATATGAGAACAGCGTACCATCGGTCCATTTCGAGAACCGGAGCCAGGGCGCGGTGAGCTACCATTGGGATTTCGGTGATGGCAGCACATCAACGGTTCCCCACCCGGACCACATCTACAAGAAGGCGGGCGAGCACACGGTGGTGTTGACCGTAACGAACGCACAGGGCTGCAAGGACCGTACGGAGCGGACCGTACACATTGCCAGCGACTACAACCTTCTGGCACCCAGCACATTCTCCCCGAACGGCGACGGCGTGGACGACGTCTTCATTCCAGAGGCGCTCAAAGGGCTCGGCGTGCGGTTCAAGCTCTCAGTGCACGACCCACGGTCCGGTCAGTTGGTATACGAATCAAGTGATGCAGGCCGTCCTTGGAACGGTCGCATCGGCAACAAGGGCGAATTGTGCTCACCGGGCGATTACGTGTGGATGGTGGAGATGAAGGATGGCGAGAAGCTGGGTGGCACCTACAACGGCACAGTGGGATTGCTACGGTGATCACCTCCCCGTGAATTTCTGCACGCACACTGAGCCCGGGGAGACCCGGGCTTGGTATTTTTGTGCGCAGGCAACCTTTCCCGCGTTCCGTCCATCATGTTGATGGACAGGCCACCCACCAAGCAATGGCGTTCCGTTCAGCCCGACCAGACATGAAGAACATCCACTCTTCGTACCTCCTCCTCCGTCGGTCCTTCTGGGTATCGCTGCTGGCGCTGCTCGCGGCCCCCATGGCCGCGCAGCAGTTCCCGATCTCAGGGGGCAACATAACCACCTGCGTTGGTGTGTTGGAGGACAGTGGAGGTCCGAGCGCCCCGTATGACAACAACGAGAACTTCACGGTGGTGATCTGTGCCGATGTGCCGGGTGATGGCATCTCACTCAACTGGGTGGTGTTCAACCTCAGCGGTGCACAACCCAACCCGGACCGCATCCGGATCTGGGACGGGGACAACACCGGGGAGACCTTTCTGGGTGAATACACGGGGAGTGCGCTGCAAGGACTTGTCGTTTCCGCCACAACAGCGAACAGCACCGGCTGCCTCACGGTCCAGTTCATCAGCAACGGCACAGGAACAGGGAATTTCGCAGCGGCGATCACCTGCTTCACCCCATGCGACCGTCCGGAAGCGATCGCCACGATGAGCGAGCCGGGTCCTGCACTGGTGTGCGTGGGAGAAACGATCTCCTTTGACGGGACGGCTTCGACCGCGGCCCCCGGTTTTAACATCGTAAGCTACGAGTGGGACTTTGACGATGGCACCACCGCACCAGGCCCCACCGCGACGCATTCCTTTGCCGAGCCCGGCGAGTACATCGTGCAGCTGGACCTGGTGGATGACAATGGCTGTGTGAACTCGAACGTGGTGGACCTGCAGGTGCTCGTGAGCACCACACCGCTGTTCACTGGCACGGTGGAAAGCGTGGTGACCTGTTTCGGCGCAACGGTGGACCTGGTGGGTGTGGTCACCCCGGTCACGTGGACCGGTCTGCCGGATGCCAATTTCGGTGAGGGCGTGTTCCTTCCCGATGATGTGGGCCAGCCCTTCACTTCGAGCCTGACCTTCACGCAATTCGAGCCCGGCCAGACGATCGTGAACTGTTCGGATATCCTCACGGTCTGCGTGGAAATGGAGCACACCTTCATGGGCGATCTGGTACTGCAGATCATCTGCCCGAACGGCCAGACCGCGATCCTGCACCAGCAAGGCGGTAGTGGCACCTACCTGGGTGCGCCCAATGACGGGGACAGCAACGCCAACCCCATTTTCGGCGAGTGCTGGAACTACTGCTGGAGCGAATCCGCCACGAACGGCACCTGGGTGGATAACTCGAACACCGGCGCGGGCAACACCACCCAAGCGGGCAGCCCTCCCTCCGAGTCGCTGAACCCGGGCACCTACGAGCCTGTGCAATCGCTGTGCAACCTGGTCGGATGTCCGCTGAACGGTGATTGGACCTACCAGAGCACGGACCTCTGGGGTGCGGACAACGGCTTCATCTGCTCCTGGTCGATCAACTTCGACCCCAGTATCATTCCGGACGTGACCCAGTTCACACCTGAGATCAACGGGTCCGACATTGATTCGGCAGGGTGGTCCGGTCCGTTCCTGACGACCGACCCGAACGATGCTTCACTGGCCGTTGCAAACATCACCACGCCGGGCACCTACAGCTATGTCTATTCCGCTACGGACAACTTCGGCTGCACCTATGACACGACCATCACCGTAACGGTGGAGCCCCAGATGGTGATCGATGCGGGTCCGACGGTGACCTTGTGCAACGACCCCGAGCCCATGGCAGGCGCGATCGTTGCGAACGGTCCGCCAGAGGATTGCAATTACCAGATCGAGCTGGAGGACACTTGGGGTGATGGGTGGAACGGCGCGCAGCTCACCGTGACGGTGGCGGGTGTAAGCAACACATACACCATGACCGCGCCATCGCCGCAGTTCATCAACATACCGGTGTCCACAGGACAGACGATCCAGGTGAGCTTCACGCCCGGTGCCTTCAACAATGAACATTCGTTCGCTGTGTACGATAGCAACGGGAACGTGCTTTATCAATCCCCGCTCGGACCCGCGACCGGCGTGGCCTACAACGGCATTGTTGACTGCACGGGCGGTGCGTCATCCGTGGTGTGGGAATGGAGCCCTGCCACCGGGTTGGACGACCCGAGCGATCCGGAGACCAACGTGTACGTGACAACTCCCACTTGGTATTATCTCACGGCATATCCCGTGGGCAACCCGGACTGTGCCGTGATGGACAGTGTGCAGGTCGTTCCGGACCCATCCATCGACGCAGGGATCAGCGCGGTGTTGGAATTCTGTGCCGGAACGCCGGACTTCCTGATGACCGATTCGTTGCTGGGTACACCGGACACGGATGGTATCTGGACGAACGCTGCGGGCACTCAGCTTTCGGGCATCTTCGAGACCCTCAACGACCCCAGTGGCACCTACACCTACACGGTCACCAGTCCCAATGGTTGCGAGGCCACCAGCACCCTCGACATCACGGTGATCCCGGTGGACGACCCGGTGTGCTGCGGTGTTCCGGATGCAGGCCTGCCACAGGTATCATGCGACCTGAGCATTCCGTTGAGCGCCACTCCGGGCAACACGGGCGTGGGTCAATGGTATGGCCCTGTGGGCGCCACCTTCGACGATGAGTTCGCGGCGGCCACGGTGGTCACTGTTGAACCTGGCATGGGTGGCTCGCACTGGTTCTACTGGCGTGAGAACGATGGAGCGTTCTGCAATACGGTGGATAGTGTGTTGATGACCTTCACCGATGCGATCAACATCGACTTCATCTGGACGGATGCCGTGTGCAAGGATTATTGCGATGGAACGGCCCAGGCCCTGGTGACCGGAGGCAATACACTGGTGGACTTCACCTACAACTGGTCCACCGGGCTCAGCGGCAATGGCGAGGACCGCATCGCGGACCTGTGCGATGACCTGTATTTCCTGACGGTGACGGACGACAATGGTTGTGCAGCAACGGATTCGGTGCAGATCAGCGAGCCGCCGCGACTGGAGATCGCCTCCCTGACCTACGAGCCCGTGATCTGCTCGGGCGAGTGCAACGGCAAGGTGGTGGTGAGCGATGCCCGCGCCGTGGAGTACAGCTACGACAATGCGGCGACCTGGACCACCCAGTCGGTGCTGGACAGCGCTTGCGAACGGCTGTACCAGGTTTGGATCAAGGACCAGGCCGGGTGTTTCGGATCGAACATCATCACGGTCACCGGACCACCGCCGGTGGTGAGCGGTTTCCTGTGGGGGCCACAACCCGCCAACGTGGACGATCCCAGCATCCAGTTCATCAACACCACCACCGGAGCAGAACGCTATGAATGGGACATCGCAGGATTGATGCAGACCACCGAACCCAACACCGCGTTCGTGTTCGACAACAAGGAGCCGGGCAATTACGAAGTGTGCCTGGTGGCCTACAACATGAACGACTGCGTGGACACCCTTTGCCAGACGGTGGTCATCGACGACGTTCTCCTGCCTTACATCCCGAACTCCTTCACCCCGGATGGTGATGGGCTGAACGACACCTGGGGCATGAGCGTGAACATCGACGCCATCACGGACTTCGAGCTGAGCGTGTATGACCGCTGGGGCGGGGTCATCTTCACCACCACCGACCCACGGGTGCATTGGACCGGAGGCGCACAGAACAGCGGCGATATCCTGCCGCAGAGCGTATACACCTACCGCATCACGTACGAGATCATGGAGACCCAGACGCGTAAGGAGCTCATGGGGCATGTGACGTTGATCCGCTGATAACGCTTGGAACAATGCCTTTACAAGAACGGCGGCCCTGGCCGCCGTTCTTGTTGGCTCACCTCAGGAACCCGAGGATACTACGAGAAGGACATGACATGGCAGAAGCTTAGGAGCGATCTTGCGGACCTGATGAACGGGGTTGTGCGCAATGCTGTGGAAGTCGGTGATGGTACGATCGCTCTGCGCATGGGTCTACGTGTATCGTATGCGCTCATCCTGCTGCTGAACTTGCTCCCAATTAGTGTCCACGGTCAGGAGTTCCCCATGACCAATGGCACCATCACGACATGCTCTGGGGTGCTCTATGACAGTGGTGGAGCGGCTGGTTGGTCTAACCCCCTAATGCCTCGGACACGATTACAGTGGGAAAACTGTAAACTGT
>CAYZBO010000022.1:13243-38360 GCA_964476665.1 uncultured Chryseobacterium sp. | reverse complement strand
ACAAGCCGCGCTTCGTGGGGGTGAAGGAGCTGCTGCGCATCAGCACGGAGAACACCCTCCGTCTGCTGGAGATGGAGCTGCAGATCCGCCGCAGCGAACTTGAAGAGCAGTGGCATTTCGCCTCGCTGGAGCGCATCTTCATCGAGAAGAAGATCTACCGCAAGATCGAGGAGGCCGAGACCTGGGAGCAGGTGATCGACTTCATCGACAAGGGATTGAAGCCGCACGTCAGGGAACTGAAGCGGCCGGTGACCCAGGAGGACATCGTGCGGCTCACGGAGATCAAGATCAAGCGCATCTCCAAGTTCGACAGCTTCAAGGCCGATGAGCACATCCGTAACCTCGCAGAGCAGATCGCCGAGGTGCAGCACAAGCTGGACCACCTGGTGGATCATGCCGTGGAGTTCTTCAAGGAGCTGAAGAGGAAGTACGGTGCCGGCCGGGAGCGTCGCACCGAGATCCGCGCCTTCGATACCATCGTGGCCACCAAAGTGGCCGTGGCCAACCGCAAGCTCTACGTGGACCTGCAGGAAGGCTTCATGGGCTGGAGCCTGCGCAACCACACCTTCGTGGATGAGTGCTCCGAGATCGATGACATCATCATCTTCCGGGACAACGGCAGCATGTTGGTGACCAAGGTGGCCGACAAGAAGTTCATCGGCAAAGGCGTGCTGCACGTGGGCGTATTCAAGAAGAACGATGAGCGAACCATCTACCACATGGTGTACCAGGACGGTCCCAAGGGAGCATATTACATGAAGCGTTTCGCCGTGACGGGCATCACGCGTGACAAGGAGTACGACCTCACCAGCGGAGCACCGGGTTCCAAGGTGGAATACTTCACCGCCAACCCCGATGGTGCCGCCGAGACCATCCAGGTGGTGCTGCGGCCGCGCCCAAGTCTGCGCAAGACCAAGTTCGACATCGACTTCAGCAAGCTGGCCGTGAAAGGGCGTTCCAGCAAGGGCAACCTGCTGACGCGCTACATGGTGAGCAAGATCGTGCAGAAGGAGCGCGGTGCCAGCACGCTGGGAGCCATCCCCATCTGGTACGACGAGACCGTGCGTCGCTTGAACGATACGGGCCATGGCCGCTACCTGGGTCGCTTCAAGGGCGAGGACCGCATCCTTGCGGTGATGGCGAACGGCACCTACCAGCTGTTCCCGTTCGTCCTCAGCACCCACTTCCCCGATGATGTACAGACCGTGGTGAAGTGGGATCCGAAGGCTCCGCTGAACGTGGTCTACTGGGAGGGAGAGAAGCAGCAATACCAGGTGAAGCGGTTCCTGGTGGAGCCCGCGAAGGATGCGGTCAGCTTCATCACGGAGCACCCCGACAGCAAGCTGGTGCTCCACAGCCTGGTGGAGGCCCCGAAGGTGCGCATGAGCTTCGATAAGCGCAGCAACGACCGCCCTGACGAAGAATTGGATCTCGCGGCGTTCATCGCCGTGAAAGGTGTGAAGGCCCTGGGCAACCGCCTCACGCCGTTCAAGGTGAAGGACCTTGCGCTCCTTGATCCCGTGTTCGTCCCCATGACCCCTGAACTGGAAGAGATGCAGGGCATGCTCATCAGTGAGGATGAGATCGGCAACCTGGACGCACCGGAAGAAGAGGGATTGGAGGAGTCACCCGTGAAGCAGTTCAAGCGGGTGCAGGCGCAGCAGGAGGTGGAGCGCTCACCCGACGATCCGCTGATCGGTTATGAACCGGGCAAGCAGATCACCCTTGGCCTCGACTGACGGAGCGTCCAAGGAGTCGGCTTGATGATCGGAAGTCACTCCTTCACCAGGCGGTGTACCGTTGTGCCCTGCGCAGTGCTGATCCGCAGGAGGTAGGCCCCTGCTGCAACACCTGCCAGTTCCACCCGGGTCTGTGTGGACATCGGTCGACGGTCCACGAGCACCCGGCCACTGGCGTCGAGCACCTGCAGCTCCGTGATCGGAGCGTGGTCCATCCGCACCTCGAAGCTGTCGCGGAAAGGATTGGGCAGCACGCGTGCCGCAGCACCGTCCAGTGCCTCCACCTCCGCGCAGATCTCCACCAACACCAGTGTGGTGGCCGTGCCGGGGCAGAAGCCGTCGGCCACAGCGGTGATGGTCACCGGCCATTCACCCACCCCCAGCGAAGCAGGCGAAAAGAGCAGCACCTCGCCTTCGCCCACGAGGCTGCCGCTCCACGTTCCCGGGTGTGACGCCACGAGCTCCTCCTCATCGCTCTCCACACACACGGTGACCTGCGGTTCCATGGTCACCGGTAGGTCGCTCCACACTTCGAGGGTGATGGTGTCCGACACCAACTGGCACTCGTTCGGTCCGGTCCATGTGTAGGTGACCGGGTAAGCGCCGACCGGCACGGTCCCCGGAACGAACTCGCCATCGGTCCATACCGGGGCGCTCCATGTGCCGCCTTGAGGCAGGCCTTGGAGCATGGCGCCGGGATCCGTACGGCAGAACACAAGATCCTCCACATCCCATTCGATCTGGGCTCTGTCGAACAGTTGTACGGACCACGTGGCGATCGTGCTGCAGCCCGCTGCGCTGGTCGCCGTGTAGGTCAGGTTGTTGTTGCCCACGGCCAACAGGGCGGTGATCAGTTCGCCGTTCACCACACCCGGTCCGGCCCAGACCCCTCCGGCTGGCGATGCATCCAACGGGAAGGCGCCGGTGTTCTGGCAGAAGATGGTCTCGTTCGGCAAGGTGACCACGGGATGATCGTCGGTGACCAGAATGACAAGGGTGTCACTATTGGCACACTGCTGCGGTCCGATGGGGTCGGTCCGAAGCACAACGCTGTAATAGCCCGCACCTTGGGAAGGATCGAACAGGGCTTGGAACGGACCGGAGGAGGAGATGTCCCCGCTCCACACACCGCCCTGGGGTGGAGCGGCCTGTGCTGTGATCACCTGTGGGCCTGCATCCACGCAGAAGGGGCCGGCCGGGGCGATCGTTGCGGGGAGCGAGTTCCACACGTCAAATGGGCCGAGGAGCGTGGCACAGCTTGCACCACTGGGGTCCACCATTTCGCAGGCCACCACGCCCCCGCTGAACTGCATGGGGTCAAGCACATTGCCTGGGGAAAGGCCGAACCACGTGGTATTGTCGGGCACCGAGGTCATCAGATAGGGTGCATCGGCACTGCAGAGCACCGCAGGCACCTCTGGGAACGTCCTGGGACCGGTCAGCAACAGGAGCGTGTCGAGCTCCGCAACGGGGCAGCCCGTCGGTTCATAATAGGTATGAGCGAGCTGGAGGTCGGAATCGGTGCCCAGGTTCGAGCGGTAGAGGATGCCGTCGTCAACCCATGGACCGGACCAACGTCCACCCTCCGGCACAGCTGGAGGGAGCGGGAGCGGAGCGCCGAACACACAATGGGCGTCCAGCTCAGGCAGCAGCAGATCGGTGGTCGCGGGCACTGCCACTGAGGGATGCCAAAGCAGGTCACCGCTGCGTTCGATCAGGAGGTCATCCTTCCCATCGCCGTTCAGGTCGGCAAGCCCGAGCGCGGTTCCACGGGGCAGGTCCGTAAGCTCCGCCCGGTATCCGAACTCGTTCAGCACGCCCAACCAACTGGACCAACGAGCAGGCAGGAAGGGGTTGGACGGCATGTAAAGGAGGGAGACACCAGCGCAGCCGACGTTCCCGAAAGCGCCCGCTCCAGCGGTCCAGACCTCTTCGAGGACATGTTCCGTGAAGAAGTTCCATGCACCACCTTCACCCACTTCATTCTCCGCCCAGTGGACCGCTCCGGGAGCAGCTTCCACCAGATCGAGGTCCCCATCGCCATCCACATCCATCGCAACAGGGTCGGAGTAGGTATATATGCCTGCGGGCAAAAGGATCGCTGGCGACCAGACACTGGCATCGCCGGCCGTGTTGCGCAGGAGCATCAGGTCTCCGAAGGTGGTGCGCACGATCAGGTCGGTACCGCCCACCAGGTCCATGTCAGCCGCCAGGAGCACCAGGCCGGTGATGCCGTCCACGGGGTCCGGTGTGAAGTGCGGCGCCGCGAACGCCCCGCCCGTGTTGATCATCACCGCGAACCCGGGCAGCAATTCGTTGGTGTCGATGTACACGATGTCCGCGAGCCCATCACCGCTCACATCCTGTAACAGTAGTTGCGTGGCTTCGTCAGGGAGCCCGGACACATCGATGTCGTCGCTCCAATCGCCAGCGCCTTCGTTGCGCACCCATACCAGGTCAACGCCATCCAGAATGAGCAGGTCCGGTGCACCATCGTTGTCGATATCCGCCACTTTGAAGCTGTGGCAGCCATCGTCCCCATCGCGCACCGTTACGGGTACGGCAAAGGCGCCCTGGCCATCGCTGTTCTCAAGCAGCACGATGTCCCCTCCCATGAGCAGCAACAGCACGTCGGCATCACCGTCACCATCAATGTCCTCCACGGCACGCTGAATGACAGCGGCGCCGGAGAGGACCATCTGTTCCGGGCCGAACTGGCCGTTCGCATGGATGGGCAGCAGGAGGAGGGCGAAACGGGCGAAGGCGTGGGGGAATGGGCTCATGACCAACGGGAGCCCTGTGGTCCAGGAGCCCTCATCATGCAAAATTAAGCAGATCGCGGGCGAACGCCCAAGTGCATCGGGGTGAGCACTTCACCGCGGCCACTGATCGAGCTATGCGCAGAGCACCGGAATGCCGGGCTCGTTGGTCAGCATGCGCTCCTTTTCGGCGTCGGCAAGGTATCGGAGCTCGTCGCTTGCGTGTGCCATGATGGCAATGCACCCCGCATCGACCTTTTCGGCGTAACGAATGGTCGGTTCAGCAAAACCCACGCTGAACACGCTGCTTGGTTCGTTCACCTCCACGTGCCGCACCTGTTCACGGTCCAACCGTTCGATCATGTGCAGCTTGTTCCGCAACAGCTGGTCCGAAGGCTGCTCGTTCACGCGCACCAACTGGTAGATATGGACCTCGGAGGTATGCAGGCGCGCCAGCATGCACACTGCATTGAGCAGGGGAGTGATGTCGCTGTGGGCGGCCACCGGCATGATGATCCGATCGAAGGTGTTGGCCGTTCGGGTCTGTTCCTGCACGATCAATGATGGTCCCGAGAGCTTGCGCACGAGCTTGAGGATGTCCGCGCCGAGCAGGTTCTGTCGGAGGCCGCGGGGGCCATGTGTACCCATGACGGTCAGCGCGTGCCCGCGGGCGCTTTCCTCGGGAATGCGCTCCAGGAAGCGACCTTCCAACAGCAGCTTGCGCACCCGCTCGGCCCCGTTCATCCGCTTGATCTGGTCATCCAGCCGGCCAGTGTGCGACAGTCCTTCGGGGCCCGTCCCCTCGCCCTCCTTCACCACATGCAGGAGCGTCACTTGGGAGCTGGCGCTATCGGCTATCTGAAGGGCGAAGTGCAGGGCGATGTCAGCCGCTGGGCTCAGGTCGGTGGCACACAGGATGTCGCTCATGGTGGTGCTGTTCGTTCGGGCCGAAGATAGGCGGATGCCTGTATCCTCGCTGGGCAACGAAAGGGCTCGGTCGGTCAGCAATCCAAGCGAAGCTGGTCCCTGTGCGACGCAGGTCGGGTGCCTGCCGTTCCCACGTGGTACCTTGCACCACCGAGTCTCCATTCATATGATCAGAACCCTTTCCCTCAGCCTGGTTCTCCTGCCACTGCTGTCCGTTGCACAACTGAACATGGAGCTCGTGGGGACCCTCAGCTACCAGGCCCTTCGCGGCAGTGACATCAGCGACGTTTGGGGCTATGTGGACGAGCAGGGCAACGAATATGCCTTGGTCGGAGTGAACGGTGGTGGCGTTTCGGTGGTGAGCCTCGCAGACCCCGCCTACCCGGTGGAGCTGTTCTACTACGCCGGGCCTGGGAGCATCTGGCGAGACCTGAAGGTATGGAACGACCATGCCTATGTGACCACTGAGGGTGGCGGCGGTCTGGCCATCGTCGACCTTTCGCCCTTGCCCGAGAGCACGGCGCTCACTGCACAAAGCTGGACATCGGGCGGTTGGTCGAGCGCTCACAACCTGTACATCGATGAGAACGGAGTGGCCTACATTTCCGGCGCCAACCGCGGAAATGGTGGTGTCATCTTCCTCGATCTGAACGGCGATCCCTTCCAGCCGGTGGAGCTCGGGGAGTTCGACAACTGGTATTCGCACGATTGCATGGTCCGTGGCGACACCATGTATGCCGCCCATATCAGCGATGGCTTCTTCTCCGTCGTCGATGTTTCCAACAAGCAGGCACCCGTCCTGCTGGGTACACAGGTCACCGGGAACGATTTCGCCCACAATTGCTGGGTATCCGACGATGGCAACTACCTGTTCACAACGGATGAGGTAACGGGGGGGTGGCTGGGGAGCTATGACATCTCGGACCCTTCCGATATACAGGAGTTGCAACTGTTCCGCTCGGATCCCGGTTCAGGAACCATTCCCCACAATACCCATTATATCAACGGGTACCTGGTGACCAGTTACTATCGCCTGGGCACCACCATCCATGATGCTTCCCGGCCGTGGAACGTGGTGGAGGTGGGCCGTTACGACCATTGCGAACTGGTCGGCGACAATTACAATGGGGGATGGGGCACCTATCCGTGGCTGCCCAGCGGCCGCATCATCAGCTCCGACATCGAGGAGGGTTTGATCGTCCTCGATCCCACGTACGTGCGTGCCTGCTGGCTGGAAGGTCTGGTGAGCGATGCCTCCAACGGCGCACCGATCAATGGTGCGGCAGTGGTGCTGAGCGCGCCCTCGTTGGAGGATGTCACCGGCTTCGACGGACGGTATGCCACCGGCAGTCATCTCGCCGGCGACCATTCTGTGACCGTGAGCGCTCCCGGCTATCAGTCGCAGACGCTATCCGTCACCCTTGCCAATGGCGAGCTCACTGAGCTGGATGTTGCCCTGCAACCCCTTCTGGTATTGTCGGTCACCGGTGAGGTGCGCGATGGGGTCACCGCTGCCGGTATTCCCGATGCACGTGTCCAGTTCACATCGGAGGGCTTGGCCTACAATACGCTTGCCGCAGCTGATGGAGGTTTTGAGCTTCCAGCCGTGTTCGCAGGTTCATATGTCTCGCGCACCGGGCGCTGGGGCTGGCGCACCCGCTGCGAGGAGGATGTTGTGCTGAGCGCTGGGATGGGAACGTATGTGGTGGAGCTGGAACAAGGCTACATGGATGACATGGCGCTGGACCTGGGGTGGACGGTCTCAGGTACGGCCTCTGCCGGGACATGGGAGCGGGGTGTGCCGGAAGCGACCGCTCTGAACGGTGCGCTCGCCAATCCCGCTGCCGATGCTGATGGCGATTGCGGTGGCGAGGCCTACGTGACGGGACGTCTTGCGGGAAGTTCGGCCGGTGAGTATGACCTGGACGGAGGCTATACCGAACTCCGCAGTCCCTCCTTTGATGTGAGCGGTATGATCGAGCCGGCGGTCAGGTACCAGCGCTGGTTCTACAACGGTGGCGGGCAGGGGACGCCCAATGATCGGCTTGTGATCTCCCTGTCCAATGGCATCACCACGGCCGTGGTGGAGAACGTGACCACCTCGGGCTCCTCCTGGCAGGAGATCACCATACCCATTGCCGATCACCTCGCCCCAACTGCGGACATGCGCTTCCTGGCGCGGGCGAGCGATGATGCACCCGGTCATGTGGTGGAGGCGGGTATCGACCGGTTCGAGGTCATTGACCTGGGGTCGTTGAACGTGAACGGGGCGTCCGGCGGACAACTGCTTGTGTGGCCCAATCCGTCCAATGGGCTCGTCTTCATTCAGGCCCCGGCCGGGCGCCATGAATTGGCCGTCAGCGACATGGCTGGACGCGTGGTGCTGCGGTCGCAGGTGGTGTCTGAGGAGGCGCGCGCCTTGGAGTTGCGCCTTCAGCCGGGAGCCTATCTGTTGCACCTGGCGGGTGAGGGGCTCGATGTGCTGCCCCGGAAGGTGATCGTGCACTGATCGTACGCAAGGGAGCAGGAATTGCACCGCCAAGCAGCCGACCGTGTTGCTGTGTCTTTGCCCTGGTCTGCATCATCCTGGTCCGAAGCATGGTGCGCCGATCGGTGGGATGCCTGACCGATGGGTCAGCGCGTTAGGCTGCGACCATACGCCACATGACTTCAGGAGGGCTGCGGTGAAGCGGATCCCGGAGCGCTCCGGTCAGCGGCGCCTGGGGGCTTGTTCCGGCCCACAGTGCTCCTTGATCAGGGCGTTCACCTCGGCGATATCACCCAGTGCCTTGGCCAAGGTGAGGTCCTCGCAGGCTTTACTGCGCTCCCCCTTCTTCAAGCGGAGGAGCGCCCGGGTGCGCAGTGCATGGGGGTTGGAGGGGTAGGAGCGGAGGCTTCTTTCCACATCATGCCAAGCCTCCTGGTCACGTCCCAGCTTCAGGTGGATGTATGCGCGGTTGCTCAGCGCTACCGGTTCGTCCTTGTCCAGGGAGAGCGCCTTTTCCACCATGGGCATGGCCTCCTCGAAGCGCCCCAGCATGATCAGCTCGAAGCCACGGTTGGTCCAGTGCCCAACGTCCGAAGGTTCCAACTCGCACAGGCGTTCAAGCACCTTCAGCGAGGCTTCATGACGACCGGCCAGATCAAGCAACCGGGCCAGGGTCCGCATGGCTTCGGTATCCACATGGGCGCCCGCCGAGCCCCGTTCCAGGTCTTCAATGGCTGGGCCTTGGCGTTTCAGCTCGGCCCGTGCCTCTCCCCGCAGGATGTAGGCCTTTTGTCGCAGCAGCTCATCGGCGGCATGCAGGATGGCCTTTGTGCCGGCCTGTTCGGCGCGTTCGAACTCGTTGGCACGCATGGCGTACAGGCCGCGCTGGTAGTGGGCCTCGGCCAGGGTGCTGTCCAGTCTCAGTGCCGATTCAACATCGAGCAGGAACCGGTCCATTCTGTCCAGCATATAGTAGGCCTTGCTGCGGGCGAGCAGGGCACGCGCGCTGGGTCCCTGTGCCAGGGCCTTGTCCAGGTACTCCAAGGCCCGCTGCGGTTTGTCCAGCCGCAACAGCGAATCGCCGGTACTGATCAGCCGCTCCACATCCTGTCCCTGAACGGCGGACAGCAGTGCAGCAGCGAGCGTGGCCAGCAGGAGGCGGGGCGGTCGGACCATACGGTGTACAAAGGTAGGCTACCGGTTCCGATGCGGGGCGGAGCTCAGGCTTGACGGGGGACCGGCACCACGTCCAAGGGAGCGTGTATGCCGGCCAGGTACATGTGATGACCGGCCATCGCGATCATGGCGGCATTATCCGTGCAATAGGCCAGCGGTGGGATGAACACGTCCCATCCCTCCCGTGCAGCGAGGCGTTGCACCTGTTCGCGCAGACCGCTGTTGGCGCTCACCCCGCCGGATATGGCGATCCGCTTCACGCCCTGGTGCCTGCCTGCCTTCTGCAGCTTGCGCAGGAGGATGGTGATGATGGCCTGCTGCAGCGAAGCACAGAGATGAGGTATCTCCTGCTCGAAGTCGGGACCGGTCCTGTTCCGCACCTCGCTGACAAGGCGGTGGAAAGCGGCCTTCAGTCCGCTGAAGCTCATGTCGAAGCCTTGGATGGCGGGCAGTGGAAGCGTGTAGCGGTCCGCCTGACCTGTCGCGGCCAGCCGATCCACCACGGGACCGCCGGGATAGGGGAGCCCGAGCATCTTGGCCCCCTTGTCGAACGCTTCACCAGCCGCATCGTCCAATGTTCCGCCGAGGACCACCATGTCCAGCGGGCCATTGACAATGACCAGCAATGTGTGCCCGCCGCTCACCGTCAGGTTCAGGAAGGGAAAGGCCGGGCTGGGACGCTCGTCCGCGTCGCGGATCAGGTGGGCCAGGATGTGGGCGCGCAGATGGTCCACGGCCAGGAGCGGGACCTCCAAGGCCTGTGCCATGGACCTGGCGAAGCAGGCCCCCACGAGCAGCGCGCCGATAAGGCCGGGGCCTTGGGTGAACGCGATGCCGTCAAGCTCATTCGGTTCCACGCCGGCCTCAACAAGGGCCTGGTGCACCACGGGAACGATATGCTCCTGGTGTGCCCGGCTTGCCAACTCGGGGACCACCCCGCCCCAGGACTGGTGAACGGTCTGTCCCGCGATCACGTTGGAACGCACCCGGCCGTCCACCAGGACCGCGGCGGCCGTTTCATCGCAGGAGCTCTCGATACCGAGGATCACCGGGGCAGCGGACCGTGGCATGGATGCACCTGCTACTTTTGAAGGTTGATCGGGCCCGATAGTTGCATCGGGGCCGCACAAAGCTAACCAGCCACGTGTCGTCCGCCCCACGCCATCCCTGGGTGCGCAGGTTCCTGCGCTGGGTCGGTGTGCTCACAGCCCTCGTGCTTTTCGTTGTCATGGCGGGTAGTGCGTTGCTGCTGCTGCCGGCGGTACAGACATGGGTGGCGCACCAGTTGGCTGGATGGGCCTCCGGGCGGGCTGGCGTGGAGGTCCGCATCGGTCGCTTCACCGCCGATCCATTCGGATCGATCACGTTGCGGGATGTGCACGTTGGCGACCTTCAGCAGGACACGCTCTTTGTGGTCGAGCAACTCCGCGTGGTCCGGCCCCGTGTGAGCAGTGCGGCACGTTCAGTGCGGGTGTCGTCCTTGGAATTGGAAGGGCTGCGATTCAAGCTCGGCATCCGCAAGGAGGACGTTCGTAGCAACCTTACCGAACTGGTCGAACGGCTGTTCCCGCCCACGGGTGAGGAGGCGGGCGCGGACTGGCGCATCCGTTGTGGCAACTTCATGCTGGAGGACGTTCATTTTTCCTATCACGATGAGAGGGTCGTTCCCATCGCATGGGGGGTGGACGTGGACCATACCGATGTGCGTGGGCTTTCGGTGGAAGGCCGGGACCTGGATGTCATCGGTGATTCCATCACCACGACGCTCTCCCATCTGGCGTTCACCGAAAAGAGCGGTCTGCAGGTGGTGGACCTGGGCGGGTTCGTTCAGGTGGGGCCATCGGGCATCCGTGTGACAGGGATGGACCTGCGCACGGTGGGCTCGCGGTTGCATGGTGATCTTTCCATGCGTACGAATTCCTGGGCAGATCACGCTGCGTTCGTCGAGAAAGTGCAGTTGGATATCGATCTGGACAGCTCCCGGATCGAGTTCGCGGAAGTTGCCTACTTCGCCACTGCACTGCGGGGGATCGAACTGCCGGTGTCGGCGGCGGGGCGCATCCGCGGAACGGTGGCCGAGCTGAAGGGCCGCAACCTGCGTATCGACCTGGGGCAGGGTACCCACTTCCGGGGAAGGGCCGATCTGAGCGGTCTGCCGGATATCGACAACACGTTCCTGCTGATCGACATCGATGAGTTGCGCACCCATGTCCGCGACCTCTCCACGCTCCCCTCGCCACCGTTCATCGCGGGAGGGCGGGTGGACCTTCCCTCCGAGGTAATGCCTTTCGGGCAGCTGGCCTTCCGTGGGAATTTCACGGGGTTCATCCATGCCTTTACGGCCTATGGCACCCTGGTCAGTGACCTGGGAGATCTGCGGACCGACATATCCTACGACCGCGACACACTGACCGGATATTTCAACCTGGGGGGGCGGCTGGCCACATCCGGTTTTGCACTGGGCGCGATCGCCGGCACTTCGACCGTCGAAGCACTGGCTGCAGACCTGAAGTTACGCGTGGCCGGTCGCTCCATCCCGGAAGCGCGTGCCGAACTGGATGGTATCATTCCCAGCATCCGGGTGAACGGAGCCACGATCGAGAACGTGGTGACAAGGGGCGTGTTGGAGCGCGACCTGTTCGATGGTGTGGTGCGGGTCCAGGACAACGATCTGGTGCTCGACTTCAAAGGGCTGGCCGACCTGCGCGGCCCCTGGCCCTTGGTGGACTTCACCGCCGACCTGGAACATGCGGACCTGCAGTCCCTGGGCATTGCGCCGCGCGGGGGGTACCATGCCCTTGCCGCCCACATCGAAGCACGCGGTCGCCTTTCGCCCGACAGCCTGCTGGGGGTGATCGAAGCAACGGACATCAGCTACTGTGACGACCTGGGTGACCACGACCTCGGATACGCACGGCTTTCCAGCATGCAGGAGCAGGGTGAGGACGTCCTCCGCCTGGATGCGACATTTGCCGAGGCCCAGGTGCATGGCCGATTCCTGCCGACCCGTGTGGCGGACCTTGTCAGCAACATGATGCTGTCCGTGTTCCCTGCCTTGGGAGATGAGGTGGTGTACCGGCACGAGCCCCAGGACCTGCGGTTCAACATACGGCTGCGCGATGCCGATCAGGTACTGGGCATCTTCCTGCCCGGTCTGCAGCTCGCGCCCGGATCCACGTTCAATGGATACCTGAACAGTCGCACCTTCGATCTTGGCCTGCAGGCGGAGGTGCCAGTGGTGAGCTATGGGCCGTTCCGTGCCATGGAGACCCGGATCTTGATGGACAAGACCCTGGATGTGCTTGCGTTCTCGGTCCGCAGCGACGAGCAGCGACTGGGGGACAGTACCTGGATCGCGGGCAGTGCGTTCACGGGGAAGGCCTACCAGGATGAGCTCGAGCTGAGCGTTGGATGGGAGAACAGCACCAACGGGACCAGCGGAGACCTGGAGCTGCTCGGTCTGGTGCTGGGACCCAGGGAGCTGGTTCTCGATCTCCAACCATCGAAGATCTACCTCGGTCGTGGCGACTGGACGAACGATCGGGTGGCGCACATCAGCCTGAGGAACGACAGCATCACCATTGATACGCTCACGCTGCGCAATGGAAGCCAGTTGATCGCGCTCTCCGGAAAGATCGATCGCGATCCGGACCATTCCCTCGGTTTCCTGCTGCAGGATGTGGCCCTCGAGAACATCACCCCTTATCTGGGAGGCCCCCGGATCACCGGTGTGCTGAGCGGTGATGGGCAGGTCCATGACCTGTACGGCACCCCCTTCCTGCGCAGTTACCTCTGTGTCGATTCGCTCGCTGTGGAGGACAAGGCCGTTGGGGATGTGCGTTTCATGGCCAATTGGGTGGATGGTGGAGAGAAGCTGGGCCTGTCCGGCACATTGACCCGTGGACCGATCAAGGCGCTCGATTTCGATGGTCACCTGACCCTTGATGAGCGCCAGGAGCTTGATGTGAAGCTGCTGTTCGATCGCTTTGACCTGACGTTCATCGATCCCTATCTGCCTGAAGGCGTGAGTGAAATACAGGGTCTTGTGACCGGAACGCTCGACGTGGGAGGCCCGCTGATGGGACCCGAGGTCAATGGGGAGCTGGATCTGGTGGGCGCGGGTCTTCGGATCGATTACCTCAACACGCTGTATCGGTTCACACATACGGTGCGGGTGCGTCCAGACATGTTCGCGCTTGACCTGGTCACCGTAGTGGATGAGGAGGGCAACACGGCACGGCTCGGTGGTACCATTCTGCACGATGGTCTACGCAAGTGGAACTACAACGTGTGGGGGACCATGGACCACTTCATGGTGATGAACACCACCGGGGAGGACAACGATATCTATTATGGTAAGGCTTACGGGACAGGCGAGATCGAGGTGAGCGGTTATGAAGGCAGCTTGGAAGTGGTGGTGAACGCGCGCACGGCTGCGGGGACCGATATCCACCTGCCGGTGGGCGGTAGTACCGAGGTGTCCTCCATCAGTTTCGTTCGCTTCACCACGGACAGTGCCTATGCCGCCGGGGATGAGGAGGTCGACCTGACCGGTGTGGAGCTTGATCTGAACGTGGAGGTCACACCCGACGCCTTGTTCGAATTGATCTTCGACCCCACAGTGGGTGACATCATGCGTGGCCGCGGACTGGGGAACATGAGGATGACAGTGGACCGCAACGGCAGTTTTGCGATGCGTGGTCAGGTGGAGGTGACCGAGGGTGATTATCTCTTCACGCTGCGCAACGTGGTGAACAAGCGTTTCGAGGTGGCGCCGGGTGGGACCATCAACTGGTTCGGCGATCCGTTCGATGCGCAGCTCGACCTGAAGGCCCTCTACCGCCTGCGTGCACCGCTCTACGATGTGGTGCCGCCATCCGAGCGCAGCGAGGCCTATCGCAAACGGGTTCCGGTGGAGGTGGTCATGAGCCTGCGCGACCGGCTGCTCAATCCGGAGATCGGCTTCGAAGTGAAACTGCCCAGCGTGGACGAAAGCGTGAAGGCGCAGGTGCTCAGTGCACTGAGCACCGACCAGGAAATGAACCGGCAGGTATTCGCCCTCATTGTGCTCAATCGCTTCCTTCCACCGCCCAGTTATGTCAGTGCCGGAAGTCCGTCCACCGGCGGTCTTGCAGCGGGCACCACCGGATTTGAGCTCATGAGCAACCAGATCAGCAACTGGCTCTCACAGCTCAGCAGCGGGTTCGATCTGGGTGTCAACTACCGGCCGGGGGACAACATCACCCAGGATGAGCTGGAAGTTGCCGTCAGTACGCAGTTGTTCAACGAGCGACTGTTGCTGAGCACCAACGTGGGTGTGCAGTACGGTGCGCAGAACCAGCAGAACAGCAACACCCTTGTCGGTGACTTCCAATTGGAATACCTGATCACTGATGATGGCAAGCTGCGCTTCAAGGCCTTCAGCATCAGCAACGACCGCAACCTCAACCGCGCTGACCAAGCGCTCACCACGCAGGGCGCCGGCATCGGTTACCGGCGCGAGGCGAACAATTTCTGGAGGCTGATCGGCTTCGGCCGGGACCGTTGACCCATGTGCGGGTCTACTGCCCGCCGTCCAGGTCCAACGTATGACCGAGCTTTTCCTTCTTCGTAAGCAGGTAGCGCCGGTTGTGCTTGTTGGCCGGTATCTCAATGGGAACGTTCTCCACGATCTCCAGACCGTAACCCACGAGGCCCGTGCGTTTGCGGGGGTTGTTGGTCATCAGACGCATCTTCCGCACCCCCAGGTCATGCAGGATCTGTGCACCAACCCCGTAATCGCGCGCATCCATGCTGAAGCCGAGCATGAGATTGGCTTCCACGGTGTCAGCTCCCTGCTCCTGCAGCTTGTACGCCTTGAGTTTATTGAGCAGGCCGATGCCTCGCCCTTCCTGCTGCATGTATACGATCACGCCACGGCCTTCCGTTTCGATCATCTCCATTGCCTTATGCAGTTGCGGTCCGCAATCACAACGGCAGGAACCGAAGATGTCGCCGGTCACACAGGAGGAATGGACCCGCACGAGCACGGGGTCCTCGGGTCCCCAGGAGCCTTTCACCAGGGCGAGATGCTCCTCATTAGTTGTGGTCTGCCTGTAGGCGATGAGCTGGAATTCGCCCATGCTGGTGGGCAGTTCCACATCCACCTGTCGTTCCACGATGCGTTCGGTATCCATCCGGTACGCCACGAGGTCCTCAATGCTCACCACCTTCAGGTCGAAACGGCTCGCGATATCAAGCAGTTGGGGTAGGCGGGCCATGCTGCCGTCCTCGTTGAGGATCTCCACGATGCATCCCGCCGGTTCGAAACCGGCCAGCCGGGCAAGATCCACGGCGGCTTCTGTGTGGCCCGTACGACGCAGCACACCACCCTTCCTTGCCTTCAGGGGGAAGATGTGCCCGGGCCGCGCCAGATCCTCCGGCCGCGTGTTCGGATCGATCAGGGCCAGCATCGTCTGGGAGCGGTCCCACGCACTGATACCGGTGGTGGTGCCGCGTCCCTTCACATCCACGCTCACGGTGAACGGGGTCTCATGGAGTGCTGTGTTGTCGCGTACCATGAGGTCCAGTCCCAGGTCGTTGCAGCGCTCCTCTGTGAGCGGTGCGCAAATGAGGCCGCGTCCATGGGTGGCCATGAAATTGATCACTTCGGGCGTGGCGTTCCGGGCGGCGGTCAGGAAGTCACCCTCGTTCTCGCGGTCCTCGTCATCCACCACGATCACGACCTTCCCCTTCCGGATGTCCTCGATGGCTTCATCAATGGTGTTCAGCTTGCGGCTCATGTGCGACGCCTGTCAAAAGGCAGCGCAAAGGTACGCCCTGGGGAGGGGCTGTCAGGCTGGTTCAGTGGCGGAGATCATCGCATGCAGCTCCGCCGCCGCCCGGTCCCAGTCGAAATGGCTTTGGATGAAGCGGTACCCGTTCTCCGCGATGCGTGCCCGTTCCTCCGGGTCGTTCAACAAGCGGAGGATGTGGGCGGCATATTCCTCCGGAGTGCTTCCCACGAGGATGGACACGCCGGGAACAGCCCCCACGGCATTGTTGGCGAGCGGCGAGGTGATGCACGGAATGCGCATTGCCATGGCTTCGAGCAACTTGTTCTGCAGGCCTGTGCCGATCTGCATGGGGGCCACGAACAGGGCGGCGCTCGCGTAGGAGTCGCGGATGTCCTTCACCCAGCCGCTCACGGTGATCAGTGGGTCGAGGCGGGCCAGGTCGCGCACGCTGGGACTGGGGTCCACCCCGCTGATGAGCAGGCTCGTGTGCGGACGCGCCTTGCGTACGAGCGGCAACACATGCTGCGCCAGGTACAGCACGCTGTCGATGTTCGGCGGGTAGTTCATGTTACCCGTGAACACGAGGTCATAGGTGGGGACAGTGGCGCGCGGCTGGAAATGCTCCATATCCACACCATTGGGTATCACACGGATGCGCTCGCGCTGGGGATGGTAGATATACTCCAGGTCCTGGCCACTGATGATCACCCGGTGGTCGAAGAGGTCGAACATCAAGTTCTCATATCGGATCAACCGCCGCGTTTCAGCCCTGAAAAGAGGCGCCAGCAGGGGGGATGCCATTTCCGTGCGACGTTCGAGACCTTTGGACAGAGTGTCCATGTAGTCTAGGGTCTTTGGTATGGCGGGGTGGGCGCGCACGTATTCGCTGGTGCGCACAAGCTGGCAGAAGATGTGCTCCGGCTTGAACCGTTCCACGGCAGCATCGAACCGGCGCTGTGCGCTCGCATGGTGGAAGTACGCCACCTGGAAAGGTGCGCGGGAAAAGATGGCACCGGCCAACCTGAACAGGATCTTCCACCGGGGCAGCTTCACCACTTCGATGTGTGCGCAGAACTGCCTGAGATGGTCGACATCGGACCCGCGAACGTGTCCGTCGCTCAGGCAGAAGAGGAACACCTCATGCTTCTGCGCAAGTCGCCTGACGAGGTGATAGGCGCGCAGCTTGTCGCCCTTCTCGAGCGGATAGGGCACACGCGAAAGCAGCACCATCAGCCTCATGTGCGCAGCAGGTCTTGGAAGAACGATGAAAGGTCGCGGGCGATGGCGGCTTCCGAATAGTGTCCCACCACCAGTTGGTGGGCCGCGCGACCGATGCGTCGCGCACGTTCGGGGTCATCCGTCAGCTGGACCATGTGCGCCACGAAGGCGTCCGCATCGTTGGCAAGGAGGATGTCCCGCCCATCGGTGCAGGCGATGCCCTCTGCCCCGATGGAAGTGCTGATGACCGCCCTGCCCATGGCCATGCCTTCGATGATCTTCACGCGCATACCGCCCGCACTGAAAAGGGGCACCACCATGATGGGGTGTGCCTGCATGTAAGCGATCGCATCGGGTACCCGGCCTAGTACCTCCACACCGGCAATGGATGCGTTCAACAGATCCTCGGGCATTTTATTGCCGGCCAGGTGAAGGCGTGCCTGGGGCCGTGCGGCCATCACTGCGGGCCACACTTCACGCAGCAGCCAGCGGATCCCCTCCTCGTTCGGCAGCCAGTCCATGCTGCCCAGATGGAAGAACCCAGCGTGGCCGTCGGTCGGAGCGCCCATGGGATAGGCTTCCGGGTCGACGCCGAAGGGGATCGTGGTCACCGGGGTGTCAGTGCCATGGGAGATGAAGTGGTCCGCATCCGCCGGACTGATGGCCGCCACACCATCCACCTTGTGGAGCACCTCCATTTCGTAACGCTCCAGCTGTTTGGCCAGGAACTGCCGGTAAGGACGTTTCAGGAAGTTGCGCTCGCCAAGGGCGATGCGCTGTTGGATGACATGCTCCAGGTTGTGGGAGCGCAGCACGATGCGGGCGCGTGAATACCTGCGCAGTGTGGGGATGTACGGGGTCATGAACAGGCTCTCCAGGAGCACCACATCGAACTGCTCGGTCGTGAGCAAGCGGATCAGCCGGATGTCCATATCGGGTGAAAAGAACCGACTGATGTTGTAGTTGTCCGCTGTCACCAGGTCGGTGAAGGCGTCGACGATGTTGAGGGAGGTGTCCACGAAGACACCCTCCATGGAGGTCTTCGCCAGGAGTTCGGGAGGGATCTCCTCCGGGTTCAGGGGGTGTTTGGGTGTGCTGATGCTGAGCACCTTCACCTCGTGACCCGCGCGCAGCAGGCCCTTGGTGAGGGTGAGCATGGCCTTGGTGCCCCCGTCGATCGGGGGGAAGGGGGGCTTGTTACACAGCTGGAGGATGCGCATGCCTGCTGCCACGGAACGTTCGCCTGATGCGGTCCCAGCCGCGATAATACGCATCCGCGTCCAGCAGGGGGCTGTCCGTGGCTGCCTTCCACAGGAGGAAGAGCCCGACAGGCAGCAGGATCAGCGTGGCCAGCCACATGCCAGGCCAGGCCTCGAGCTCACCCGCGATGACGAGCTTCTCCATGCTGAAGGAGACGATGTGGAACACCAGGAAGAAGAGGATCGCGAAGACCACCGGGAGCCCCATGCCACCCTTTCGGATGATCGCACCCAGCGGGGCGCCGATCAGGAAGAAGACCAGGCAGGTGACCGCCAGCATGGGCTTGCGATGCCATTCGATCCGATGCCGGGACACCTGCTCCCTGCGCCCCCGCAACTCCTCCTGTCCGCGTTGCAGGTAGGAGAGGGTGCTGCGCGCCTGGTCCATCGCAAGGTCGTGGCGGGCGCGTTGCTGATCGGGAGTGTCCATGGCAACGACCAAGGTTTCCGCATCGGAATGGCCGCTGGCCTCCACACTGTCCTGGGACACCCTCTCTCGGAACACTTGCAGGCTGCGAAGCACATGTTGCACTTGTTCCGAGCGTCGTTCCCCCATCCTGGCCAGCAGACTGTCCTCCGAGAGGTCCAACTGGCCCATGGTCATCATCTTGTAGTGGTCCTTGAACAGCTCTTCGTCCGTGCGCTTCAGGCCGAGGCCGCTGAGGTCGAAGCGCACCTCGTACCGCTCGAACCGCCCGCGCATCATGGGCAGGTCGGCACGGCCGCGTCGTTCGTCCTGCTGCTCATCGTAGAAGTGCCCATCCTCAAGTTCCAGCACGAGGAAACGACCGTCCAGGCTGCGGCGCATGATGCCCCGCTCCGCCCGGATGACGGTGCGGTCGCCGTTGAACGGCTTGCGATGGTCATAGATGAGCACATCACCGAGCGCCCCGCTCTCGCTGTCCTTGTCCGCCACCCGGATGCTGAAGCCATCGATCCCATTGTAGAAAATGCCTGGTTTCAGGTTGAGTGCAGGCTTCTTCTCTGTCACGTCCCAGAGCAGCGAGCGGAATTTCAGGTTGGCCACCGGTAGCAGGTTGTTGCTGAAATAAAAGGACCCGATGGCGAGCAGGAGGACCGTGACGAACAAAGGGCTCAGGATCCTGCCAAGGCCCAGTCCGGCGGAACGCAGGGGTATCAGTTCCGAGTTCTCTCCAAGCCCACCCAGTGTCATGATGCTGGACAGGAGGATCGCCAGCGGCAGTGCCAGCGGTACAAAGCTCGCAGTGGCATAGGTCATCAGTTCCACCAGTACATACCACTCCAGGCCCTTGCCCATCAGGTCGTCCACGTACTTCCATAGGAACTGCATCACCAGGATGAACAGGACGATCAGGAAAGTGATCGCCAGCGGCCCGATGTAGGCCCTGATGATCATGCGATGCAGTCGCTTCATGTTCCGGACAATGCAGACCTGCTCCCCCGACCGGAGGGGCGTTCAAGCACCCAACACCCGGATGAGGTTGGCCACCTGTGAGGCCCACAGGTTGCGGGTCTCCTCCACTTCATGGGGCCAGGCGTGGTCGGTGACGATCAGTGCCACTTCATTGGTCATGGCATCAATACGGATGCGGAATTCGAAGTAGGCATTGGGATCCTCCTCGGTGAGGCGGCGGAAACGGATGACCTCACCGGTGCGGCGGCCGATCATCATGGCGGCCTCTTCCTCATCGGGCCACATGAAGGTATATAGATCGCCCTTGGTGTTCACATCATTGCAATACCATTCGGAGAAGCCGCTCGGAGTGCTCACCAGGTCATAGAGCACGGCCGGGGCACTGCGCACCATGAATTCGAGCTGGACCCGTTCCTTCATCGGTCGCTTGGGAGCTTCCTCGCGCGCGGCCTTGCGCGCTGTGGGCTCGGCGGCCTTCGGAGCAGAGCTCGTTCCGATCGCTGGCGATGGCACGACAACGCTGCGGTCAAGTCGTTCGGCACGCGGCTGGACCACCTTTGCGCGCCCGGGCTTCACGGCTGACGGCCTTGGCTTTGGCAGTGCCTTCTTGCTGGGCGGAGCCTTCACCTTCGGCTTCGCAGTGCTCCGCGCGGGTGTGGTCGGTCGTGCGGCCTTCCCCGCTACCCTTTTGGCAGGGCTGACGGTCACCTTCCTGGTGGAGGTTGTGCGCGTGCCACGCGCCGTGGAGGTCTTGGAGGTTCCTCCTTTTTTGGCAGGTGCTTTGGAAGGCCGGACGGGCTTCGTCTTCACACTTGCCTTCGCCGGTCCACGTCCGCTGCTCGTTCCGGCCTTGGAGTTCTTGTTCCCTGTGGTCCCCCGGGTCTTCGCGGAGACCTTGGCTTTCTTTCCCTTTGTTGCAGCGGCCTTCTTTGCACCTGCCGGAGCCTTGGAACTGGTCTTGCTGATCGCAGAAGAGCTCCGCTTGGCGGACTTCTTGGGGCTCACGGCCTTTTTCGCGACCGTTCGCTTCGCGGGTGTGCGCGTGCCTTTCGGTGCGGGGATACGTTTCTTGGCCATGGGCGGCAACTGGTCAGGGGCCAAGATAGGGAAATGCCGTCCCCATGCAAGGTAGGGGTGAACGCCACGAATGTGTTCCGCTTGGTTATATTTGCCGCCCCGTTCGGCTTGCCCTTGCGGATATGGCGCGGTAGCTCAGCTGGTTAGAGCGCATGATTCATAATCCTGAGGTCGGGAGTTCAAGTCTCCCCCGCGCTACAAGGACCATCTCCCACAAGGGAGGTGGTCTTTTAGTTGTGTGCCTTCTGTTGCTCCTGGCACCATGGGGCATGACCGGCTGTGTGTCTGTTGTGAACGACCCGGATACCGCTGTACGCATGGCCATGGCACAGCAGGAGACCGCATGGGACCAAGGGGACATTGCAGGGTTCATGACGTTCTACGCTGATGACATCTGTTTCATCAGCCCCAAAGGCCGGCGCTGTGGCAAGGCGGAGGTCCAGGCGTCCTACGAACGTAATTATCCCGACAAGGTCAGCATGGGGGACCTGGTGTTCGAGGTGCACGAGGTGTTGCCCGCTGGCCGGGAGCATGCATGGTGCACAGGTACATGGACCCTGCTACGCTCCACCGATACCCTGGGCGGTGGGTTCACACTCCTGTGGGAGCATGGAACAGATGGCTGGCGCATCGTGCGCGATCATACCTACTGATCGCTCTCCTCGGTCACTGAACGCTGGCTTCAGGCAGGGTGGTCGGAGAGCCTTCTTCGCCTCAACCTGTGGAGCATCCGTTCCAGGGTCAACCGACAATGTCGCGACGAAGGCGCAGCGGTGAAGGTCCCTCCGGACCCGCTACTTTCGCAGGGAACGCAACCCATGTCGATCACCATCAGCCTGGTCATCCTCGCCGTCACTGTGCTGGTGTCGCTCAGTGCATTCAGTGACCGCCGGTTGTTCGAAGCACTGCTGTTCGACCCCTACCGAACGCGTGAAGGAAGGGAGTGGTACCGGTTCATCACCCACGCGGCCATCCACGCGGACGTCCCGCATCTAGTGGTGAACATGTTCGTCCTGCACGCCTTTGGCCAGCATGTCGAATACCTGTTCGCGCGCATTTCTCCGCTGCCGGTTTGGCTTACGTTCGGAGGTCTGTACTTGGGCGGAGCGGTGGTGGCTTCCTTGCCAGCCTATTTCAAGCATGGAGCACATCCGGGCTATCGGGCGGTGGGTGCCAGTGGTGCCGTGTCCGCGGTGACCTTCGCCGTGATCCTGTTGTTGCCGATGGCGCCCTTGCGCATCCTGTTCGTTCCGATCGATCTGCCCGCCATCCTGTTCGGTGTGCTCTACCTGGTCTACTCGTGGGTCATGGACCGGCGCGGTGGTGATGGGGTGGCGCATGACGCCCACTTTCATGGAGCCTTGTTCGGGGTGGCCTACACCACCATGCTCGAACCCGAGGCACTGCTTCACTTCGGTTCACTTCAGCAATACCTGCTCCCTTGACCATGCCAGATGCGGTGCTCCTGCTCGATCGTGACGGTGTGCTGAACCGTGAACGTGGCATGCACACCTGGGAGCTGTCGGACTTTGAGATATTGCCCGGTGTGGTGCCCGCGCTCCGCGATGCTGCGGCATCGGGTTATCGGTTCGCAGTGATCACCAACCAGAGCGGCATCGGCCTCGGACTGTATGGGCACGCGGCAGTGAGGACCCTGCATGCTGAGCTGTGCCGTTCCTTGGGGTCACAGGGGATCCGACTGGAAGAGGTGTTGTATTGTCCGCATCATCCCAGCCGGGGGCGTTGTCTTTGCCGCAAGCCCGGAGGACTGCTCGTGGAGCGGGCGCTGGCCCGGATGGGCATGTCGGCTGCCCGAGCCTGGTTCATTGGTGACCGCGAACGCGACATGGAGGCTGCGCGCTCGGTGGGTGTTCGTGGCTTGTTGGTCGAAGCCAACAGCGACCTTCGCGAGGCGGTATCATACATACTTGCACACGATGAGGAATTGGATCGATCATAACGGTACGCTGCTGCCCGCCGACGGACCCGTACTGTCCGTTGACAACCGGGCGTTCCATTTTGGCGATGGTCTGTTCGAGAGCATACGCATCGTCAATGGGCGCCCCTGCTTCATGGACCATCACTGGGCGCGCTTGAGCACGGGAGCCCGTGTGTTGCGTATTGAGCTGCCCGCCGGTCTGGACCAGGCAGGTGCCGAGCGACAAGTAAGGGCACTCGTGGAGCGCACAGGTGTGACGAGCGGCCGCTGCCGATTGACGCTGTACCGCAGTGGCGGAGGGCAATACCGCCCGGTGACCAATGCAGGGGGGTACACCATGGAGATCGCGGCGCTTGATGATGAGACCTATGCGCTGAACGAGCAGGGCCTCATGGTGGATATCTGGCCTGAGATGCGCAAGCCGATCAATGAGCTTTCACGGCACAAGACCATGAATTGCCAGTACTACATCATGGCGGCACTCTGGAGCCAGGAGCGTGGATTGGATGATTGCCTGCTGCAGAACGAACGTGGCAACATCATCGAGAGCAGCAGCGGCAACCTCTTTATCGTGAGCAATGGTGTGTTGTACACGCCGTCACTTTCGGATGGCTGCCTTGGAGGGGTCATGCGAGCACAGATCATCAACCTGGCGCTGGCCAATGGCGTCAAGGTATACGAGTGCTCCCTGAATCCGCAGAACCTCTTGGCTGCGGATGAACTGTTCTTCACCAATGCGGTGCGTGGCATCCAATGGGTCTCCGGCTACCGCACCAAGCGGTACGTACACCGCATGGCACAGCAGCTGTTGGATCTGTTGGTGCGTGCGGTCAGTTGAGACCGGGGTCTTCCGGGAAATTGGCCAACGGTGCGAAGGCTTTGCCCATGCCCCGAAGCGTGTCCCGCCACATGTCGGTGCCGTTGCTGGCCATGATGAGGCGCTTGCTGGCCTTGGCCACGAACCAGGACCGCTCCTCGATCTCACGTGCCAGCTGTCCCGCATCCCAACCTGAGTACCCAACGAAGAATCGTACATGACGCGTAAGTCCGGGATCGGCTGAAAGAAGCTCACGCAGTCGTTCATGGTCGCCACCCACATGGACACCATCCACCACGTGACCGCTGCCGGTGACGTGTGGGCCGAGGGTATGCAGGAAGTAGAGGTTGTCGCTATGCACCGGACCTCCCATGCCAACGCGTGAGTGGATGTCAGACATGCTCGGGACAAGGTCGTTCACCTGCATGTCCATGGCGCGGTTCAATACGAATCCGAAGGAACCTCCCTCATCGTGCTCACAGAGCAGCACGACCGTCCTGCGGAAATAAGGATCGGGCAGATAGGGACCGCTCACCAGCAATCTGCCGCGCGCCGGGGTCAATGGATTGTCCGGGTCCAGGTCAAGTAGGGATCCGCTCATGTGCCGTAAGATAGCAAGGTGGTTGAATGCGTTCACGATGTCCCTGCTCGGCATGTGCGCCACGCAACTAATTTCGTACGCATCAACACCTGACACGATGAGCGGAACTCGTCATGTGCATCATCGCACGGACTACATCAAGGGAAGTCTTTTGGAGGAGCAGGCCGGCGACGATCCGATAGCGTTGTTCGGGTCCTGGCTGAAGGAGGCCGAAGCGGATGAGCTTCATGAACCGCATGCCATGAGCCTTTCCACCATGGGCAGCCATACGATCAGTTCGCGCATGGTGCTGTTGCGTTCCTTCGATGCACGAGGTTTCGTGTTCTACACGAACTACAATAGTCGCAAGTCAATGGACATGGAGCGCGATCCACGGGCGGCCATCCTGTTCTACTGGGGCGAGCATGAGCGCCAGGTGCGGATAGAGGGACGTGTGGAACAGGTCAGCGATGCGGAGTCGGATGCGTATTTCGCGACACGACCGCTGGAAAGCAGGATCGGTGCATGGAGCAGTGATCAGAGCAGGGTGGTGGAGAACCGTGAACAACTGGAGCAACGCTATGCGCGATGGAAGGAGCGTTTCGCCGGCGGTGAGGTTCCACGTCCCATGCATTGGGGTGGGTATCGGGTCCGTCCGGTGCGCATCGAGTTCTGGCAGGGGCGGGAGAACCGCATGCATGATCGCCTGGTCTACGAGCATATGAACGATGGTACATGGATGCGCATGCGCTTGCAGCCGTGAGGTGGATCATTGTTGGTGAGACAACGGCGATCGACAGCGTTCATACAGCTACGGAAAGCAGAAGACCCCCCGGGATCCGGGGGGTCTTTGCTTCTGTAGGGATACGCTCCTTACTTCTTCTTGGGAGCAGCCTTCTTGGCGGCAGCCTTCTTCGGAGCAGCCTTCTTGGCGGCGGCCTTCTTCGGAGCGGCCTTCTTGGCGGC
>CAYZBO010000022.1:0-13143 GCA_964476665.1 uncultured Chryseobacterium sp. | reverse complement strand
TTCCGTCATGCACGTTGCGCGGTTCATGTCCTGCGATGCGCAGCGGCGTGGATGGTGCAATGTGGGATGATACGATCCAATGTTGCACTCACTGCAAGTTCAGTGCGCAAGGGCGTTGGGAACGGGGCCGATGGTGCAAGGGGCACCGGGCAGGCACCTGGTGCAGGGGCCGGTAGTGATGGCGCCGTTTTCAGGGCCTCCTGTGGTTGTTGATGGAGCGGAACGACCCTTTCCGCAGGTTCACGGTCACATGTCGTCCGCGTCGTTGCGCCTGAAATGCTCCTCGAGGTGTGCGGCACTGTGCACCACCTTCCGCGCCCAGTCGAGTTTGAGCGCGAGTTGCTCCGCTTCGTTCAGTCGCCATGGCACGTCACTCAGGCGGAGGCGTTCCATTACAGTATAAAGGACGATGGCAGCTGACACCGAAATGTTATAGCTCTCGGTGAAGCCGTACATGGGGATACGGAGGTGGAGATCGGCGTGGGCGATGAGCTCTTCACTGGCACCGGTGAGTTCGGTGCCAAAGCAGAACGCAAGCGGTCTGTCCAAGGCGATGGTCGCAGGTGTCGTGCCATCGGCGCGCGGCGAGGTGACGACGATCTGTTTGCCCTCCGCCTTCAGACGCTGGATGCAGGCGATCGTGTTTTGCTCCTTGCTGCGGTACCGGTGCATGTCCACCCATTTGGATGAACCAAGGGTGACCTCGGGATTCACTGTGTACTTGTTGCGGTTCTCGATGATGTGCAGGTCCTGGATGCCGAGCAGTTCAGCAGTGCGTACCACGGCACTGGCATTGTGCGCCTGGTAAATGTCCTCCAGCACAACGGTGACATGCCGCGTGCGTTCGGGCGCGATGCGTTCAAATAGCGCGCGCTTGTTGTCCGAGATGAATCCCGAGAGCTTCTCGTAGAGGATCGCGTTGTCCATGAGGTGTGATGAGGTGCAAAGAAAAAGTCCCCCACCGAGGTGGAGGACTTTCCTTTTGGATGAAGTGGATTACTTCACCTTGTTCTGCAGGTCTGCACCGGCCTTGAACTTCACCACCTTCTTGGCAGCGATCTTGATCTCCTTGCCGGTCTGGGGGTTGCGGCCTTTGCGGGCTGCGCGCTTGGTGATGGAGAAGGTGCCGAAGCCTACGAGGGCCACGCGCTCACCTTTCTTCAGTGCCTTGGTGGTGCTGTTCACGAAAGCGTCCAGAGCACGCTTTGCATCAGCCTTGGAGATCTTGGCTTCAGCAGCCATCGACTCGATCAGTTCAGCTTTGTTCAAGCCCATTGGAGTAAGTGTTTGAGTTGGTTTGTGTTAGTGAACTCGGAGGCAAATGTATCCGCGATTCCACTGCTGTCAAGGGTTTCCGGCGGGATGCCCTGAGAATGTTGAAAAATCAGGGGGTTTGTTCATAAGTGCCTCTGTACCCCGCCCCCATCAAGGGTTTCAGAATTGGGCACCCGGCGGACATCGTCACCTGTGTTGGATGCTCCGTGCCGTTCACGGCGCCAATACGGATATCCCCTTCTTGGTGCGCATGCCGTTCACCAACTCTGCAGCGCCCATCCTTCTGCGGCCTTCCGGCTGAAGTTCCAAAAGCTCCAGCCAGCCGTCGCTGCATCGCAGGTACAAGCCATCATCGATGACCAGCACCGAACCCTGCGCGGCCACCTCCGTGCGATCGCAGCGGCGTGTCCGGTAGATCTTCATGACATGTGCCGGTCGGCCGGGCATCGACCACATGCACCACGCGGCCGGATGGGGTGAGAGTCCACGGACCAGGTCGTGCACCGCCCCGCACGTCTTTCCTGTATCGATGCGCGCGGCGGCCGTGGTCAGCTTGGGCGCATGCCGCAGCACCCCGGTCACCTCTTGTGCATGCCCCGCGATGGTGCCGTTGAAAATCCCCTCCAGTGTTCGGACCATCAGCGCTGCTCCCTGGATCATCATGCGGTCGTGCAGTTCACCTGCGGTCTCATCCGCACCGATGGTCATGCGTTCCTGCAGGAGCAGATCCCCGGTGTCGATCGCGTGTTGCAGCCGGAACGTGGTGACACCTGTCTCATTTTCACCATTGATGATGGCCCAGTTGATCGGAGCAGCCCCGCGGTATTGCGGCAGGAGTGAGGCATGCAGGTTGATGGTGCCCAATTGCGGTGCGTTCCACACCACCTCGGGGAGCATCCTGAACGCCACCACCACCTGGATATCGGCCTGGAAGCTGTGCAGCTGTTCCAGGAACACGGGATCCTTCAGTCGTTCAGGCTGCAGGATCGGTAGGCCGAGCTCCAGAGCGCGCAGCTTCACTTCAGAACTGCGCAAAGCAAGGCCTCGCCCGGCAGGACGGTCCGGTGCCGTGACCACCGCCACCACGTTCATGCCGGCATGCATTATGGCATCGAGCGTTCCCACTGCGAACCTGGGTGTTCCGAGGAAGACGATGCGGGGGGAGGGGCGTGTGTCGTTCATGGTGGGTCAGAGCGATGTGCAAGATGCGCAAGGTCCGCCGATGTGAATGACCAAGGGCCTGGCATGGGGCGATCACGGTCGTTCCAACATCCGGTGGCTCGCGTGCTGTGGAACGTGAATATCCTGCTAGGCCTCCGCTTCGCTGTCGAGCTGCCACCGCAGGTCGCGAGGGAGCGGTTCGAGCAGCAGGCCCGATGGTCCTGGCTCGTTCGCCCTCATCTGCTCACTTTTCCCTGCTGTGCAGCGGTCACATACACCGCAGGGAATAGCGCCAGGAGCTCCGAAATAGTGCATGAGATGAAGGGCCCTGCATCCCGTGTCGGTGCAATAGTCCAGCATGGCCTCACAACGTTGCAACGCCCGTTCTCTCCGGAGTTCGAGGGAGGTGGGCTCAAGCCTCAGCTGCATGGGGTCGCTCCGCGGTACAAGCAGGGTAAGCAGCGGTGAGTCGGTGCGTTTCCGGTAGATGAGCAAGCCAAGTCGTTCCACGTGCTGAAGTTCCCTGACGACCTCTGACTGGGAACGACCCAGCAGCCTGGCGATGCGTGCCTCGTCGATGTTAGCAGCCTCCTCGAACAAGCCGCCGTACAGTCGTAGCAGGGCCTCTAAAAGTTGTCCGTCGCGTTCGTGCTTGACGCGATGGTGATAGATGGTGCGATGGTCCGCAGTGAACAGCAGGCGGGATGGAACATGCACGCCTTCCGACAAGGCGATGCGGCCATCGAGCTCCAGTGCCTTCAGTGCGTGATGCACGGTGGAGGAGGGGAGCCCTGCATGTCTGGCCAGCAGACTGATATCGAGTTCGTAGCACTCCCCCCTACCCGCACCGATGGCTATGCGATGGATGTCCGCAAAGGCTTGGTAGGTGCGTCGCACCTCGGCCAGTGAAGGATAGCCTGCGGTGACCTTTTCGCGTGCGCGTTCGCCATAGCCCGGAGAAAGCAGGAGGAACGCATGGGCTCGTTGGCCATCGCGGCCGGCACGTCCAGCTTCCTGGTAGTAACTCTCGAGGTCGGGAGGTGGTTCAAGATGCACCACGCTGCGCACATCGGCCTTGTCGATACCCATTCCGAACGCGTTGGTGGCCACAGCGCAACGGATGGTGCCATCGCTCCACTGCTGCTGGATACGGTCCCTGAGCGCGTGGTCCATTCCGGCGTGATAGGCATGAGCCCGCACACCGTGGGATGCCAGGAAGTGTGCGATGCGCACGGTCTGTCGACGGTCGCGCACGTAGACGATGGATGTGCCGGGTACATGCTTCATCACACGCAGTAGACGCCCCATGCGGTCCTCCCCGTGGCTAACCCACAGCACCAGCTCAGGCCGTTCGAAGGAGCCACGCACGATACGCTCCTGACGGAACAGAAGCTCCTGCATGATGTCCGTGGCGACCGCTTCCGTGGCACTGGCGGTCAAGGCGAGCACCGGTACGTCCGGCAGCCTGGCGCGGAGTTCCTTGATGCGACGGTATGCAGGCCGGAAGTCGTGGCCCCATTGTGAGATGCAGTGAGCTTCATCCACTGCGATGAGGCCGATGGCCATGCGATCGAGCCGTGCAAGGAACACATCCGAGGAGAGCCGTTCGGGGCTCACATAGAGAAAGGCCAGCTTGCCGCTGGCAGCGCGTTCCAGAACGTTGTCGATCTCCTCCCGCCGCATGTCCGCGCTCACCGAACGGGCTTCGATCCCCAGGCTGCGCAGCCGCTGCACCTGGTCCTTCATCAGTGATATGAGAGGCGATATCACCAGACAGAGCCGGCCCATGGTCAAGGCAGGCACCTGATAGCAGAGGCTCTTGCCGCCCCCGGTGGGCAGCAACGCCAGCACATCCTCCCCGTTCAGCACACGCAGGATGATATCCTCCTGGGTGGGTCGAAAGCCGGCATATCCCCAATAGCGTTGAAGGACGGAGCGGATCTGGACTTGCATGGGGACTTGTTGGCTCTTGGTTCCGGTTGCGGCATGGAGGTCTTACCTTGGGCCGGTGCCCGAAGGCTTCGGGTTAACTTTGTCCCCAACTCCCGTAATGCGACAGACCGCGATGATCACCACCGGGCAAAAGATAACGATACAGCGCACGGACGCCTCCCGTCTTCCTACCACTGACCTAGAGAACGTCAAATTCGGTCGGGTCTTCAGTGACCACATGTTCGTCATGGATCACGTGGATGGTGCCTGGCAGAAGCCGCGCATAACGGCGTTCGCCGACATGCGCATGAGCCCGGCGGCACTCGTGTTGCATTACAGCCAGACCATCTTCGAAGGACTGAAGGCCTATCGGACGGCGGACGGTGGGGTCAGCCTGTTCCGCCCCAAGGACAACATCGCCCGGATGAACCGCAGTGCGCATCGCATGTGCATGCCGGAGGTGCCGGAGGACCTTTTCCTGGAGGCGCTCACCACGCTGGTGGACATGGACCGCGATTGGATACCGGAAGGTGATGGTGCGGCCCTTTACATCCGTCCGTTCATGTTCGCCAGCGATGAGTACATCGGTGTGAAGCCGAGCGACACTTATCGCTTCATCATCTTCACCTGTCCGGTACGGGGTTACTACTCCGAGCCGGTGCGGGTGAAGATCGAGACCACCTACAGCAGGGCTTTTCCCGGTGGTACCGGTGAGGCCAAGTGCGGCGGCAACTACGCCGGCGGTCTGTATCCTGCCAAGCTCGGCCAGGATGCGGGGTTCCACCAACTGGTGTGGACCGATGGCCTCACTCATCAGTACATCGAGGAGAGCGGCACCATGAACGTGTTCTTCAACGTGGGGGGCAAGCTCATCACGCCGGCCCTGGATGGCACCATCCTGCGCGGTGTTACGCGTGATAGCATCCTGCGCATCGCCCGGGATGAGGGCTTCGAGGTGGAGGAACGCCGGGTTTCCGTCGCCGAGATCGTGGAAGCGGCGCGCAATGGAACGCTGATCTCCGCCTTCGGTGCAGGTACGGCCGCCACCATCGCACACATCGCCTCCATCGCCCACGGTGATGAAGTTTTCGAACTGCCTGCCATCGGCGAGCGCCGGATCTCGGAACGCATCGGTGAGGTACTTGATGGCATCCGGCGTGGCCGGTTGGAGGACAAGTTCGGCTGGTTGGTACGCGTATGAACAGGTGCATGGAGCACACTTCGTGGCGGCGGACCGAGCGGTCCGCCGCTCATCATTCATGGGGACCCATGCCGCGCATGACGGGTCCCCTCATTCCCGCCGATGTGCGACCGCTCGCTCCCAGCGCGCCTTGATGAAGGGGTAGAGCCCCGCCCAGCTATCGGGCAGGACCACCAGGCCCGGTATCAGCAGGAAGATCCCGGTCCGCTCCAGGTGCCCTGCGCCGATGGCCACCAGCACGGAGGTGGTCAGGGAAAGACCGAACAGCAGACCGGTGAAGTGGAGGCCTACGAAGGCCCAGGTGGGTGCCAGGCGCTCCTGGCGTACGCGGCGCACAGGCGTCCTGGTCGGGCGCGAAGGGCCCGGGGTCGGGGCGGACGGTGGCGGCAGGGAGGCGCCGGCCAGTGCGATGCGATAGGCAAGGTGGAGCAGGCGGAACCGGTCCGCAGCATCGGCATCCTGGTTCACATCCGGGTGATCGCGCAGGGCGGCGAGCCGAAAGGCCCGCTTGATCGTCGCTTCGTCCGCACCGAAAGGAACTCCCAGCAACGCGCAGGCTTGCACGTACGTGACCGGTCCGTTCCGTTGCTGCTGCATCCGATGCCGTTCCTGATCCTCCCTGTGTGCGATCCAATGCCATGATGCATCTTTCGTAACAGGAAGGTGACACAAGGTACGATGGAACGCACGCTCTGGCTGATCCTGATGCTCCTTGTCCGGCCGCTGTCCGCGCAGCCGGTGAAGTTGGACGTGGAGTTGCGCGATGCCGTGGATGGCACTGCGGTGCAGTCGGCTCACCTGGTGCTGGTGAAGGCCGGCTTTCGGACGATCACTGATGGGGATGGGCACGCCGAGCTTCGGTGGAGCGGTGATGCGGATACCCTTGTGATGACCCATGTGCGCTATGGCAGCCAGCGCCGTGCCCTTCCACGGACGACGGACGCGCTGCGGATCACCTGGCAACTGAGGCCCGAGGTGGTCGGCATTCCCGAGGTCCGGATCTCCGCGCGCCGCTCGGAACAGGTCTATGCCCATCCGAAGCTCAACGTGGAGGGCATGCGGGTGGATGATTCGGGCATCTGGGTGCTGGTGTATGACAGACCGCAACTGTGGCATCGACAGGAGGAGGCCGGCGTGCGCGAGTTGTTGGGTGCGAGGTTGTATCTGCTCGACACCCTGTTCAGGGAGCTTGCATCGGTGGAGCTACCCGACCGGCCGCGCGCCATGCACATCGATCTGCGCGGCAGAGTGGTGGTGGAAGCACGGGGCAAGGCCTGGGCACCACGCCATCAAGGTGGGCGCATCGTTTTGGAAGGGATGGACCTTGACACGCTCAGGCGGGCCGTATTGCCTTGGACGGACAGTCTTGCGCACCACTGGATCGGCAACGATCGCCGGGACGACTATCCTGCCTTCGTTCATTTTGCGATGCGACCCGGCGAGGACCGGGCCCATGCGATATACACCGTGGAGGATGCGCACACAATGGCGCTGTTCCGGTCCGAATACAAGTATATGGACGGGCCAAGCAAGGTGATGGCGATGAAACTGGCCCGGGACCTGAAGGTGGACAAGGAGATCGTCGCCGGTTATATGACCGGGTTCCACCGGCATCCGTATTTCCATGTGCCCTACGCGCCCCTTCATGTGATCGCGGATACGCTCCGCATCTTCGATCATGAGCGATCGCAGTTGGTGCACTGCGACCTGCATGGCACGGTGCTACGGACCACACCCATCGGCCATCACAAGGACCGCAGCTGGACCGGCGTCCTGCTCTTCGATCGTGCGGTCGGGCGGATCTACTCCCTCCACCAGCGGGGCGCCATCATGCATATACGCCAGTTGGACCTGACCACGGGCGCCGCAGGTCCTTCCCAGTCGCTCGAGCATCCGTTCCCAGGGGCGGTACAGGTGCATGGTGGCCACGTGTATTATACGCGGAGAGCTGAAGGGAGCATCGGCGTCCGTTCGCTGTTCCGCGAGCGGCTGGCCGATTGACCGGGTCAGTCCTGTCCGGGATGCCGCTTTGGGTGGTCCCACCAGACGATGGTGCCTGTCCCGCGCGCCACGGCCGCCCATTCATCCACATGCAGGTCCACGCGCACGATGCTGCCGGTGGGGAGTTCGCCCAAGCCGTCGTCGGCCAGGTGTTCCAGCAATTGGCTAAGGCCCGGGTTGTGCCCGAAGAGCATCACACGCTGCCGGTCATCGGACAGACCGTGAAGGACATGCATGATGTCCTGCACCGATGCGTGATACAGTTCGCGCCGATGCAGGATGGCTGTGGACGGAATGCCCAGTGCGGTGGCGTGAAAGGCTGCTGTAGCAGCTGCGCGTGCCGCGGTGCTTGATAGCAGCAGGTCCACAGGTTCACCTCGCTGTGCGAACAGACGGGCCATGAACGGGGCATTGCGCAGGCCGCGTTCGTTCAGCGGTCGGTCGTGGTCATTGGCATGCCCTGGTCCGCGGTCGCTCTTCGCATGCCGGCAGATGTACAGGGTACGCATGGAACGGGAACGTCAAACGGTGATCTCCTTCAGGCCACCCAGGATGCTGAGCAGGAGCTTGTTCGCATCCATGGTGATGGGAAGTTCGAACTGCACCATACGTGCATCACTGAACTGGACCCCGTTGCGGAATCCTTTGCTGACGCTCATGTGCAGGGCCTGTGGATAGGTTCCGGTGAAATGGATCTGGGCCAGGTCACCGCCGGTCATGCGGAGCAGGTAGCGCGGGTAATGGTTCACACCATCGTTCCATTGGCTATCCTCTTCCAGCACATGCCCCTGCGCACGCAGGTCACTGCCCCATTCGTCCATCACGTATTGCAGTACATCCTCCACGAAGATCGAAGGGTCGCGGGGCAACTGGCCCTGTTCGGGGCTGATGGGGGCGAGCAAGCGTGCGCGTGTGTCACGGAGCGCACCGGTAAGATGGTCGATCTGCGCGTTGAATGTCATGGTCGGGCCGAAATGCTTTTTCCGGTGGCAAAGTAGCCGGCCCGTTCATGCGAACATCCATCGCAGACCACGGGTTATGCACGATCGATCCCACGATCCTCCGATCCCCCGGATGGATCGACCCATGGCGGTGGACCGCCTCGCATGCGTGCCACCTGTCCCCAGTAGCGCGTGTGCATGCGGCGGGCCAAGTCCAGCCGTGCATCCGGCGTGATGCGCTGATCGTGCAGCAGGATGGGGCGCTTCTCCTCGAACACACGACCCGCATCATCCACGGTGTAAACGCCGGCGTAGGGCGGCAGCGGGCGACCGTTCATCCCCCGGAACACCGAACACGGCATGGCGAAACAGAAGAAGTTGGGGCGTACGGGTGCAGTTCGGCCATGCTGCCCGTTGTGGTTTGAGCGGAGCGGTGTGGCGACAGTCCCGTTCAACAGGATGCCTGCGCTGTGCTTGGGCTTCTTCAGATCATGCATCAGGTCGTTCCGGCTCACCTTGATCTCGATCTCGCAGACGAAACCATCGGGGCTCACCGTGAGCAGGTCGCTCTCCCAATCGTACAGGATGGCGTTGGGCGTGATCCATTCGTGGCCACGCGAAGCAGCATACTGATACATATGCCAGGTGATGTCATGCGCCACCAGGTCGTTACGCCCATGCATGTCCGAAAGATCGCGCTTCCGGGCATGTGTTCCGGAGAAGGTCATCCAGGACTCCTCTATCATCGGTCGCCGTCCGTCGAAACTGCGGCGCACAAGAGGAACCTGGCCGAAGCCGGGCCGTATCCACTGCCAGGACCGAACACCCCAGAAGCCATGAACACCTATCACCTACTGAAGCGGACCGCGGCCCTGGCCGCACTACTTGTCATTGGAACCGGCCTGGCGAACGCCTCGGGCAGTGGAGTTGTGCGAGCTCATTCCCGAACTGTGATGCTCACCGGTTGGCTGCATGTCGACGATCTGCGCATGAACGAGGTGGTGGTGGAGGTGGAAGTGGATGGCGCGATCGAACTGGCACCTGTATCGCGCAATGGACGATTCTCGGTCGCACTTCCCGCAGGCACTGAAGCGATCCTTCGGTTCGAACGGATCGGCTATCAGACGAAGCAGGTGCTGGTGGATACGCGGCACGCGCAGGACGGTCCGATGGCACAGGAGGAGCGGACGATCCGTTTTGCCGTGGTCCTGGAGCCGGAAAGGACCATGGGCGGACAGACCTTTGTGGGCCCCGTGGGCGCGCTGGGTTTCGAGCCGGGTGGCGGCTGCGTGACCGTGGCTCACACAAAGCAGCTGATGCCTGCCCGACGCCAGACCCCGATGGAGTTCTGAGCGGTCGGCGTGCGGACATTCGGTGCATATACGTGCACTTGGCGACCATGGCAGTAGGAGCGGGGGCAGGACAGACCGGCCGTGGAGGCCATCCATACCTGGTCATTCAAGCTGTGCACATGGCCTATTTCGGGAGATCTGTTTTGCACACCCCTCGCAAAGCGCCCAGATGATTACGAGTTACTTCCGAAGACTGCCTTAGGGGGCCTTCAGTTCGCACTCCTGGCACTGCGGTTCACACCTTGCGAAGAAGCAGATCTAGTGGGCTGTCCATGCCTTGCTCCGTGCGTCGGTAAGCACCTCCTGGTGCAGTTCGCCGGCGGCATCGCGCCACTCCACCGTCACGATGCGTTTTCGCATCGGTCGCTTAGGGGCGCTGATCGTGACCACCTCCTGCGGTGCTTCCACGGATGCATGCTTCCTGGACCCTTCGGGAGTTGAGCGCTTCATGGACTGAAGGTAATCCACGCAACCACGTTCCGCAACCTCACTTCGTCCTGCCGTCTTCCGATCTCGATGGATGGGCGGAACGGATCGGCATGCGTTGACCACCTGGACGCAGGATCTGGACCTGTGAGCGTTCCGTCGCCGACGAGGAGAAGGCTGTTGCTGGTTACTTTGCGTTCTGGCCCAGTACCGATGCCTACGGTCTACACGGTCTATGTCATCGAACTAAGCCGCAGGGTGTACACGGAGAACTGGAAGTTCCGATCGGCCAATCCGCAGTACAACGGTGTATTGGAATGCCTGTATGTGGGCATGACCAGCAAGTCCCCACGTGAACGCTTCGCGCAGCACAAGACCGGTGCGCTCAGCAAGAAGGGCCACGACATCAGCAGCACCATCGTGAAGAAGTACGGTCGCTACCTGCGTCCCAGCCTCTATCAGCACATCGGTCCGCTAAGCCAGGCGGAGGCGTTGGAGGTGGAGAAGGGGCTGGCGTTGGAGCTGCGCCGGAAGGGCTATGCGGTGTGGTGGGGGTGAGACGAAACATGTTGATGGACCACATTCGGATCGTGCCGCTGGTCTTCATTGCCGGATGCTGGTTTGTGATGGGCTTGCGTGGGAAATGCACTAATTTCATCACTCAAATGCCTTGAAAATGACACGCATACCTCTACTGGTCATCGCGGTCTTTGGCCTTATCAGCGGCCTGCGGGCGCAGGTCATCAGCATCACCTTCGAGGCCACGCTGAATAGTGCGCCATTCGCCTTGGACAGCATCCGGGTGATGAACCTGACGGCTGGAGGGGATACGATGATCTACTTCCCGGACAATGTGTTGGTATTGGGTTCCACCGGCATCGGGGAGGCCCTGTACACGGATGGAACAATGAATGCCCTGCCGAATCCCTTCTCCAGCAGCACGGAGGTCGCAGTGGAGTCCCGTGGAGGTGCAGCGAGGATCGCTATACACGATGTGGCTGGGCGGGAGTTGGTGTCGCTTGCGGCGAACTTGTCGGTAGGGGTCCATCGCTTCCGGGTGAGCTGCGCGCGGCCGGGGGTACACGTGCTCAGCGTTGTGCAAGGAGGCGTCCGGCATACGATGCGCTTGATGGCCACGGAGGGCGCTGGTGTGGACGGATCGTCGTGGTTGAGCCAAGAGCAGCGGGTGCGGGCCAAGTCCGACCGCTCGTTGTTCTCGTGGACGCCGGGGGATGAACTACGTTACATCGGATATGCGACGAACGGTGATATCGTGCACAGCGGCGCGATCGATGAGGTGCCAGAGGTTTCGGCCACGCGGACGTTCGAGCTTTTCGCTGGCTTGACCTGTCCGGAGTCGCCGACGGTGACGGATATCGACGGGAATGAATACCGCACCGTGCAGATCGGTAGCCAATGTTGGATGGCGGAGAATCTTCGGGCCTCTACATATAACAATGGAAACCCTATCCCACATGTCACAGACGAACCCTCATGGATCCATTTGCTAAGCGACGCATGGTGCACATATTTGAACAATTTCGACAACGATGCCATTTATGGAAAGTTTTATAACTGGTATGCTGCTGCCAACCCCAACCTGTGTCCAATTGGTTGGCATGTGCCAACCGATGCCGATTGGCAGGAACTCGAATTGGCCTTGGGCATGCCTGCCAGCGAGCTGAATACCACGGGCAACAGGGGCGCTGCACAGAACATAGGAGGCAAAATGAAGACCACTACCTTATGGAATGCCCCCAACACCGGCGCTACCAACGAAACTGGTTTCTCAGGCCTTCCGAGCGGCTACCGCAGCTACGTTAATGGCGCGTTCGTTGATCTTGGCGCTAGAGGCAGTTGGTGGAGTGCCTCGGAGAACGGTTGGGAGAGCGCTTGGGTCCGTGGCATCGGTATGTCCATTGCAGGTATCGGCAGGGGCTACGACTCTAAGGGAACTGGTCGCTGTCTTCGTTGCGTCAAGGATTGACGCGCCAGCGTATTCCCCTACCTTCAACATCCCAATGCCTCGCCTACGCTACGCCTGCCTCTTATCGAATCGTTCTTCTGCCTTATCGGCGGTGTGTCATCCCAAGTCATCACCATCACTTTTGAAGGCACACTGAACGCTGCACCCACACACTTGGACAGCATCCGGGTGATGAACCTCACAGCTGGCGGTGATACGACCATCTACTTCCCGGACAACGTTCTGGTGTTGGGCACCATGGGCATCAGCGAGGTAAGTACTCCAGGGCCATCCATGCAGGCGCTGCCCAATCCAATCGTGGGCAGTACGGAAGTGGTGCTGCGATCGGTCAGAGGTGCTGCGCTGATCACCTCGCACGATGTGGCCGGGCGCGAGCTGGTCGCGCGATCGGCGAACCTCAATGCTGGTATCCAACGCATCAGGGTCAGCTGCGAGCGGCCAGGAGTACACCTGCTCACGGTGGTGCAGGGCGGTGTGCAGAGCGCGCTGCGTTTGACTGCTATGGAGGGTGCTGGTCCGGCCAGTTTTGAATTGTCCATCGGTGGACGTAGATGCACCTTCGTTCTGGAGGTGCTGCCGCTGGAGTATCCATTTGATCCGGGCATTGCCTATGGCAGTGACGTGGACCAGGAGGCAAATACCTTCCTGACCGTGACCATGGCCGGTCAGGAATGGATGGCGGAGAACCTGCGCGTTTCTTCCTATGCCAATGGAGACCCTATACCGAACACCACCAGTTCCTTTTCTACAGGCGGCTGGTCATACTACAACAATGATCCGCAGTACGAGGGACCATATGGCCGACTTTATAATTCACGGATTCAACTCATAAACGCAATCGGATAGACCGACAGGAGGGCTGATGAT
>CAYZBO010000021.1:0-38884 GCA_964476665.1 uncultured Chryseobacterium sp. | reverse complement strand
ATGGTCAGGAAGCAACCGACGTAGCCGTCCGTTCCAGCGCTACGGCGGAAGACCTGCCCGATGCCTCCTTCGCCGGGCAACAGGAGACATACTTGAACATCCGCGGCCACCAGGACCTGATCAGCGCCGTGCGCAATTGCTTCGCTTCGCTCTTCACCGATCGCGCCATCGTCTACCGCGAAAGCCTTGGCTACGACCACTTCCAGGTGGGACTGAGCGTAGGTGTGCAGAAAATGGTACGCTCCGATGTGGGCAGCAGCGGTGTGGCCTTCAGTCTCGATACCGAGAGCGGGTTCAAAGACGTGGTGCTCATCAACGGCAGCTATGGCTTGGGCGAGATGGTGGTACAGGGTGCCGTGAGCCCCGATGAGTTCCTTGTGTTCAAGCCCACCTTGGCGGAAGGCTTCAGCAGTATCATCGAGAAAAAGCTCGGCAACAAGGACCGCAAAATGGTCTATGGGGTGGAGCCCGGCAAGCCCACGCTCACCATCCCCATTGAACGCGCCCAGCGCAACCGCTTCTGCATCAGTGATGAGCAGGCCTTGGAGATCGCGCGCAGCGTGGCCGCCATCGAGCAGTACTACAGCAACAAGAAAGGCCATTGGTGCCCCATGGACGTTGAATGGGCGGTGGATGGCCTGACCAAGCAGCTCTTCATCGTTCAAGCCAGACCTGAGACCATCCACAGCCGAAAGGCCAGCGACCGTGTGGTGGAATACAAGATCAACAAGACCGGCAGCGAGAAGGTCATCACCACCGGCATCGCCATCGGTGACCGCATCGGCAGTGGCAAGGTGCGCATCCTCTTCAGTCTGGACGGGCGCGGTGGCGAGACCGATGGCAAGGACTTCCAACAGGGCGATGTATTGGTGACCGACATGACCGATCCGGACTGGGAGCCGATCATGAAGAAGGCCAGCGCCATCATCACCAACAAGGGCGGACGTACCTGCCATGCGGCCATCGTGGCGCGCGAGATGGGCGTGCCGGCCATCGTGGGCTGCGGCAATGCCACCGACCTGCTCGACACCGGCATGGAAGTAACGGCGAGTTGCTGCGAAGGCGACACGGGCATCGTATACAGCGGTATCATCCCCTACCACAAGGAGGAGACGATGCTGAGCGAGATACCAGTGACCCGCACGCCGATCATGCTCAACGTGGCCAGCCCCGACCTCGCCTTCAAGTTCGCACACCTGCCCAATGCCGGTGTGGGACTGGCCCGCGAGGAGTTCATCATCAACAACTACATCCAGGCCCATCCGCTGGCCCTGCTGCAGCATAAGGAACTGGGCGATGTGGCCCTCAGTGGCAAGATCAGCTACCTCATCCACGGCTATGAGGATGAGGAGACCTTCTTCGTGAAGCGGCTCAGCTACGGTATCGCCAAGATCGCCGCGGCCTTCTACCCCAACAAGGTGATCGTGCGCTTCAGCGACTTCAAGAGCAACGAGTACAAGGGCTTGCTGGGCGGCGAACACTTCGAGCCCGATGAGGAGAACCCCATGATCGGCTGGCGAGGCGCATCCCGCTACTACAGCGATGCCTACAAGGAGGCCTTTGGTCTCGAATGCAAGGCCATCCGACGGGTGCGCGAGAAGATGGGCCTGAAGAACGTGGTGGTGATGGTACCGTTCTGCCGCACGGTTGAAGAACTGAAGAAGGTGAAAGGCGTGATGGACGAGTACGGCCTGAAGCGCGGCAAGGAAGGGCTGGAGCTCTACCTCATGGCCGAAGTGCCCAGCAACATCATCCTGGCCGAGGAGTTCAGCAAGTACATCGATGGCTTCTCCATCGGCAGCAACGACCTCACCCAGCTCACACTGGGCCTGGACCGTGACAGCGCGCTCGTTTCGCACATCTACGATGAACGCAACGAGGCCGTGAAGGGCATGCTGCGTATGTTGATAGAGACCGCCAAACGCACCAAGACCAAGGTGGGCATCTGCGGCCAAGGCCCCTCGGACTTCCCCGATTTCGCACAGTTCCTGGTGGAACTGGGCATCGATTCGATCAGCGTGACACCGGACAGTCTGCTGAAGACCAAGCGGGCCATCAGCGAAGTGGAAAAGGCAATGGACGCGAAGAAGGTGAGCGTGAACGCTTAGGCCACTGAGATCATTGATCGACACGCCCCCAGCTTGCATGAGCTGGGGGCGCGTTGCATTCACAGCGAGCACGGATGAAATGGCAGGTCGGCCTTCAGTCAGGTCCCGACCACGTAACCCTTCCGCCAGCATCTGGATGGCAAGCACACGGACCAGGGCGGATGTCACCTCCACGAACCGTTCGACCTCCCATGTGGGCCACTCCTTCGTAAGGAGCCCACCGAGGCCCACGTTTTTTTTGACGCCTTCGCAATACGTTTCTCACGATGTCGTTACTTTGCCGTACAAAGCACTTTGCAATGACCCAAAAGCTGCCACATGAAGAGCTCGCCCATATCCGCGGGTTGATGGACCGGAGCACCCGATTCCTGAGCCTGAGCGGGCTGAGCGGGGTGGTCGCCGGGGTCCTTGCCCTCATCGGTGCCTTTGTGGCGCAGACCTATATGGACATGAACCTTGCCGTGCAGGCCGATCCATTGGGCTACGGTCAGGAGGAGTCCATCAAAGAGGAATACGCGGTTCATGTCACGGTATTGGGTGGCATCGCAAGCGCGGTGTTGGTGCTCGCGATAGCTGGCGCATTCTGGTTCACCCTCCGGCGCAGCAAGCGTCTGGGACAGAGCATTTGGGATGCTTCCGCGCGCCGCATGGCCATCAATCTTGCATTGCCCCTGGCAGCGGGTGGCGTCTTCTGCCTCGCACTGATCTGGCATGGCTTGCCCGGACTGGTGGCACCGGCCACGCTCCTCTTCTATGGGCTGGCCTTGCTGAACGCTTCGAAGTACACCCTTGACGAGATCAGGTGGCTGGGCTTGAGCGAAGTGGTGCTGGGCTTGTCCGCTTCCTTTTGGATCGGAGCCGGCCTGTTCTTCTGGGCGCTCGGCTTTGGGGTCCTGCACATCTTCTATGGAAGCCTGATGTACCTGCGTCACGAACGTGGCCATACGAGCACTGACCAGGCATGATCGAGAAGCTCAATAAGCTCTTCGAAAGCCGTGTACGACTGGGCATCATGGCCGTGCTGGCGGTGAACGAATGGGTGGACCATGCGCAACTGAAGGAACTGCTGGGCGTGACCGACGGCAATCTGGCGAGCCATCTCGCCGCGCTGGAGGAAGCTAAATATGTGCAGGTGCGCAAGCGGTTCGTGGGCAAGCGACCGAATACCAGCTACAAGTCCACGGCCACCGGAAGCAAAGCCTTCCGCGCGCATTTGGATGCCATTGAAGGGCTGCTGCCGAAACCCTGACGCCATGAACGCCTCCAAGGACATCCGCCTCATCCGCCGCTGGCTGGCCTTCTTCATGGTAGCGCTACTGTTCAGCGGGCTCACCGCCGTGCCGCTGGTATGGTTTACAGGTCTTTTCGCAGAATGGACCGTGCCCCTTGGAGGTGATCTCGCCGCATGGGGGGCGCATGCGGCCGAAGCCGTGGCGGTCACCGCGGATACCTACCCCATCCTGCTGTACGGCACCGACTGGCTGGCCTTCGCGCACGTGGTGATCGCGCTGGCCTTCATCGGTCCGTGGCGCGATCCGGTGCGCAACCGCTGGGTGGTGGAATGGGGCCTGTGGTGCTGCGCGTTGGTGGTGCTGATGGCCTTCACCTGGGCGCCCCTGCGCGGTATCCCCTTCTTCTGGCGCTGTGTGGACGCGGCCTTTGGCGTGATCGGCGCCGTGCCGCTTTGGATCGTGTTGCGTGCTATTGGTCGATTGGATCAACATCACCACGTGCATCAATGATCACCACCTCCTCCCCCCACCGCGAACTCCTTCCGGCCACCCTGCTCCTGGCCGTTGCCGTGGCCCTCGCCTTTTCCCCCGACGCCTACCTGCCCATGCTGGCGCGTGCCTTCCTGCTTCAATGGTCGGCGCTGTTCGCGGTGCTTGCTGCGCTGCTGTTGTGGCGCAAGCTCCCGTGGACAGCCCTCAGTTCGGCGCTCGGATGTGTGCTGATCCTGCCCCAATACCACCAACCAGCAACGACGCACGATATCCGGAATGATGGGGGTTCACTGCGCATCGCACACCTCAACGTGTACCAGATGAACCAGCGCCACGACGAGGTACTGCGCAGTGCCATCGCCAGCGATGCCGATGTGATAAGCCTGCAGGAAGTGAGTGATGAGTGGGCTGACGCGCTGCGTCACGGACTGGCTTCCGCCTATCCGTACCATCATGTGGAAGCACGCAACAACTGCTACGGGATCGCGCTCTTCAGCAAGCTGCCCTTTGCCGACGTGCAGACCTTGGGTGTCGAAGGTGCTCCCTTCATTGAGGCAGTTATTGAGTCCAACGAAGGCCCCATGCGCATCATGAGCGTACATGCCACCTCACCCATCAGCTATGCCCACTTCCAGCGGCGCAACGCCCTGCTGAAGCACCTGGCCACGACCATCGATGCGCGTGCCATGCCAACTGTGCTCGTCGGTGATCTGAACACCGTGCACTGGGACCGCGCCTATCGCAACTTCCACAAGCGCAGTGGCCTGCTGCCCGTGAACGGTCCCGCGCTGCGCACCTGGCCGAGCATCGGGCCCATCGCCCTGATACCGCTGGACCACCTGATGATCTCGCCCGGCCTTGGCGCGACCGACGTGCAACGTTTCACCATTCCAGGAAGCGACCACCGGGGCCTTGTTGCCGACATACACCTGCCCGCCCATGCGTCCTGATATCCGCCGCCTCTTCGTCTGGATGAGCGTCTTCTTCATGGCCATGGCCTTCCTGGAAAGCGCCGTGGTGGTGTACCTGCGCGCGCTCTACTACCCCGAGGGATTCGACTTCCCGTTGGTGCCTATGGACATCACGCTGGTGGGCACGGAACTCGGTCGCGAGATGGCCACCATCCTGATGTTGCTCGCCGTGCCCGCCCTGGTGACCCGCTCCGCCTTGGAACGTTTCGCGTGGTTCTGCTTCGGCTTTGGGGTGTGGGACATCTTCTATTACGTGTGGCTCAAGGTGCTGCTGGACTGGCCTTCGAGCCTTTTCTCCCGTGACCTGCTTTTCCTCATCCCGGTCCCGTGGGTGGGTCCGGTATGGGCGCCCTGTGTGATCTCGCTCGGGCTCATCGCCACAGCGGTGGTGATCCTCCATGGCCGTTCGCGCGATCCAGCGTTCCGCATCGCTTCCCGTTCCTGGGCCTTGCTCATCAGTGGCGCGCTGCTTATGATCGTATCCTTCACCATCGATCCGATGACGCGCTCCTTCGGCGTGAACGAACTGATGGTCAACCACGGCGAGGCACTCACCAATGGCCGTGACTATGTGCCGGAGACTTTTCCCTGGCCGTGGTTCGCGGCGGGTTTTGTGCTTTCGGTGGCCGGACTGCTGCGCACATGGCGAAGCATCAGCACCACATGGACCGAACTGGACAACGACCGATGAACACCCACTTACCATCGCACCATACCACCATGAGGAACGAAATTCTGGCGCGCATCAACGAACCCGAACAGCTGGAAACGTTGTATCGCGGTAACAAGACAATGTTCAAACAAGCGTTCGGCGCGGTGTATCCAGCCATCGCGGACAACCCGATCGCGTCGTGTTGGAAGGAGCGACTGGAGCATGAACGCAACGGGATCTCATGGGGCAGTACCAACGAACTGGCCTTTGTCGTCATCGCTTCGCTGCTGGCGGGCACCATCGCCAAGATCCCTGAATTCCTGGCGTTGGACGAGGACTTCTTCTACCCGCGCAACATCGGCTTCATCGTGTTCCCCCTGCTGATGGCCTACTTCGCCTGGAAGAACGCGCTCAAGCCTGCGCCGATCGTCATCGTGACGATGGCGACCACAGTGGCCTTCATTTTCATCAACGCCTTGCCGGAAGGCCCACGCTACGGACCCGACAGCGATACCTTGATCCTGGCCTGCATCCACCTGCCCTTGTTCCTGTGGTCGTTGCTGGGCTTCACCTATGTGGGTGGCATCGGTGCACCTGTCGAGCGGCGCATCGACTTCCTGCGCTTCTTCGGTGACCTGGTGATCGTGAACACGCTCATCCTCATTTCCGGAGCATTGCTTACGGGTTTGACCATCGCGCTGTTCAGCGTCATCGACTTGAACATCACGGAGTTCTACCTGCAGTACGCGGTGGTGTACGGCCTCGCCGCCTCGCCCATTGTGGCCACCTACGTGGTCCAGCGCGATCCCGACCTGGTCAAGGCCGTCTCGCCGGTCATCGCCAAGATCTTCAGCCCCTTGGTGTTGATCACGCTCACGGTCTACCTGCTGGCCATGTTCGGTTCGGGTAAGGACCCCTTCATGGACCGCGATTTCCTCATCACCTTCAACGGGTTGCTCATCGGTGTGATGGCGATCATCCTCTTTTCCGTGGCAGGTTCAGCAAGAGCGGCGCAGAACCGCATCGGCTCGGTTATCCTTCTGTTGCTCGCGGTGCTGACCATCCTGGTGAACAGCGTGGCGCTCATGGCCATCCTCTTCCGCATCAACGAGTGGGGAATCACACCGAACCGCCTTGCCGTCCTTGGCGGTAATGTCCTGATGCTCGTGAACCTCCTGCTCGTTACCTATCGGCTTGCCCACGCGGCGTTCCGCAACGGCAGCCTGGAGCCGGTGGAACTCGCCATCGCGCACTTTCTCCCGCTCTACACCTGTTGGACGGCCATGGTGGTATTCGTGTTCCCCTTCCTGTTCAGGTTCGAGTGAGAGGGGTGGTGCTCTTCGGCTACAGTGAACGGTCTGTCAAATGCTCATCCAGCGCCGCTGCAAGCGCATCCATGCTATCGCACCAGCCGCCGATGTGGCTGTCACGAGAGGCCTCGGAAACGAGTCCGATCTGCCGGAACTCCAGCCGTGTGCACTCGCCTTCTTCGTGCAGGTCAACAGTGACGAGCGTGCGGTGGTGCGCGGGAATCACGTCCAGAGGGGCCTTCTCCCACTGGTGCGTGAAGGCCAGGTGATCGATGGGCTTCACGGCGGTGTAGGTGCCATGACAGGGGATATCCTCGCCATCGGGCGCGCGGAGCACCACGCGCCAGCTGCCGCCTTCGCGCAGGTCGGTCTCGGCAGATACGGTACTGAACGCCGCACAACCGGACCAGTGCACGAGGATGGCTGGCGTTGTCCATGCATCCCACACCAATTGGCGCGGTGCGTTGAACACGCGGGTGATCCGGATCTCGTCCGTGGCTGGGGTGCTGACGCTGTTGCGCTGGCGCTGGGCGATGTGGTCCATAGGTCCAATGTATGGGCAAGGCCCGATCACTCCTGCATTACGGCAGCCAGCCGCTTGTGGTGCAGCACATAGGCCCACACCAGCACCCCGACGAACAGGAACATCGGCGCCCATTGTGCCACGGGATCACCAACGGCCGCGAATGAGACGATGGCGGCCAGCAGGTCGATGAGGAAACCGAAGTAGGCCCATTCCTTCAACCGCGAAGGCACCATGGGCAATAGAATGGCGACGGCCCCGAGCACCTTGGCGTACGAAATGAGCTGGATGAAGTACAGCGGATAGCCCAAGTGGTCGTGCAACATGGCCACAGCATCCGGATGGAGCATAATGCCCCCGATGCTGGAGAAGATCATGAAGGCGCTGAACAGCACGTTGACGATCCAGTAGGTGGTATTGAGTTTCTTCATGGTTCGTCACTCCGAGGTTTACCCGGGGTCGCGTTGTTCCCCTTTCCTGTTGTCACTGGCTTCTTCACCGGCCACCGCACCTCGATCTCCGCGCACTTCGCATGAACGATCTCCTTCACCACGGCCGAGGGCAAGGGCTTCTCCGGCGTGAACCGAATGGCGCCCTTGCTGGTCTTAAAGTCCTTGAGTTGCTCGGCAAGGCCGCGCGGCACTGAGCCATACAGCGCGCAATGGGTCTTGGCCGCACCGATGTATACGACCGGATGGCCGTTGTGCCTGAACGCGGGCATGCCGTAACCGAAATACTCTTCCAGTTCGGGCACGGCTGCGAGTATCTGCTTGCGCAACGTTCGCATGGCCTTGCGTTGATCCGGAGGAAGCGCGGCGAGGTAGGTGTCCGTTTCGCTCATGGCCCTTTGCGTTCCTGCGGGCGAAAAGCCTCTCCGCGTTCCATCATCGCGATGAACAGCTCGAGACGTTTGCTGCGGGTCTCCTCCTTCCTGGCGGCGTGCAAGCGATGCAGGAAGGCGAACCGGCTGCTCCCCTTCAACGTCTCGAAGAACGCCTTGGCCTTCTTGTTCTTTTTCAGCGCTGCCGCCAGGTCGGGTGGAACTTGAACGGTGCTTGCGGGTGCATAGGCCTTGTCCCACTGGCCGTTGGCCCTGGCCACCTTCACGGTGGCGAGACCGGCCGGTCGCATCAGCTTGGCCTTCATCAGCTGCTGCACCTTCTTCTTGTTGATCTCGCTCCAGATGCTCCGAGGGCTTCGGGGCGTGAAACGCTGGAGGAAAGTCCTGTTGTCATGGCTGCGTCTCACGCCATCGATCCAGCCGTGGCAGAGCGCGATCTCCACGGCCTCAGCATAGGTCACCGACGGAATGCCGCTGCCCTTCTTTGCGATGCTGATGTAGATACCGGTCGATCCGGCGCCGTTCAGCTCCAACCATGCATCGAAGGCTTGCGCTGAAGCGAAGCTCATGATCGGTCGATCGTTCGGTGGGCTGCACATGGTCGCGGCAAAACGTTCTCCAGTGTTCTTCAGCCGACCACCCAATTGAGCTCGGTACGATGATCCTTCGGGTCCTTCACTTCGTCCGGGTTGTTCAGGTAACACTCGTAGAACCTTCCGCTCTCAGGCAATTGCTGTTCGCGCACCCAGCTCTGCAGGGCTCTCCAGGCTTCACCCAGGTGATCGTACGGCCCTTGGTACACGGCCCTCACCACTTTCGCGGCAGGCAGGGTACTGTTCTTCACGCGGCCTTGTTCTTGCACGGACCTGGAGACCGGGAAACCGATCTCAAAGTCGAAGGTGTCGCTCGGGCGACGGTGATGGTAGCTGAACATGGGGCCCGTAATGCTCACGCCCTGTTCAGTAATGACCTTGATGAGCTCCTGGATGGCAGGGTCCATGTAGCGGCCCATCTCCATGGCCGGGATCACGAGGTGGATGGAGGCCGTGACCTGTTCGGTGGTGGTGGTGAGTTCGGGCGGGGTGATCATGTCGAACGTGTGGGATGTCCTCTTTGAGAACGCGGAGGGAATACAGGGCCGAAGGTCAGGGTACAAGATGGGAATTTTGTACCGTCCCCCCCCATCGAACTCATTCTCCAACTCGGCATCGCCATCCGCACCTTCGTTCCCCTCCTTCCCAACGGGGACCACATCGTCGTCGCCAACGCCACCGGGGAGTCGCAGGGCTACTGCAAGCACTTCGCCGCATGGATGGCTGAACGCGGCTACCACGTCACCACCTTCGACTACAGCGGCATCGGAGCTTCGCGGAAGGGCAGCCTGTGCAGACATCCCGCCACCGCAACCAGCTGGGCTGAACACGACCTCACCGAGGTGATCGACCACGTCCACCGCATCTATGCACCGAAGCGTATCATGGGCCTCGGTCACAGTATCGGCGGGCAGTTCTTCTGTATCTGCAAGGTGCAGGACAAGCTCTCCGCCTTGGTGCTGATCGTCTCGCAGCACGGCCACTTCCGCAACTGGGACCTCCCTCACCGCCGCCGCATCGCCTTCCAATGGCTGGTGATGCCCCTCACGTTCACCAGCGTTTTCGGTTGCTTCCCTGGCGAACGGCTGGGTGTGATGGAGGACCTGCGCCCCGGAATGGGGCGCGAGTGGGTGAAGTGGGTCCGTTCGCCCGGCTACCTATTCGACCACGTATCCGGCGCCCGCGAGCGCCACGCCAACATCCGCGTGCCGCTGCTGTTCTGGAGCTTCAGCGACGACCGAGACCTTGCACCGGAACGTGCCGCAGATGAGTTGGCGAAGCACTACGTGAATTGCAGCGTCACACATGAGCATATCCGGCCCTCCGACTTGGGCGTGGAGGCCATTGACCACTTCGGCTTCTTCAAGAAAGGTGGTGAGGGGACGTTGTGGCCGGCGTTGTTGTCCGCGATGGAAAGCAAGCGCTGATGCTTCTACTTTTGACCGTGCTCCGCGTCCTAACCACCACGGACTTCCTTGCCGCTGGCCTGCCCATTATCGATGTGCGTTCGCCCGGCGAATTCACGCACGGCCACATTCCCGGCGCGGTGAACGTGCCGCTGTTCGAGAGCGATGAGCGTGCGGTGGTGGGCACCTTGTACAAGCAGACCGGTCGGGATGCGGCGGTACTGGAGGGCCTGCGTATCGTTGGGCCCAAACTGGCCGGCATCGTGGAGCGTGCAGCAGCGCTCGCACCCGATCGCCGCATCGCGGTGCATTGCTGGCGCGGGGGCGAACGCAGCGGTAGCGTGGCGTGGCTGTTGGACAAGGCGGGGTTCCGGGACGTGTACACGCTCAAGGGCGGTTACAAGGCCTTCCGTCAGCTTGTGCTCGGCTCCTTCGGCACACTGCCCCGGCTGCATATCCTTGGCGGCTACACTGGAACGGGCAAGACCGAGCTGTTGCGCCAATTGAAGATCCTCGGAGAGCCGGTGATCGATCTGGAAGCATTGGCCAACCACAAGGGATCGTCGTTCGGCATGCTTGGTGAAGCACCACAACCCAGCCAGGAGCACTTCGAGAACCTGCTGTGGGCCGCGTTCCGCGCTGCTCCCATCGCTCAAGCCGTGTGGCTGGAGGACGAGAGCCGGAAGATCGGCCGTCTCGTCCTACCCGCACCGCTGTACGAGGCGCTCCGGTCGGCGAGGCTTTTCTTCGTGAACATGCCCCAGGAGGAGCGCGTGCTGCGCCTGGTGGAGGATTATGGCCGCTTTCCGGTGGATGAACTGGGATCCGCCGTTGAACGCATCGGTAAACGCCTCGGCCCACAACATGCCAAAGCGGCCTTGCAGGCGCTCCACGCCGGGGAGCTGGCCACCGTTGCACGCCTGACCTTGAACTACTACGACCGCACCTACGCCCATGGCCTCATGCAGCGTGACCGGACCGCGGTTGTGCAGTTGGAGGCTCCCGGCCACGATCTTCGTGGCCTTGCACAACGCCTGAAGGAACATGCTGCCACCACCACCCAATGATGAACCTGTTCGCCTGACCCGTTTCAGTCACGGAGCGGGATGCGGTTGCAAGATCGCCCCGGCCGTGCTCGACGAGATCTTGAAGAGCGAGCTGGGTACGTTCCCAGACCCCCGTCTACTGGTCGGTTATGGCACGCGTGACGATGCGGCCGTGTATGACCTTGGCGATGGACGCGCCATGATCAGCACAACCGATTTCTTCAGCCCCATCGTGGACGATGCCTTTGATTTCGGTCGCATTGCCGCCACCAATGCCTTAAGCGATGTGTATGCGATGGGAGGTCGCCCGCTCATGGCGGTGGCCATCCTGGGCTGGCCGGTGGACAAGCTGCCGGCTTCGCTTGCGGCGCGCGTGGTGGAAGGCGGCAGGCAGGCCTGTCACGATGCCGGCATCGCACTGGCTGGTGGCCATAGCATCGACGCTCCGGAACCGTTCTTCGGGTTGGCGGTGACCGGCGAGATCAGTGTATCGAACGTCAAGCGGAATGCAGGTGCACGGCCTGGGGACCTGTTGCTGCTCACCAAACCTCTCGGCACCGGCATCCACAGCACCGCCCAAAAGCGAGGGGTCCTGGAGACCGAAGATGACCGGCGTGCAATAGACGTCATGCTCAAGCTCAACAACATTGGCGAAGCCCTTGGTCGTTCGCCGGCCGTACACGCCATGACCGATGTGACCGGCTTCGGGCTCGCTGGCCACCTGTTGGAACTCTGCGATGCCAGCCATGTTGGAGCGGAGCTCGATTTCGCTTCGCTGCCGATCATACCGCGAACGACCCATTATATCGATAAAGGCTGCTACCCGGACGGCGCTTTTCGCAACTGGCGGAGCTATGGCGAACGGATCACGGGTGCCGGCTCCACTGAACGGATGATGATCCTTGCAGACCCGCAGACCTCTGGTGGGCTTCTACTGGCATTGAGCGAAGACGGATCAGATGAAATACGTCGATTATTTATTGAATTTCATCTTCAATTTGTTGTCATTGGTCGTATAATTGAGCATTCAGCGAACGGACCGACCCTAGTTATGACCTGATGAACGAACCCCGCTTAGCGAGCTGGGGACGACCGATCGGATGCGTTGATCGCCCGCTTTTTCTTGCCGTAATTTACAAATCGTTAATTTTGCACCGCTCCCATCCCACCACCATCCAAGAAAACGATCAAGCAATGGCAAGGAAAAGGCTCAGTCCGAAAGAGGTCGCGGAACTTCTCTCCCAGTACCGCAGCGAACGCCGGCGGCTCATGTACCAGTTGGAAACCGTTCGCGAAGCCATGCGTGAGCTGAAGGCGATCAACGGTGACACGTCAGCCGAGGATGACGACAAACCGGCCAAGCGTGGCCCGGGCAGGCCGCGTAAGGAAGGCGCCGCCACCACCCGCAAGTATCGCCGTAAACCAGGACGCCGCAAGAAGCGCACCATCAAGAACGGTGGTTACCGCCTGAATGAGATCGACACGGTCGTGGTGGATGCCATCACCAAAAAGGGCCAGCTCCTTCCCAAGGAGGACCTCCGCAATCACCTGATCTCCTGGGCTCGCAAGAACGAGCCTGCGATGAAAGAACCGGAGATCGACCTTGCCCTGACGCGAAGCCTCCAGAAGCTAAGCGGCAAACGCGGGGTTCTGAAAACCTATCGCTCCGGTCTGCGGCGCGGTTACCATTACGGCCTTGCCGAATGGTTCTTCGCCAGCACGGGGAAGCTGCGCAAACAGCATCTGGACAGGTTGGTGCTTTCCACCGACTGACAGGATGCCTCACATCCTGGAAGGGCGGCTTCGGGCCGCCCTTTCTGTTCTTGGTGACCGCCTGAACTGACCTTGCTCATCACATCGCCCGTTCGGCTGTGTACCTTGTAGCCTCATCCGACACCATGGAACACATCCTTCTGGCCTTGGAAATGGGCCCCTCTGACAGCATCGTGTTCAACACTGCGCTGGCGCTCGCGCGTGCCACTGGGGCACGCTTGTCCATGCTCCACGTGGCTGCGCCGGAACCGGATTTCGTGGGATTTGAGGTCGGGCCGGCATATGTCCGCGATCATCTTGCCGACACCCTGCGCAGTGATCACCGTCATATCCAGGCATTAGCCGAGCAGGCGGAACAGGCGGGCGTTGAAGCCATCGGCCGGCTGGTCCAGGGCCCCACCGTGGAAACCCTGCTCCAGGAAGCGGCGGAGTTGCCGGCTGACCTGATCGTTCTTGGCAGTCACGGGCACGGTGCGCTGTACAAGGCATTCCTCGGGAGTGTGAGCGATGGCGTTCTTCGTGCCCGCCGGTTCCCCGTGCTCGTGGTGCCTGTCACCGATGCGGATGCGTAAAGCTCCGCCCTGGCTCCTCTTGTTGGCTTTGCCACTGACCGGTGGTGTATGCCTTCCGCAATTGGCAGGCGGTGATCCGGAACTTCAGGACATCCGGTTGCCGGACGGCTTCGAGATCGATATCATCGCCGAGGGTGTAACCAATGCGCGCGCCATGTGCTGGGGCGAGCAGGGCACCCTGTTCGTTGGCAGCCGGAATGAAGGGGTCGTGCATGCACTTCGCGATACGACAGGTGACGGGGTGATGGATGAGCACTTCATCATCGCGGAAGGGCTCAACATGCCCGCCGGGGTCGCTTTTCGTGATGGGGACCTGTACGTCAGTGCGGTGGACCGTATCCTGCGGTTCCCGGACGTTGAGGGTCGGCTCTTGGAGCCGCCGACACCGGAGGTCGTAACGGATCGCTTCCCGACCGAGACCCACCATGGGTGGAAGTTCATCGCGTTCAGCCCAAGCGGTGAACTGTATGTGCCGGTGGGCGCGCCATGCAATAATTGCCTCAGCGAGGACAGCCTGTTCGCCACCATTACAGCGCTGAACGTCAACACCGGAGAGATCAGGATCGTCGCCCACGGTGTGCGGAACAGTGTCGGATTTGACACGGACCCGCGTACAGGTGTACTGTGGTTCACGGACAATGGGCGCGACCTGATGGGCGATGCCGTGCCCGACTGTGAACTCAACAGGTTGGTCGCGGCGGGACAGCATTTCGGTTATCCCTTCTGTCATGCCGGTGATGTAAGCGACCCTGAGTTCGGGGCACGACGTGGGTGTGACGAGTTCATACCACCAGCGGCCAGGTTGGGTCCTCATACGGCTCCGCTCGGCATGCGCTTCTACACCGGTGATGGTTTCCCTGAGCGCTATCACAACGCCATTTTCATCGCGCAACATGGCAGTTGGAACAGAACAACACCCATCGGCTACCGCATCATGGCGGCGTTCCCACAGCCCGATGGCAGCGCTACGACCGAGGTGTTCGCCGAGGGTTGGCTGAAAGGCGGTCGTGCCTGGGGGCGGCCTGCGGATGTCCTCGTGGCGGCCGATGGCTCGCTCCTCGTCAGTGATGACGCGGCTGACCTGATCTATCGCATCCGCTACCGGCCATGAGCGCAGCGACCTTGAATCGATAGTATTCCTATCGATTAAGATTTTTTTACCATCGCACTTGTGTGCTTTGGAACAATATTTGCTCGGAGTTGTTCGACCTACAAGACCCTATCTTTCATGCAACGATTGATGCAGGTGAACGTTCAGGTGACCGAACCTGTCTACCTGAAGGACCCTCAAGCCACGGAGCTTGGGCGTCGTATCCTTGAACAAAGCGTGCGTCTCATCGACGAACTGGGCCTGGAGGCCTTCACCTTCGGCAAGCTGGCGGCCGAACTTGGCACGGCGGAGAGCAGCATCTATCGCTACTTCGAGAACAAGCATCGCCTGCTCATTTACCTCATTGGCTGGTATTGGAGCTGGCGCGAGTACAAGCTCGCGTTCGATACGGCCAATATCCTGGACGATAAGGAGCGCCTCGCCCGGGCGATCCGATCGATCACCGAGCCTGTCACCGATCGGGGCAACTTCTCCTACCTGGACCTGCGCGCCCTTTACCGGATCGCGGTCAGTGAATCGGCCAAGGCCTACATGACCAAGGGGGTGGATGCCGAGCACCGCGAAGGCTGCTTTGGGTCCTTCAAGCGCATCTGTGACCGCTTGAAGGAGCACATCCTCCTCGTTCGTGCGGACCATCCATACCCGGCCATGCTGGCGAGCAATGTGGTGGATGGAAGCATGATCCAGCGCTTCTTCGCCGAGCATCTGCCCTCTCTCACGGAGAAGCATGCCGTCAACCGCCTTTCCGACCTGTTCGTGGAGTTGGTGTTCTCCACCCTCAACGACCGACCACGATGAGAGCCGATCTATACGTACGTCCGTTCAAGCGCCTCTTCGACCTGCTTCGGTTGGACCGGCGCGACATCACATACATCTACCTGTTCGCTGTGGTGGGTGGTGCCATCAACCTGACACTCCCCCTGGGCATACAAGCCATCATCAACCTGATCGGAGGTGGCCAGCTTGCCACTTCCTGGGTGGTGCTCATCGCCTTCGTTTCGGTGGGCGTGGCGTTCACAGGTGCCATGCAGGTGATGCAGCTGGTGCTCAGTGAACACATCAAACAACGTTTGTTCGTGCGCTCCTCCCTGGAGTTCGCGTTCCGACTGCCGAACATCCGGCCGGACCAGTTGGAGGGGCGCTACCTGCCCGAGCTCGTCAACCGATTCTTCGATACCCTCACCGTTCAGAAAGGGCTTGACAAAGTATTGCTGGACATACCGGTGAGCGCCCTGCAGATCATCCTCGGGCTGGTGCTCCTCTCCTTCTACCACCCGTTCTTCATCGCCTTCGCCCTGTTCCTGATCCTGCTCCTTTGGGCGGTATTCCGCATCTCGGGAACGAGGGGATTGGAGACCAGCCTGCAGGAGTCGAAGTACAAGTACCAGACAGCCCACTGGCTTGAGGAATTGGGGCGTTCCAACAGTACCTTCAAGCTCGCCGGCACGACCTCTCTACCACTGGAGCGGACCGACGAACTGGCCTCCTCCTACACCAAGGCGCGCAAGTCACACTTCAAGGTCCTGCTTGGCCATTACTGGGCGATGGTGGCGTTCAAGACCGTGGTCACCCTGTCGCTGCTCATCCTGGGTGGTTTGCTGGTGATCAACGAACGCATGAACATCGGACAGTTCGTTGCTGCGGAGATCGTCATCCTGCTCCTGCTCGCCGCCGTGGAAAAGGTCATCATGGGATTGGACTCCATTTATGATGTGCTCACCGCACTGGAGAAGATCGCCAATGTCACTGACCTGGCGCTGGAGCCGCAGACAGGCATGGATCTGCCCATGACCTTGGACAAGGGGGGGGCGATGGCGGTGGAGCTTCGCAAGGTGGGCTTCAACAGCCATTGGAGCGGCAATCCCGTGCTGAAGTCCGTGGACCTCGTGATCGCTCCGGGGGAGAAGATCTGCATCTCCGGCCCCAACGGCTCTGGAAAGAGCACGTTGCTGCACATGGTGGCAGGGCTGCTCGTTCCCGACCAGGGGACCATCCTGCTCGACGGGCATGGACTGCAAAGCCTGCGGCTGGAGAACGTGCGTAGTGCCATGGGCGACAGTTTCACGCACGAGGAGATCTTCAGTGGCACCGTCATGGAGAACATCGTCATGGGCCGCGGCTGGATCACCGAGGAGGACGCCCGCAATGCTGCCACTCGCACAGGCCTGATGCCCATGTTGGCGGACCTTCCCAAAGGACTGCTCACCCAGTTGGACCCGCTGGGTTCACGCCTGCCCCAAAGCCTGGTGCGCCGTATCATCGTGGCACGTTGCCTTGCCGGCAGGCCACGGCTCGTGCTGTATGAGGATGATGCACTGCCCATGCCTGCGAACGAGCATGATGAACTGCTCGCCTTGCTGACCGGCGCGGATGCCCGTTTCACGCTCATCGCCGTCAGCAACGACCCGCTCTTCCAACGCCACTTCAGCCGGGTGGTGCGGCTTTCCGACGGCATCATCACGGACGACAAGGAACGCTGAACCGGTCATGCTCAACATCTCTGACGCCCCCGAATGTGCCACACCCGCGCTCGACCGTGGCACTTACAAGGCCTTCAAGCAGGTCGGCGCTTCCCGTGCGGCACACCGTTTCGGCCGGCTGGTAACGGCCGCCGTCCTGGTCTTCTTCGCGGCACTGTTCCTACCCTGGACGCAGAACATCCGTGCCCGTGGTACGCTCACCAGTCTCAGTCCCGACCAGCGCCCGCAAACGATCCATGCCGTGATACCCGGGCGCATTGAGGAGTGGTATGTCCAGGAGGGTGAGCTGGTGGAGAAAGGCGACACGATCCTGCGCATCAGCGAAGTGAAGCAGGAGTACTTCGATCCTCGCCTGCTCGAACGCACCCAGGAGCAGATCACCGCCAAAGAGCTTACCTCCCGCAGTTACCAGGAGAAGGTGAACAGTCTCGACGCACAGATCGATGCGCTCTCACAAGCCATGCGCATCAAGCTCGAACAGGCGGACAACAAGATCCAACAGGCCAAACTGAAGGTGCAAAGCGACAGTATCCGTGCAGTGGCCGCCCGCACGGAGATCAAGGTCGCCAAGGACCAGTTGCAGCGCGGCGAGGAGCAGTTCAACGAGGGCCTTATCAGCATGGTCGAACTGGAACGCCGCCGCGTGCAGGAACAGCGCGCGAACGCCACCTTCATCGATGCGCAGAACAAGCTGCTCGAGGCCCGCAATGAACTGCTCAACGCAGAACTGGAGATCGACGGCATCCGCAACGATTACCGCGACAAGCTCGCGAAGGCGGAAAGCGAGAAGTTCGCCAGTCTGAGCCAGATGTACACCACCGAGGCGGAGGTGACCAAGATGCAGGTGGACCTCGCGAGCTATACAGTACGTGCAGGCAATTACATCGTACGAGCGCCCCAGAAAGGCTACATCACCCGCGCGGTGAAGAGCGGCGTGGGGGAGCTCGTGAAGGAAGGTGAGCCCCTGATCAGTGTGATGCCGGCACGCTTCGATCTGGCCGTGGAGCTTTATGTGGAGCCCATGGACATGCCCCTCATCAATCTCGGGCAGAAGGTCCGCTTCATGTTCGACGGGTGGCCGGCCATCGTGTTCAGCGGCTGGCCCAATACCAGCTATGGCACCTATGGTGGCACCGTGGTGGCCATCGACAACCTCATCAGCCCCAACGGCAAGTACCGCATCCTGGTGGGGCCGGACCCCGCTGACAAGCCCTGGCCCGAGGCCTTGCGGGTCGGTGCCGGCGCGGTCGGCATGGCGCTGCTGAAGGATGTCGCCATCTGGTATGAGCTCTGGCGCCAGCTCAACGGATTCCCTCCCGACCTCTACCAGGACCCCATGCGCGTGGGGACCGATAAGGCCAAGATGTGATGAGGACGTTCGCGCTGCCCCTTCTCCTGCTCGTGCTGCCCGCATCAGCACAATTGGACACCGTGCAGGTGCTCACCAGGAAGGCATTGGTGCAATTGGTGACGGACAACCACCCCGCTGTTCGTCAGGCCATGCTGCGCAACGACATGGGCGAAGCCACTGTGCGCGCCGCGAGGGGGGCGTTCGATCCCAAGGCGGTGGCCGGGTACAGCGAGAAATCATTTGAGGGCAAGGAGTACTACAGCCTCCTTGACGCTGGCTTGAAGGTGCCCACCTGGTTCGGCGCGGAACTGTTCGGCGGATTCCAGAACACCAGCGGCCTCTATTTGAACGAAATGGACATTACGCCCGACGCCGGGTTGCTCAAAGCAGGGGTATCCCTTCCTGTGGGCCAGGGGTTGTTCATCGACAAGCGCCGTGCCGACCTGCGCAAGGCCCAGGCCTACCAGGATATGGCCGAGGCCGAGCGGCTGCGCCTTCTCAACGACATCTACTACGCCGTGCTGTCGGACCACCTGGAGTGGATCGCAGCCTATCAACGGCTCGGCATCGCTCGTGCTGCAGTGGAACAGGCTTCCATCCGCCTCACAGCCATCCGCGGTAGTTATCGCGGCGGTGATCGGCCGGCCATCGACACGCTCGAAGCACTGCTGCAGGTGCAGGACCGCACCATGCGTCTGAGGGATGCCGAGGTGGACTACCGCAATGCCGGCCTGACCCTGAGCAACCACCTGTGGGATGCGGTGCTCCGCCCGTTGGAGATCGCGCCCGGTGTGGTGCCCGACACCACCGATCTACAGGCTCCCGGTATCGAACCGGACCTGGCCGGGTTGACCGACCAGGCGCTGCGGGAACACCCCAAGCTGCTCGAATTGCAGGGCAAGCTCGACCAACTGGATGTGGAGCGCCGGCTTCGCGGCGAGTTCCTGAAGCCCCAGTTGGACCTGAAGTACAGCCTGCTGGCCAACGGAGGAGTGGTCAACGAAGAGGCAGGCGTTGCCTTTGAGCCCGCCGACCGCATGTGGGGCGTTGGCTTCTCCATGCCCCTTTTCCTGCGAAAGGAGCGTGGCGAGCTGACCCTGGCGACCTTGCGCCGGACCGAGGCGGAGCTTGGTATCGAACGTGAGCGCCAGCAGATCCGAACCTCCATCGGCAGGAGCAGCAATGACCTTGCACTGATGGACCAACAAGTGGCGCTTTCCCGCTCCATGGTGGCGAACTACAGTACGCTCCTGAACGGCGAGAACAGGCGGTTCCAAGCGGGTGAAAGCTCCCTCTTCCTGGTGAACCAACGAGAGGTGGCGCTGCTGGACGGCCAGGTGAAACTGGTGGACCTGGTCGCCAAGCTGCGCAAGGCACATTTCGCATTGGACAAGGAAGCAGGCATCCTCTGGCGTACCCTGACATCAACGCTACAACCCTGACGAGCATCCATGGTCAACGTCTCCTTCCTTACCCTTGCTGAGCGCGATGCCATTGAGCTGGCGGCCCGTCTCCATGACGAACACCTGCTGATGTTCGACACCATCGAGGAGCACGTGGACCTGCTATGGGAAGAGGGCGGGCCGACCCGGCGCACCCTTACCCATCTCAGCGGCTCCACCAAGGCGCTGCTGTACGCCAAAGTGGAGAAGCTTGCCACCGAACTCCTTGGCGACCGCTTGGTGCGTATGTGGGCCCAGCCGGTCACCAGCTTCGATCAGCGCAGCACCAAGGCGCTCATGGAAGGCCTGGCGCCCGCATGACCGGTGGAACACTTGCCATGAACGGTTGTTGTCCATGGGATGATCGAGCTGTTGGGCATTGACCTTGGTGCACGCTTCGCCGGCACCACCGCCATCTGTTTGCGGGAGCGCGGGCAATTTGTTTTCGAGCGGATCGCCAAGGGCGAGGACGTGGACACCTGGCTGGAGCAGCGCATCAGGGAGTTGGCCCCCTCTGCCATCTATATCGATGCTCCGTTGAGCCTTCCCGGTGCCTATTACGGCAAGGGTGATGATCATTTTTTCCGCCGCGCGGATCGCCTGGCCGGAGGCATGAGCCCGATGTTCCTCGGCGGCCTCACTGCACGGGCTATTCGTCTCGCAGGGCAATGGCGTTCCTGGGGCATCGCTGTGCACGAGGTATACCCTGCAGCGCTCATCCGGCACGAATGGGACTACATGAAGATCCCTGCTGGTCGGTCGATACCGCCCCATAAGCTCAGGCTGATGGCGGGCATGTTCGCGCTGCCGCCCCCATCCCCGCACGACCGGCATGAAGCCGATGCCTGGCTTTGTTGGCTGAGCGGCTACCGACATCGGAGCGGAAGGGCCAAACTCATTGGAGATCAAGAGGAAGGCGCAATTCTTGTATGACGGCCGTCTTCTTGAGTGACCCCGGGCGCCTCCATGCGTCTGAACGGTGGTACGCGACGGGACGGAAGGGAGAGTCCGGACCGTTGAGGACCCGAAGGGCGCCGCAAGGCGCCTTTCGTCATTCAGAGGGCCTCCTGGCGTCGCATTGACCGCGCTGCCGAAAGTTCACCAGGTGCAGCAACACCATTCCCACCGAAGCCACCAGGCCCAGATACTCGAACACCAGGTGGCGGTGTTCCAACAGGATGCCAAGGGTGAAGAGCACCCAGGTTATCAGGAAGGTGCAACGCATGCGCCAGGTGGCCGATCGGCTTGCGGTCCACGCGGCTGCTCCAGCCAGGGCGATGAAAACGAAGGCCACGATCGGACCGGAAAGAAAGGTGGCTCCAAGGCCGATCAGGAACGGCATCGCAAGGCAATGCACCAGACAGAGAAGGCCATTGAGCGAACCCAGTAGATCGGCCGAACGCGTGAACATGAGCAATTGGAATAGATGTGTTGCGATGACCCAGGGAGGAGGCCTCCGACCGAACTGGCTTCGGTCGTTCAACCCCGAACACCACTGCGGAAGCCTCCTTCCCGTGGACCTTACCGTTACTGGATGACCACCGGCAGCGTGACCTCAATGTCGGTCTCCCCGCCAGCGTTATCGATCAACCCTGCCGATACTCCGGCCGCCGTCTTCACAGGTTCGTGGATGAGCGTCACGCGCAGGCTGCCCGTGCTGGCCGCTCCGGTGGTCGCGACGTTGCTCAGTCCTACAGGTTGACCGTCGGCATCCGCATCGGCGTAGGCTATTTGCAGGTCGGCATCGGTCACCTGGAAGAAGAACTGGTGCTCCTCATCCTCCAACAGGATCTCATCGGTGATCTCCTCCGGGGTGGCTCCGCTTTCATCCAACACGCGCACTGCGAGCTGGAGCGTGGTGCCTGCAGGCAGGGTGTCTCCGGTGATCTCAGGTGCCATGCCATTGTCTCCGTCCTGATCGGTGAACCGCAGCTCGTACACATTCCCAGGCGTGGCTGCATCGGTGAAGGTGAGGATGAGCGTGGTGATCAGCTCCTCCTCGTTGACAGGAACCGGCTGTGGTGTCGGAGTATCTTCCTTATCCTTCTTACAGGCAGTGAGCGAGGCGGCAACAAGGCCAACAAAGAGGGCGCGTTGCGCCCAGGCTGATGGGGAGTTCGGGTGCTTCATGATACCTGGATGCTAATGCTATTGAGTTGCAAATATAGGCACATGACACTTCTTGCAAGTCGGTTGCATGAACTATTTTTGTGGCATGAGCAACGAGCAACTGCTGCGCTCGCGTGGGCTGCGCGTTACCAACACCCGCAAGGCCGTGCTACGCCTTTTGCAACGAAGCGGCAAGGCGCTGTCGCAGGCGGATGTGGAGCGATCCTTGCCCGATCTGGCGGACCGCGTGACGCTGTTCCGCGTGCTGCAGGCATTCGAGGAGAACGGCCTCGCCCACCGGGTCCAGGATGCCCACGGTGTTTCGCGCTTCGCTGTGTGTGCGGATAGCTGCAGCGGGGGCCACCACCATGACGTGCACGCCCATTTCCGCTGTCTGGTCTGCGGGGATGTGTACTGCCTGGATCCCGTGACGCTTCCGAAGGTGAGCATTCCCAAGGGTTTCAAGCTGAAGGATAGCCAGCTACATCTCGAAGGGTCGTGCAGCGCTTGCAGCTGATCTGAACAAGGTCAACGGGCCGGTGTTCCTTCACCGTGCCTGCTCATCGCCCACCCAGCCTGCGTCCCGAGCGCACCTGCACCACCTGCGGCAGACCCTTCCAGTGGCGCAGGAAATGGGAAAAGGTGTGGGACGAGGTGAAGTATTGCAGTGAACGATGCCGAAGGAACAGGAACCACGTCCCGCGCAACGCGTCCGCCTGATCCTGGGCGACCAGCTGAACTCCCTGCACAGCTGGTATTCCACACGCGATCCGCACACCCTGTATGTGCTGATGGAGGTGCGGCAGGAGACCGACCATGCCTGGCACCACGTGCAGAAAGTGCTCGGCTTCTTCGGGGCCATGCGTCGTTTCGCAGATGACTTGAAGGCTGAAGGCCATCGCGTCCTCTACCTCACCTTGGACGACAAGCGCAACACGCAGTCCATACCAGACAACCTGAGCTGGATACTGGCGCGTACCGGAGCTGTCACATGGGGATACCAACTACCCGACGATCATCGGCTGGACCGGCAACTGCTCGACTTCAGTGCGCGCTGCAGATGTGCCGTGGCAATGGCCGACACCGAGCACTTCCTGACCACCCGGGAGGAACTCGGTTCGCTCTTCGCAGGCAAGAAGCAATACCTCATGGAACGCTTCTACCGGGTGATGCGCGAACGCACCGGTCTGCTGATGAACGGTGACGAACCCGTCGGAGGACAGTGGAACTTCGACAAGGAGAACCGAGGACGCCCACCGAAGTCGCATGTCGCACCTCCTCCCCTGCTCTTCGATCATGATCTGCGGGACGTTCAACGCATGGTGGAGGAACAAAGCGTGAAGACCATCGGGACCGTGGATGCGCAGCACTTCCCCTGGCCCTTGGACCGCAGGGAAGGCCTCGCCTTGGTGCGGTACTTCTGCGACACGTTGATTCACCACTTCGGCACTTACCAGGATGCGTTGATGCCAGGTCAATGGTCCATGTACCATGCGCGCATCAGCTTCGCCCTGAACGTAAAGCTCATCTCACCGCTGGAAGTTTGCACTGCTGCGGAGGCCGCATGGCGCGCCGATCCGGAGCGCATCACCCTGCCGCAGGTCGAAGGCTTCATCCGCCAGATCATCGGTTGGCGGGAATACATGCGTGGCATCTATTGGGCGCACATGCCCGGCTTCGCCACGCTCAACTTCTTCGGTCACGACCGGCCGCTGCCCGCTTGGTTCTGGACCGGCCGCACCCGGATGGCCTGCCTGCGCGACGCCATCACCGGAAGCCTCACCAATGCCTACGCCCACCACATCCAACGCCTGATGGTGACCGGCAACTTCGCGCTGTTGGCCGGTGTTCATCCCGATGAAGTGGACCGCTGGTACCTGGGCATCTACATCGATGCGTTGGATTGGGTGGAGATCACCAACACACGCGGCATGAGCCAGTGGGCGGATGGTGGCATCGTGGGCACGAAGCCCTACGTGAGCAGCGGCGCCTACCTGAACAAAATGGGCCACCACTGCGGCACGTGCTTCTACGACGTGAACGACAGGACAGGACCACGGGCATGTCCCTTCAACGCGCTCTACTGGCACTTCCACGCCCGAAACCGGTCCCGCCTTGAAGCGCCTGACGCGCGACCCGGCACGATGATGCGCGTGGGCATGGTGTACCGCACGTGGGAGAAGATGGCTCCCACCACACGCCAAGCCCTTCTGGACAAAGGGGATGATATTCTCGCCAACCTCGAAACGTTGTAGTGGGGCGCTGAAGCATCGACCCAGTGGGTCGACCGCGCAGTGCCCGGGGAATCGAATACTGCAGCATCACATGAACCGCGCCATCCTCTGGTTCCGCAACGACCTCCGCCTGGAGGACAACCCTGCCCTGCATGCTGCGCTGGCTGCGGGCGGCGAAGTATTGCCCGTGTACATCATCGATACCGACCAGCAGCGCTCCGGGCCGCATGGCATCCCGCGCATGGGGCCATACCGGGCTCAGTTCCTGCGGCAGTGCCTCACCTCGCTCGACCAGCAGTTGCGTTCCATCGGTTCAGCGTTACAGGTTCATAAGGGCCGCCCCGCTGAAGTGATCCCTGCACTCGCTGCGGAACACCAGGCAACAGCGGTGTACGCCCAGGCCCACTTGGCGTGGGAAGAACAGCAGCAGGAGCAAGCCGTATCGGCAGTGATACCGTTGCACCTCAGTGCACCCGGCACATTGCTGCATCCTGCGGACCTTCCCTTCGAGCTGGAGCGCCTGCCCAAGGTGTTCACCACCTTCAGGCACAAGGTGGAGGCACGCTGGAAGGTGCGTCCTACATTGCCGGCGCCAACGGCACTGCCCACGCCCGCCACCTGGACCACAGGACCGCTCCCGCTCCTCTTCACCGAACACGACGCACCACCGCTTGATGCGCGGGCTGTGATGCCGATGAAGGGAGGGGCCGCCGCGGGGATCGAACGGCTGAACCACTTCGCCGGAACCTCCCGCGCGCTCGGCCACTACAAGGAGACACGCAACGGCATGTTGACCGCCGACGAGAGCAGCAAGCTGAGCCCCTGGCTGGCCGCAGGGGCGCTCTCGCCGCGCACCGTGTACGAAGCCGTGCGCAGCTACGAAGCACAACAGGGTGCCAATGAGAGCACCTACTGGCTGATCTTCGAGCTGCTCTGGCGCGACTTCTTCCACTTCACCGCAGCGCGCTATGGCGCAGACCTGTTCAAGCGCGGCGGCATTTCGCGAGCCACACCGCGCGGCGTGTACGACCGGCGTCGCTTCGAGGCGTGGTGCGAAGGTCGCACCGGCCAGCCTTTCATCGACGCCAACATGCGCGAACTCGCCTGCACCGGCTGGATGAGCAACCGCGGGCGCCAGAACGTGGCCAGTTTCCTCGTGCACGACCTCGGGCTTGACTGGCGTCTCGGGGCCGCCTGGTTCGAGCACTTGTTGGTGGACCATGACCCGTGCAGCAATTGGGGCAACTGGCAGTACCTTGCCGGTGTGGGCAATGACCCCCGCGAAGGGCGACGCTTCAACCCCGACCTGCAGGCGGAACGCTACGATCCCGATGGGCACTATGTTCGACGGTGGATCGTTGATGAAGTGTGAGCCCTGCGGCACCATCAGGGTCTCTCCGCTCCGGACCTTTGCACCATGAAACGTTCCTGCATCGTCCTGTTCGCGCTGTTGCTCGGCGCCTCGTCACAAGCGCAACGCGACGGCTTCGGCATCGGCATCATGGCCGGAGACCCCACCGGTCTGAACGCCAAGTACTGGCTTTCGGGTGATCGTGCGTTGACCTTCGGCCTGGCCTGGGGGCCATGGGGCCGCAACCTGCACCTGCACGGCGACTATACCATTCAGAACGTGGACCTGGTGAACGAGGGAGATGTGCGGCTGGACCTGTACTACGGCCTGGGAGTGCGCATGCGCAGCTGGAGCGGTCGGGAACGCTATTGGCGCAACGGCCGTTGGTACGAGGATGGCACCGGGAGCGTGGGCCTCGGCATGCGTATTCCGGTCGGTATGGCCATGACCGTTGATGGGCTCCCGCTCGACTTCTTCCTGGAGGTGGTCCCCACCTTGGAACTTGTGCCTGCCACCTATCTGGACATCGACCTGGCGCTCGGTGTGCGCTATTGGTTCTGATCAGGGCCAACGCCGGTCCAGCCAGGCGCGGCTCCGGAAAGAGCTGCGGTACAGCCAGTGGTAGACCACCAGGCCGGTCAACACGCCGATGGCGGCCCCTGCAATGATGTCCTGGGTGAAGTGCTGGGACAGATACACCCTGCTGAACGCCAGGACCGATGCCAGCATGGCCAGTGTCAGGGACCAGCCCGCACGGCCCACGATCGCTGCCAACGCGAAGCACATGGCCCAGGCAGCCGTGCTGTGCCCGCTCGGGAAACTGAAGTGATGGTGCAGCTCCACCCCTTCCACCCATGGCACGCCTGCGAGATGGTCCCGGAACATGACCGGACGATGGTGACCGGCGAAGAAAGAACGCTTCAGCACCTGCGTAATGATGGCGCTGATGCCGCAGGAAAGCCCCATCAGAAGGAAGCTCCGAAGGTCCTTCCTCCACCAAAGCACCAGCGCGAGCACCGTGGGCACCAGGCCGTCCGCCAGATGGGTCAGGTATGCCATCAGCATATCCGACCAGGGAGCATGGTACACGTTCGCGAGCCGGTGGAGCTCCAGTGGCTCGTGGATGAGCAGCCCGACCGCGCCGATCAGCATGAAAACCATCCACACGGACAGGAATGGAACAAGGGCGCGATCGCGTTGCACGTTGCAAATGTATCCGCATGCCTCTTCAACCAGGCATTTCCCAATGCCGCTGTGGTATCCTGTTCAATGACTATCGGGCACCTCGAAGAACCTCGCTCCGGCGGCGTTGAAGGCAAGAGGCCCACCGTCGTGCACTTGCTCTCGTTCGTTCATACTTCGTTGCCCCTCAGTCGGATACTTCGTTCCAGTATCCTCCTTTCGTGGCGCCTCGTCTGACCGAACGATAGCTGCGTGCGCCATCCGTTCGAGGTTCTTCGAGGAGCCCTATCATCAGTTGAAGGCATTGTTCATTCACGATCCATCGTGCATCCCGTCGGATCGAAATACCACGATCGAAGTATTGGGTCCGTGCCACGTTGATCGCTGCTTTGTGGTACACAACGACCATCACCATGAGCACCACGGGCAAGCGCTACATCGATCGCACACAGGACCGCAGCACGGACCGCATCCTCGACGCGCGCACAAAAGCGATCCTGAACACCGTCATGAAGGAGGACCGGGGCCGGGCGTTGAACGCTTACCTCCGTGCGCTGGCACCGTCCCGCGCGAAATGACGCGCCGCATGATCTTTGCGGAGCCGCCTCACCATGCCACACGGTCCCGCCACGCTGCGTCTCTTCATTGGTTGTGCACTGGACACCAGCGCACAGGGGCGGCTCGCGCATCTGGTGGGCCGTTCCGAATGGACCGCACATTGGCGGATGGTGGAAGCAGCGTCCTGGCATGTGACCGCCCTGTTCGTGGGTGCTTGGCCGGAGGATCGCGTGCCGGAGCTTCTGCGCCTTATCCAGCGGGAGGCTGCCATGCGTGCGCCGATCCAACTCGAACAGGGCATCCTTTGCAGTGTTCCGGAAGCGCGTCCCCGCATGCGCTGGATCCGCTTCGACCCGCATCCGGGACTGACCGGTTTGCATCATGACCTGGCAGTGCATCTGAACCTCTCCCCGTCCCCGTTCGATCCTTTCCTGCCACATGTGACCCTTGCACGTTCACGCGCAGGCAGTCGGTCTGCAGTGGGTGACGAAGGAGCACTCTGGCTGCCGTCCTTGATGCTGCGAGGCCTCAGCCTGTACCGTTCGGATCCCGGGCCATCGGGCAACGTGCATCGCCCCCTCGCCACCTGGCCTTTCACGGGAACAGATCCAGCTGCCCCCGGGGCGGCGGTTTGAACAGGGTGCGGTCCAGATCGGGCATCCTGCGTTCACCGAAGTGGCGGCGGCGCAATACCTGGAACACACGCCCGATGGCCTCTGCACGCACCCCTTCCCCTTTCATTCGGCGCCCTGCCTGGTGATCATGCAGGTGTCCACCATGCAGCGATCGTGTGGCGGCAAGCACCCGTTCAGCGCGGTCGGGAAAGTGGTTGTGCAGCCAATGCGTGAAGATGGGTTCCACAGCTCCGTTGGTCCGAAGGATGGTGTAGCCAGCGCCGCAAGCTCCTGCATCCGCCGCCGCCTTCAACAACTGTGGAACCTCCGGTTCGTTCAAGGCCGGAATGATGGGCGCGATCATCACCTGTACAGGGACGCCCGCATTGGATAGCTGTTCGATGGCACGCAGCCGAAGCGCTGCACTGCTGGTCCGGGGTTCCAACACGCGGCGCAACCGCTCATCCTGGGTGGTGAGACTGATGGCCACCGAGGCAAGGTTGCGCCGGGACAATTCGGCAAGGAGGTCGATGTCACGCAGGATCAGCGCGTTCTTCGTGATCACACCGACCGCTTGGGAATACGCCACCATCACCTCCAGCAGCTTGCGCGTCAACCCTTCCTTCCGCTCCACCGGTTGATAAGGGTCGGTGGCTCCCGCGATCATGATGGGAGCGGCGTCCCACGAGCGGGACCGCAGGGTGCGCTCCAGCAGTTCCGGGGCATTCCGCTTCACCAGCACCACCTGTTCGAAATCGAGGCCTGCGCTGTAGCCCCAGTATTCATGTGTAGGGCGTGCGTAGCAATAGCTGCAGCCATGCTCGCAGCCCTGATAGGGGTTCAAGCTCCAGGAGAACGGAAGGTCCGGGCTGTCCACTGCATTGACAATGCTGCGGGCATGAGTGACGATGTAGCGGGTGGGATGCCCCCCAGACTCGACCTCATCCACTCCTTCCGGCTCGAACACACCCCGCTCCTCCGATGCGAACCGGTTGTTCGTACGAAGCCCTGCACCCCTCCCCTTGACGGATCCATCGTCGATCATGACCCCCACAAACTACGAAGCGCAGGGCAGTCCATCATTATGACCTGCACCTGACGATCGGGGCGGTACTTTTGCGCGCTCATTCCACGAAACGATCCGTATGCGTTCCCTTCCCTTGTTCGTCCTGGCCCTGGTGGCCTGCGGTGGTCCGGCCACCAACAATGGCCCTGAGGCATCCACCACTGCGGTCGACAGCAGCGCAACCGACAGCCTGATCCATCCCCAGGAGAAGCACTTCCGCACCCTGAAGCAGCTCACCTTCGGCGGCGACAATGCGGAGGCGTACTGGAGCTTCAAGGGGGACCGGTTGATCTTCCAGGCGACCAATCCGGGTTGGGGCGAAAGCTGCGACCAGATCTACGTGTTCAACCCGTTCACCGATGACCTGCGCCGAACACCACCGACGAAGCTCAGCATCAACGGAGGGCGCACCACCTGCAGCTATTTCCTGCCGGGCGACTCGTTGGTCCTGTTCGCCAGCACCCACGAGGGGGGGCACTCCTGTCCGAAGGTCCCGGAGCGCCGGGCGGACGGCAAGTATGTATGGCCCATCTATGATTCGTTCGACATCTACGTCAGCGACCTGAACGGAACCATCGTGCGGTCCCTGACCTCCACGCCGGGTTATGATGCCGAGGCCACGGTGAGCCCCAAGGGAGATCGCATCGTATTCACCAGCATGCGTGATGGCGATCTGGAACTGTATACGATGAACATCGATGGCAGCGATGTGAAACGCGTGACCAACAGCCTTGGCTATGATGGAGGAGCCTTCTTCAGCCCCGATGGCAGCAAGCTCCTGTGGCGCGCCAGCCGTCCGGAAAGTGAGGAGGAGGCTGCGGAATACAAGCAGCTCTTGAAGGAAGGACTGGTGACCCCCACGAACATGGAGCTGTACGTGGCCAATGCCGATGGCAGTGAGATGCGGAAGGTGAGCGACCTTGGGCAGGCCAATTGGGCTCCGTACTGGCATCCCAGCGGACAGAAGATCCTGTTCGCCAGCAATCACAGGAGCGAGCGCGGCTTCCCCTTCACCCTCTACATGGTGAACCTGGATGGTTCCGGCCTTGAACAGGTCAGCTTCGGCGACACCTTCGACGCCTTCCCGGTATTCAGCCCCGATGGCCGTCACTTGGTGTTCAGCAGCAACCGCAACAACAAGGGTACCCGGGAAACGAACCTGTTCCTGGCGGAGTGGGTTGACTGAGGCTCTCAGCGCACATGCCCGCATCGCAGCCTTCCCGGTCGACCTGGATGCAGCGTCTCGCTGTGCGGTGGGGGGTGTCTCCGGGTCGCGTGCTGGTGATCCTCCTGGTGTTCGCGCTTACCGGCACCACCGTAATGCTCATCAAGCGGCCGGTCCTGGCGTGGATCACGGGTGGAGGACCTCAGGGTTGGGGGGTGAGCCTGCTTTACTACCTGCTGATACTGCCGGTATACAACCTCATCCTCCTGGTATACGGGGCGCTTCTGGGGCAGTTCAGGTTCTTTTGGGAATTTGAGAAGCGCTTCTTCAACCGGCTGCGAGGCCGGCGCTGACAAGCGTTGATCACCCCAGGGCAGCTTCCACGCGACGCACCTCTTCTGCAACGTCCGCGTTGATGCGGCATTCCCAGCAAACGACCACCTTCCATCCAAGCGCTTCCAGCGCCTGCTGCTTGCGGGCATCCCGCTCCTTGTTGGCCTCGAGCTTCGTGCTCCAGAAGCGGCGGTGGGTCCGTGGGCGCGCCGGGGTGCAATGCGGACAACCATGCCAGAAGCAGCCATGAACCAACACGGCCACCTTCCGACCAATGAAAGCGATATCAGGCCTGGCGGGCAGGCGGGCCACATGCAGGCGGTAGCCCGTGTGGCCGGCCATCCGCAATGCCTTGCGCAGGCGCAGCTCGGGGCCCGTGTTACGCGCACGGATGCGGCTCATCACCGCACTGGTACGTGCGTGCCTGGGTACCGGAGCCCTGCCATCGCGTTGGTAGTGAGGGTCCGCCATGCCACAAAGATGGGCCGGTGGAAGAAGGTTCAGCGGGTGCCCGCGCCAGCCAGTTGCTCGGTACGAGCCTCCTTTTCGTAAGCCAACTGGCTGCACGGTGCCCCATCCTTGAAATGGAACGTGCCGCCCCATTTGTGGTAGACCTTCCGGTACTCGGTGACCACGCCGCCACGTTCCAGCCGCACCACCGTGGTGACCTTGTTGGGCTCCACGATGAGCTCCTCGTTCCGTACGACCTCCTCGTCCGCATTGTCAGGAGCGACCAGATCGGATCCATTGCCCACCGTCATCGGTCGTGCCTCTTCGTGCACCACGGGGCTGACGCTGCGGCGCTGATCCTGCCCCTCCACGGCACGGGCCAGGTTGGGCTTGGGCGCTGAGACCGGGGGCGCCTGTCTGGGCCGCTGCGGGGTTGCGGGCACAGGCTCGGCGGGTGCCGGTGCCGGTGCTGCTGCCTTCTCCACCACGCGCCTTGCCTCCGCTTCCGCCCGCAGACGTTCAGCCTCCTTGGCCTGCGCATCGCGTTGGGCCGCCGCCGCCCTTGCCTGTTGGTCCCTTGCCGCCTGCTCGGACGCCTTCTTCGCTTCGGCTTCCGCTTTCGCCGCAGCCTTGGCCTCCGAGGCCGCCCGCTCCTTCTCCTCCTTCTGTTTCTTCTCCACCGCAGCCAACGCTTCCTGGAGCTGGGACTGGATGGACTTGGTGTAGTCGGTATCATAGTCGAAGTCCCCTGTTGAGGACTCGTACCGGATGATACCGACCGGCTGGTTGAAGACCACGATGTTCACGTCATCGTATTGCTTGAAGATGGATACGGCGAAGTCGAATGGAATGAAGTCGTTGCCGACCGCCTCCCCTGGCACCTTGGTGTTGAAGGCGATCTTCTTTGAGACAAAGCCATCCTTCTCGAAGGACAGGATGTAGTTCTGCTGCATGTCCAGGTCGAGGCTGAACTTCGACAGGTTCTGGGTGATGGTGCGCTCCTTCACACCGTTCTTGTAGACCACGACCCGCGCTCCGGCGAGGTCTCCCGCCTCAACCTTCATGCGCCCGTTCACGGTGAAGCGCGGTTGAGCGCTGAGGAGCGCACCGCACAGGCACAAGGCGGCGACCAGCAGTGTTCGGATGGACAGAAGGGTTCTCATCTCGCCCGTCATACGGTCCGTCGATGGATCTGGTTGCTCCGACTCACATGTTCGTCACCCTCATCGAACTGTTGGTAACCTTTTTTGAGGTGGGGCGTAGCACCCGGACAACCTGAGGACCTTCGCCGCTGCATGCTTCGCAATTCCGCACAATGCCCTTCACGGCCCAGCCATCGCCAATTGGCGCTGCAAGGCCCACTACAGGGGTGGTCTTGCGTGGAGCTGCATCCGTGCACCGGAGACCGGTCCTTGGCGCTCACCAAGACCGCACCCTGCCCATGACCACCAAACGACTCCTGCTGCTCATTACCTTGATCACGCTGGCTTTCTGGGCCGGTGCACAGGACCGCGATCTCACCGGGTGCGTGGTGAAGGTATCAAGCCAATGGGGCGCCGTCTGCGATAAGTGCGAGGTCTACAAGGATGGCTACAAGCGGGACCACAGCGGCACCTACCAGGTCTTGTTGCGCAACGACTGCACCGAGCTCATCGAAGTGAAAGTGGCCATGCAGGAGAAGAACGGCCACTGGCGGACGTTCCCGCTCAAGGCACTGGCACCGCAGGAGACCATGAAGGCCTTCGCCTGCACCGGCACCGGCCGCTATATGTATTGGGTACGGCGTATCAATGACAACGAGATCATCATCCCGAGCGATCAGGAGATCATCACCGAGTATCGCGGACGCTGACGCGCTGCCTTTTCCACGCTCCCCTGTTCATGCTTGAACCTTCCGGCGCGGCGGTGGTCGGCTTCCGAAGGGCATCTTTGGCCTCGCGGATGAAACTCCGTCATGGCCATGTCCACCAAGCGCTTCCATATCGACCGGACCGAAACATCACCGGAGATCGATCTTGATCTGGAACGGGGTGCGATCCAGTTCGTGGGGCGCTCGCTGCCAAGCAACTCCGAGCAATTCTACGCGCGGGTGCATCGGTGGATCGATGAATACCTGCAGGAGCCGCGTGAGGAGACCACTGTGACCATGCGGCTCGACTACCTGGACACAAGCTCCAGCAAGCACCTGTTCAACATCTTCCAGCGACTCGAGTCGGTCAGCGAACGGGGCCGCAAGGTGCACGTGAACTGGCACTACGAGCAAGGCGACGATGAGATGGCCGAGACCGGAAAGGATTACCAGAGCTTCTTCCGGATCGACTTCAACTTCATCGAGGTCGATTCCCTGTTCTGAGCGACAGCTGCTCGGACGATCCCTTTAGCTTCGTGGCTTTCTCCATGGAGCCCTCCCGGCAGTATACCCTGCGTCAACTCTGCTCCTCCATCCGGAAGCGCTTGGAGGAAGCGACCGGCGGGCGACATTTCTGGGTGCGTGCGGAGATCGCCGGTGTGAACTTGAACCGGCACATGTACCTGGACCTGGTGGAGCATCAGCAGGGGCAGCGCGTGGCCGTGCTCCGCGCCATGGTGTGGTCCGGTTCGCTCAACACCATCCGGGAAGCACTTGGGGAGGAGTTCGGCAACATCCTCAAACAGGGGTCCGAAGTGCTGCTCCGTGGCACGGTCCACTTCAGCGAGGTGTATGGTCTGTCACTGCATGTGGAGGAGGTCGACCTGTCCTTCAGTCTGGGCGAATTGGAGCGACGCAAGCATGCCACCATCGCCACCCTGCGTCGGGAAGGGCTGTTCGACCTGAACCGCGCACTACCCGAGCCGATGGTGGTCCAACGCATCGCCCTGGTGGCCTCCATCGGATCGGCCGCGTATGCCGACTTCATGCAGCACCTGTCGGCCAACGAATATGGCTATCGCTTCCATGTGCACGAATACCCCAGTGCGGTGCAGGGTGACGATGCACCACGCCAGTTACGTGCCGCGCTGGCAGCCATCGATCCGGCGCAGTACGATGCCGTGGTCGTCATCCGTGGTGGTGGATCGAAGCTGGACCTGGAGGCCTTCAACGATCTGGAGCTGTGCCGAGCTGTGGCACGCATTCCCATCCCGGTGATGACCGGCATCGGCCATGATGTGGACGTGAGCGTGATGGACATGGTGGCGAAGAGCCCGCACAAGACGCCCACCGCCATCGCCGATCATCTGGTGGACAAGTGCGTGTTCTTCGAGACCAGCTTGAACGGCTGCGTGGTGGGCATGCAACGCGTGCTGAACGAACGGGCCGGCGCACACAAACAGCGTCTGGCCACCCATGCGGAAGCCCTGCGCACGCGTCCTCGGCTGCTGTGCGAGCGTGAGCGGTCCTCCTTGCAGCACAGTGCGGCCACCATCGGACAACATGCCTTGAGCGCCTGCCAGCATCACACCCAGCGCTTGCATGAACAACGCACGGCTCTCGCCACACTGCCACACCAGCGGCTGCAGTTGGTGGAGGTGGTGCGGATGGAAGCTTGCCGGATGCGCCTGCACCAGTTCGCGCAGCAGGGTTTGCGCACGCTAGCCGCCCGGATGGAAGGCATGCAACGCACCGCGCAGCTGCTGGCACCGGAACGCATGCTGGCTCGCGGATTCAGCATCACCCGCCACGAAGGCCGCGCCATTGCCGACGTGGATGAACTGAGCCCGGGCACGGAGATCGAGACCACTTACAGCAACGGGACCACCCGGTCCATCATACAGCACATCGAACGCCATGGCTGAAGCACCCACCACCTATGAGAAGGCCTACGAGGAACTGGAGGCCATCATGAACGACCTGCAGGAGGACCGGATCTCGGTGGATGAACTGACCACGAAGGTGAAGCGCGCGGCCGAACTCATCACCTTCTGCAACGAGATGCTCCGCAGCACGGAGGCCGAAGTCAACAAGATCGTGAAGAAGCTCGGTCTATGAACGGACGGCAGAGCCTGATCCCGAACCCATCGAACCCGCTCTTCTGACCAACCGGTGGTGCGGGCCGCGAGCGCTTCCCCGCCCGGACTTCACCCGAAGGTCATGCCGCAGCCGCCCCTTCGCACGGCAGGATCATCTTCCGCCCGTACCTGAACGGAACATGGCCGCGGAGCCCTGCGTCAAGAGGTCGCAGGTACGCTCTTAGAGCAGCTCGTTCGCGAGGTTGGCCAGTGGGCTTCGTTCACCTTTCTCAAGGGTGATGTGGGCGAAGAGCGGGTCACCCTTGGCCTTGTCGATCAGGTAGCTCAGGCCATTGCTCTCCGTATCCAGGAAAGGCGTGTCGATCTGGTGTACATCGCCGGTGAAGACGATCTTGGTACCCTCCCCCGCCCTGCTGATCACGGTCTTGATCTCGAGCGGCGTGAGGTTCTGCGCTTCGTCCACGATGAAGAAGATGTTGCTCAAGCTGCGGCCTCGGATGTAGGCCAGCGGCGCGATGGCGATCTTCTCGTTCTCCAGCATTTCATCGATGCGCTTGGGTGTGCTGTCGTGCTTCTCGAACTGCCCCTTGATGAGCTTCAGGTTGTCCCACAGCGGTTGCATGTACGGATCGAGCTTGCTTTGGATGTCGCCCGGCAGGTAGCCGATGTCCTTGTTGCTGAGCGGTACCACGGGACGCGTCACGTAGATCTGCCGGTATTCGCGCCGCTGCTCCAGGGCACAGGCCAGCGCCAGGAGCGTCTTGCCTGTGCCTGCCGCTCCCTGCAGGGTGACCAGTTTGATCTCCGGATCGAGCAGCGCTGCCATCGCCAGGGTCTGTTCGGCATTGCGCGGTCCGATGCCGAACACGCTGCGCTTCTCCACACGGTCCACATGGCCCGTGCGTGGATCGAACTTCGCGAGGATGCTCTTCTTCTTATGCTTGAGGATGAAGAAGTGGTTCCCTCGTGGGCGTTCCATGCCCAGTTCCTCCACTGGAATGCTGCCTTCCGAGAAGAGCTTGTCGATGCTCTCTTCCGGATGATCATCCACCACCGTTCTTCCGGTGTAGAGCTTCTCGCGCACATCGCGCACCTTGCCCGTGAGGTAATCCTCCGAGAGGATGTTGAGGCTCTTCGCCTTGAGGCGCAGCGCGATGTCCTTGGTGACCAGGATCACCTTGCGGTCCTTGTTCTGGCGCTGCAGGGTCAGCGTGGCGTTGAGGATCTGGTGGTCGTTCTTGGCATCAGCGAAGACCTTGGTGGCATCCACGCCATTGAGGTCGTGCTTGGCCACCACCATGAACTTGCCCCGCGCCGGACCATCGAGCGGCTGCCAGTCGTTCAGCGCATCACGCTTGGCAAGCTGGTCCAGTCGCCGGATGAACTCACGGGCTTCGTAGTTGATGGTATCGTTCCCTTTCTTGAACGTGTCGAGTTCTTCAAGAACTTGTATGGGGATCGCCACATCATGTTCCTCGAAACATTCGATGGCCGAGTGGTCGAACAGGATCACGGAGGTGTCCAGCACGAAGATCTTGCGGTCTTTTTTTCTCATCCTGAAGGAAGGAACGGTGATGATCAAAGCTATTCGTCGGTGGACCGGCAGGCCGTCACTCGGACGCCGCACTTTTCCACGATCGATCGTGTTCATCAAGCGGCGGTGAACAAGCGGTGAACGGGAGGTGAATTGTGCCCAACAGTGCCCTCCGCGTACAGAAATGAAACAGGGACCACCGGTGGGCGGTCCCTGCTTCCATCTGCAACAGGCCGTGGCCCGAAGCACATGCCTCCGAAGCGTTCCACGACACCTTGCGGTGCTGTGCGCGGGACGGTCCTTGTGCACATCTGGCATGCACATGGACCCACCTGGATGCATGGCTTCTTACCAAGCCTGGCGCGGTCCGAAGGCCGCGTCCGCATCGATGTGTCCGTCCCAACCTCCCACGTCCGGAACAAGTCCGGTATCAACCCTTCGTCGGTGCTGTGAAAGTACCTTGTCGGGATGGGAACGAGCCATTCGGCCGCACCTCTCCTTATGCACAAGTTGTGAACGATCCCGGTCCTCAGGGGGCTTGCATGAACCGCACCATCTGCCGGATGCCATGGTGTTCATAGGTGAGCACGTACGTTCCAGCCGGCAAGTGATGCGCACCGAACGACCGCAGACCATCGCTGCCCTGCCACAGAACGGGTACCAGCTGACCGGCTGCATTGTGCACGTTCAACTGCCGCGCATCAGGAGGGAGTACAAAGCGCTGTAGGCCCTGCTCCGCCCCGAGCCAGCGCGCCGCCTGGGCATCCTGTTCCTCCACGCTCAAGCACGGATCGATCACCACCGCCACGAAGGACTCATCATTGGCGCAGGGCGCCGTACCAACCACCGTGTACGTGTAAAGGCCCGAAGATGCCTGCGCTGGCACCAGCACACCGCTGAACGGGGCATTGAACGGATCGGTCCAGCTGCCGGTGGTCTGCGCACCGTTCAGCAAGGAGATGAGCGCCACGGGATCATCGTTCGTACAAAGCGTGAGCGTCGTGCTCGTGCCAGCGTCCGCAGCCAGGTTCACCAGCAGCTCCATTTCTGCCGTATCGTTCGGACACGGGCCGACCCCGTACACCACGTATTCGAGCGTGTAGGAGCCGGGAACGGTGAGATCGGGCTGGGGGAACACCGAGCCGTTGTAGAAGAAGATCCCCGTCAGCTGGCCGCCCGCCACCAGGGTGAGCAGGGAGGACGGCGGCGCATCATTGCACAGCGGTGCATTGACGTCCATACCGGCGTTGGCGGGATCCTGCAGCGTGATGACCACCGATGCCTGATCGGCCGGGCAGAGCTGGCCGCAGTTGGTGGTGTAGGTATACACACCGGCAACGTCCGTGGCCGAGTTGAAGATGCTGCTCATCACCTGACCGTTGGGTGCGGTCCATACGCCGCAGGGGTCGGCACCTTCAAGGAGCTCAAGCAACGCGTAGGACCCGCTGTTCTTGCACAGGGTGACCGCCGTATCCGCTCCTGCGTTCGCCGGGGACTCCACGATGAGCGTAAGGGCGAGCGGGTCGGTCGTGAGCACCGGTGCACTGCTTCGGATGCGGACGAGGTATGTGCCGGTCGCCGTTCCGGCCGGCACCGTTGCCTGGATCGCCCCGGAAGCGGTCGCGGCAAGGGAACCCAGTACCACCGGTCCATTGAAGCCACCTCCCAGGTCGGACATCTCGGCGGTGAAGACATTGCCCGCCTGCCACGGCCCGGTGGCCGTATAGGGGATGGTGAAACTGCTTCCTGCACAGGCCTGCAGCGTAGCCGGCGTGCCGGTTCCGAGGAACAGCTCCTCTTCCTCCAGTACTTCGATGCGCACATCATCAACGCCGAACGCGGGGTCGGTGGCGCTTATGGTGGTGCCGTTGACAAATCGGAAGCCGATCCGCAAGGTGGCGTGACCGGCAAGGGTGGTGCTGGTGATCACCTCTTCGGTCCAGGAGCTGCTGTTGCGATACTGTCCGGCGCCTTCGCTGAGCAGCGTCCAGGTGCCACCGCTGTTGGTACTGTACCATACCTCACCATGGTTCGTGGCGCTTCCGCCGCACAGCCACCAGAAGGACAGCCGCACCTCGCTGGCCAGGCTGGTGTTCACATCGGCGGTCATGGCTGCGAAGTGGTTGGCCGGTTGAGTGCAAAAGCCATCGGCCGCCGCGAAGTTGCAGTTGGCGATGCCGCTGTTAAGGCCGGCCTGACTGGTGATGTGCAGGTAGTTGCCCCCCGGCGTTGTAATGCCTGCCGGTTGGGCTGCGGTGGCAGGTATGGTGAACGTGAACGGGAGCCCGAGGCAATCAATGGTGCCCTCTCCTCCGGTATACTGGGCATTGATGAGCCAACGGTTGTCGCCCGCACCGGAAGACCCGGCTACTGGTGCATTCAGCAGGAAGGTGGGCGTGGGACCTTCGAAGTCCTCGGTGAACAACAGCTGCTGGGC
>CAYZBO010000020.1:0-38942 GCA_964476665.1 uncultured Chryseobacterium sp. | reverse complement strand
CACAGCAGCAGGAACGGCCGCGAGCACAGGATGAGGCGGAATACATCGAGGTGCTGGGGGCGCGGGTGCACAACCTCAAGGGCATTGATGTGCGGATCCCGCGCGATCAATTGGTGGTGATCACCGGCCTGAGCGGCAGCGGCAAAAGCTCCCTGGCCTTCGACACCATCCATGCAGAAGGGCAGCGCCGCTACATCGAGACCTTCAACGCCTACGCCCGGCAGTTCCTGGGCGCCATCGAGCGGCCCGATGTGGACGCCATCACGGGTCTGAGCCCGGTGATCGCCATCGAGCAGAAGACCATCAGCCGCAACCCGCGCAGCACCGTGGGCACCATCACCGAGGTGTACGACCTGCTGCGCCTGCTCTTCGCGCGCGCCGGCGAGGCATACAGCCATGTGACCGGCGAGCGCATGGTCCGGTACTCGGACAAGCAGATCCAGGACCTCATCCTCTCGGAGCATGCGGGGCGTGAGGTGCTGGTGCTGGCGCCCTTGGTCCGCGGTCGCAAGGGCCACTACAAGGAGCTCTTCGAGCAACTGTTGCGCCAGGGCTTCCTACGGGCCAGGGTGGACGGCAAGGTCATCGACATCAGCGACCGGCCCCGCCTGGACCGCTACAAGCTGCACGATATCGAACTGGTGGTGGACCGGCTAAAGGTGAACGCCGCCAATGCCAAGCGGCTGGCCGACACCTGCGCCACGGCCATGAAGTATGGCAAGGGCTCGTTGATGGTGGTGGGTGTGGACCAGCAGGAGCCGCGCTACCTGAGCCGGCACCTGATGTGCCCCACGAGCGGCATCGCCTACGAGGAGCCCGAGCCCAACCTGTTCAGCTTCAACAGCCCCTACGGAGCATGCCCCAAGTGCAGCGGCCTGGGCCAGGTGACGGAGGTGGCGCTGGACAAGATCGTGCCGGACCGCAGCAAGAGCATCCGGCGCGGGGCCTTTCTGCCACTGGGCACTTACAAGAGCAACTGGATCTTCAAGCAGGTGGAGGCCGTGCTGCAGCAGTTCGGCCATGACCTGGACAGCCCCGTGGCCGAGATGGACGACGCCGTGATATCGGCACTGCTCAACGGCCTCGATGAACCGCTGCGGGTGAGCAGCACCATCGGGCTGAGCGACCGCAGCGTGCAGTTCGAGGGGCTCATCCCCTATGTGACGGAGCAGGCCAACGACGGCACCAAGACCGCGCAGAAGTGGGCCGCAGGCTTCACGCACATGGTGGCCTGCCCCGCCTGCAACGGTGCGCGCCTCAAGCAGAACGCCCTGCACTTCCGCCTGAACGGCCGCAACATCTTCGAGCTCGCCAGCATGAGCATCGCCGGGCTGCATGCCGAGATGGAAGGCCTGCACGCACACCTCGATGAGAAACAGACCCTCATCGCACATGAGGTTGTCAAGGAGATAACCAGCCGCACGCGCTTCCTGCTGGACGTGGGCCTCGACTACCTCACCCTTGACCGCAGCGCGCGCACCCTCAGTGGTGGCGAAGCGCAACGCATCCGCCTGGCCACACAGATCGGCAGCCAACTGACCGGTGTGCTCTACATCCTGGACGAACCGAGCATCGGGCTGCATCCGCGCGACGACCGCCGCCTCATCGGCAGCCTGCGCGAACTGCGCGATGGCGGCAACAGCGTGCTGGTGGTGGAGCACGACCGGGAGATGATGATGAGCGCCGACCACCTGATCGATATCGGCCCCGGCGCCGGCGAGCATGGCGGGCGCATCGTGGCCCAGGGCGACCCGCGCGAACTGGTGCAGGGCGAAAGCACCACGGCCCGCTACCTCCGCGGCGACCTCAGCATTCCCGTGCCCCGGCAACGGCGCCCCGGCAATGGCAGGCAGATCCAACTGCTCGGGGCCAGCGGCCACAACCTGAAGGACGTGGACCTGACGCTGCCGCTGGGCAAGTTCATCTGCGTGACCGGGGTGAGCGGCAGCGGCAAGAGCACCCTGGTGAGCGACACGCTGTACCCCATCCTAAGCAAGCACTACCACCGCAGCGAGGCACAGCCACTGCCCTACCGCAGCATCAAGGGGCTGGAACACATCGACAAGGTCATCGAGGTGGACCAGAGCCCCATCGGCCGCACCCCACGCAGCAACCCGGCCACCTACACCGGCCTGTTCGACCATATCCGCGAGCTCTACGCCCAGCTGCCTTCCGCCAAGATACGCGGTTACAAGGCCGGGCGCTTCAGCTTCAACACCCCGGGCGGCCGCTGCGAGACCTGCAAGGGAGCGGGCGTGCGCACCATCGAGATGAACTTCCTGCCCGATGTGAGCGTGCCCTGCGAGACCTGTCGCGGCAGGCGCTACGACCGGGAAACACTGGAGGTGCGCTTCAAGGGACGGAGCATCGCTGATGTGCTGGCCATGCCGGTGGAACAGGCCGCCGAACACTTCGCGGACATCCCCATGATCGCCCAGAAGCTGCGCACCTTGCTGGACGTGGGTCTTGGCTACGTTACGCTGGGGCAGAGCAGCACCACCCTCAGCGGTGGCGAGGCTCAACGGATCAAACTGGCCAGCGAACTGAGCAAGCGTGATACCGGCCGCACCTTCTACATCCTGGACGAACCCACCACCGGCCTTCACTTCGATGATGTGCGCCAGCTCATCAAGGTATTGGACCGCCTGGTGGACCAGGGCAACACGGTGCTGGTGATCGAGCACAACATGGACATCATCAAGGTGGCCGACCACCTCATCGACATGGGGCCGGAAGGCGGCGGTGGTGGCGGGACCATCGTTGCGCGCGGCACACCCGAGGAGGTGGTGCTGATGGGCCGCGGGCACACCGCCCCCTTCCTCGCCGGAGAATTGAACTGATCGGCGCCGGATACCGGACGCTGCGAACACAACACAGGCATGAGCACGCGCAACAGCAAGCACAACGAGGAGAGCGAACGTCGCATCAAACGCGCCTTCAAGCGCCGTGGGTGGAGCGAGGTGAAGGCCAACGACAGTTGGGCGATCTTCAAGATCATGAGCGAGTTCGTGGAGGGCTTCGAGGCGATGCAGCGCATCAGGCCCTGTGTAAGCATCTTCGGCAGTGCCCGCACCAAGCCCGATGCAATGGAATACAAGCTTGCCGAGGAGATCGCCTTCCAGCTCACACAGAACGGCTACGGCGTGATCACCGGGGGCGGGCCGGGCATCATGGAGGCCGGCAACAAGGGCGCACAACGCGGCGGCGGGACCAGTGTGGGGCTCAACATCGAACTTCCCTTCGAGCAATCGTCCAACCCCTACGTTGACAAGGAGAAGAGCCTGCACTTCGACTATTTCTTCGTGCGCAAGGTGATGTTCACCAAATACAGCCAGGGCTTCATCGTGCTGCCCGGCGGCTTCGGCACGTTGGATGAACTCTTCGAGGCGCTCACCCTGATACAGACCCAGAAGATCGGTCGCTTCCCCATCATCCTGGTGGGCCGCAAGTACTGGCAGGGCCTGTTGGATTGGATCAAGCAGACCATGGGTGAACGGCACGCGTACATCAACATGGATGACATGGACCTGATCACCGTGGTGGACGCTCCGGAGGAGGCCGTGGCCGCGATCAACAGCTTCTACAGCAAGTACCTGCTGAAGCCCAATTTCTGAGCCACGCAGCGCGGCGTTCAACACCGCCCTGTTGGTACTTGCCACACCGACCCGCCCGCGCATGGGAAGGGGGGCGGATACTTTTGGACGCAGCGTACACCTGCTACGCCCGTTCATTAACCGACCTGCCCGACCATGGTTCCAAAGCTGGTGCTGTTCGCCAATCTCTTCGGCCTCTTCCTCGTTGATGCCTTCCTGGCGGCCGACGTTCGCATCACCCAGACCCTTCCGGCCAGCATGTCCCCCGGCTCCGAAGTGCGTGTGAACGTGACCGTGGAGAAGGGCGAGTTGACCGGCTTCGCCAAGTTCCAGCTCGACATGCCTCCGGGCCTCAGCGTCACCGCCATCGAGACCAAGGGCGCCTCCTTCACCTTCGCCGACGGCAAGGCCAAGTTCATCTGGATGTCACTGCCTCCGGGCCCCAGCTTCAAGTTCAGCTACACCCTGAGCGCCGACGCTTCCGCACGTGGCGTATTGCCCATCGCAGGACGACTCTCCTACATCGAGGACAATGAACGCAAGACCCATGAGCTGGTGCCGTTCACCGTGGACCTCGGAAGCGGCGATCCCGTGGCTGCCAACACCACCACGAACACCACCGGCACCATGGAGGCCGACACGGAGGAGGGCCCCATCGATGCCAACGACCTGGTATCCGCCGCCGGAGGGGCCACGCCAGCAATCTCCGGGAGGATACCCATGGTGGTGGTGGATGCAGCGGGCATCCCCCCCGTCCAAGGCCCCGGTGGTGTGAGCACTTCGCGCACCATCACCCCGGTGACCGACAAGGAGATGTTGGTGGAAGTGATCGTGAAGAAGGGCTCCATCCGCGGGTTCGGCAAACTGCAGGAGACCATCCCTGCCGGGTTCACCGCACTGGAAAAGTCCAGCGATGAAGCCATCTACACCGCACAGGAGCGCTACGTGAAGTTCGTGTGGCTGAACCTGCCTGCGCGCGAAGAGATCAAGGTGGTGTACAAGCTGCGCGCCACGAGCCAGCCGGACGGCGAGTACACGGTGGATGGCGAGTTCGGCTATCTGCTGAACGATGAGACCCAGAAAGCGGTGGTGGGTTCGTCGCGCTTCTACATCGGCCCCAAGGCCCTTGATCTGCTGAACAACGATGCAGCGGGGATCTCCACCATGGACGGCAGCGATGGCAAACTTGGCCTCACCGCGAAGGACAAGCCAGCTGAAAAAGCACCAGCGACCGAACAGTCCGGAACCGCGACCACGGCGGCGGCGGGCACCAAGGCGGCGAAGCCCGCAACGGGTGGCACCAAGTCCACCGGCACCTCGGCGTCCAACAGCGGTACCCGCATACCCGCGCCAGAGAAAGGGGTGGTCTTCAAGGTGCAGATCACGGCCGCGCACCGCGAGGTGGGCAAGGCCTACTTCATGGCGCGTCACCGTTATTCGGGCGACTTCCAGATCGAGCGCCATCAAGGTTGGATCAAATACGTCACCGGCCGTTACGGCTCCTACCAGGAGGCACGCGACCAGCGCACGAACTATGTGAGCGCCGGCCACGATTTTCCCGGTCCCTTCGTCACCGCCTACAACAATGGGGAGCGCATCACGGTGCAGGAGGCGCTCATGATCACCAAGCAGCAGTGGGTCCAGTGATCCACTGATACCCGATGGCCACAGGCCCGCGTCTCCCCCTGACACCGCGCTCCTTCGCAGGAGCCGTGGCCGTGCTGGCCATGGTGGCGCAGGTCCAGGGCCAGCAGGACAGTGCGTTCACAGCGGCGGCCGTGCCAGCTGGCAGCGTGGAACCACCTTCCCGTGCAGTGGCTGCTCCCTCGCTACGCCCCACATTGGGGCTTGGTGCGGGCATGTTCGCCTTCTTCGGTGATGTCGGGTCCCAGCATGCTGCGCACAGCCCACTGCTCGCCCGCCCGGCCTTCGACCTGCGCGCCTCGGTGCCCCTCAACGATTGGTTGGAAGCGGGTCTTTATGCGCTGCACGGCCGGTTGGGCGTGAATGAGCGCAGCCTCGCCCGTTCGCTCAACTTCGAATCGCGCGTGACGGTGGGCGGCTTTCAGTTCCGGTACAACTTCCATCAGTTCCTGAACCCGGACCGGGTGGTGGAGCCCTTCGTCACCCTCGGGTTCGAGAGCGTCGAGTTCCTCACCAAGACCGATCTGCGCGATGGGCAGGGCCGCACCTACCATTACTGGAGCGACGGTAGCATCCGCGACATCGCGGAGAACAGCCCGCTGGCCGGTCAGGCATCGGCGATCCAGCGGGACTATGTGTATGAGAGCGATGTGCGTGAACTGAACGCCGATGGGTTCGGCAAATACCCCGAACGTACGTGGGCGGTGCCCGTCGGCATCGGAGCTCGCATGAACCTGGGTGGAGGCTTCGACTTCCGCATTGGCACCACCATGCACTTCACCCTGACGGACCTGGTCGATGGGGTGACCGATGAAAGTGTGGGACAACGACAGGGATCGTCGGGGAACGACCGCTTCCTGTACTCCTCCTTCTCCCTTGGATACGCCATTCCGATCGCCCCGCGCACCAAGCGCAGCAAGATCACCCCGTTGAACAGCGAGGAGCTCGACCTCATCGTGCTGCAGGATGATGAGGATGGGGACGGCGTGAAGGATATGGTGGATGAATGCCCCGGCACTCCCACAGGGGTGCAGGTGGATGTGAAGGGTTGTCCGCTGGACAGTGACGGTGATGGCGTACCGGACCATGCCGATGATGAGGCGGGTACCGCCCCTGGAGCGATGGTGGACGCACGTGGGGTGACCATCAGCGATGCGGCCTATTTGAAGAGGTTCCTGAACTACCTCGATTCCGGCAACGTGAACGTGCTGGCATCCTCGGTGGAATCGTTCGGTCCTGTGCGCAAGGCGCCCACCCAGCCGGCCAAGCGGGTGTATGTGGTGAAGGTGGGCAGTCAGGTGGAGGGCATCAGCGAGGAGCTCATCCAACGCATCCTCAGCCTGCCGGATGTGCGCACAGTGGAAAGCGGCGATACGACCTTCTACGTGGTGGGCAGCTTCGAGGCGATCCCCGAAGCCCTGCGCCGTGAACTGGAGTTGCGGGGCATGGGGATCGAGAGCCGCGTGATGGCCGAGGAGAACGGCCGTCTGATCGATGTGAGCAAGGAACTGGATGCGGAACGTGAACGACGCCGGGGCATGGGTGCGGTGGACGACAGCCGCGATGTCATCGTGCGCGTGCAGCTCGGCGCGTTCCGGAACAAATTGTCCAGCAACATCTTCCGCGATGTGCCGGACCTGGTCTCCATCCGTGGAGAGGATGGTCTCATGCGCTACTACACCGGCTCCTTCACGGACGTGAACGAGGCCGCCGATCACAAGGTGAAAATGCTGTTGCAGGGCTTTGAAGGCGCCTTCCTGGTGGCGTTCAAGCAGGGCCGGCGCGTGAGCATGAAGGAGGCCGGAGCGGTCCTCACCGGTCCGGAGGACCTGCGCACGCTCCCTTCGGGCAGTGTGAACAGGGATCGCCTGCGTTTCCGGGTGCAGGTGGGCTCCTTCGTGGGGTCGGTGAGCCAGGTGCCGGTGGAGACCATGGGCAAGTACATCGAGATCGGCGATGTGGAACCGGTGATCCGACCGGACGGAGTGCGCTATTTCCATGGCCGCTTCAGTACACGGGCCGAGGCAGAGAGCGCCCGCCAACGCTTGAAGGCGATGGGGCTGGAGGACGCCTTCGTGGTGGGCGAGATGAACGGGCACGTGATACCCGCCGAGGACGCTGAGCGCCTGCTCAACGGTCAATAACACGCTCCCCCGGTCCGTTCTACCTTCGTCACGGTGGCTGCCAATGCCACCCACCAGTTCATGCACGTACTCCTTCGCGCCACCCTCGTGGGCCTGGTGATCCACCTGGCGGCCTGCTCGGAACACACTGCACCATCCCTGCCCCCCGCCAGCTTCGGCCGCTACGTGGAGGCCTTCACCGCCGGCAACATCTCCGCTCGTGCGCCCATTCTGGTGCGGATCGCCGAGGGGGCGCCATGGCGCGATACGAGCACCGTTGAACTCGACCGCATCCTACGCCTGGACCCTGCCGTTCCCGGTACGGTGCGCTGGCGCGACCGCCGTACGCTGGCCTTTGAACCTGCGCAACGGCTCGCGGCCAACAAGGACCACCAGGTGCAGGTGGACCTTGGCGCCCTGCTCAATGTGCCTGCCGACCACCGCGAGATGCGCTATACCGTACACACCATTGCCCAGGGCGTGCGTACGATGGTTTCCGACCTGACCGGCCCGGCCGGCGACGGGCAACAGCTCGTTCTGACCATCCGTACGTTGGATGACGCCACCGGGCAGGACCTGCCAGCGTGCTTCACCGCAACGCAGGACGGACGCAGCCTCAGCGGGCAGTGGACCCATGCCGGGGATGGGCGCAGCCACACACTGACGATCGATGATGTGGTGCGTGGGGGTGCAAGAAGTACCGTCGTACTTGCCTATGACGGTGCACCTATCGGTCTGGAAGAGCAGGCCACGCAGCACATCACCATTCCAGCATTGAACGAACTGGGGCTCATCGCAAGTACGACACATGATGACGGGGAGCAGTATGCAGAGCTGGTCTTCAGTGATGCGTTGGACGGTGCACAGGACCTTGAAGGCCGGCTGGACCTGGGCAACGGTCCGCTGCGCCTGCACGTGGACGGGAACAGGGTGCTGTTGATGCCGGGGGACCGGATGGTCGGCGAACACCTGGTGAGCGTGGGCGGCAGTATCCGATCCCTGCGCGGCACCCAGCTTGCCGGTGACACCGCCTTCACCCTTGCCTTCGCGGAACGTGACCCGGCCGTACGCATGGTGGGAGAAGGTACCATCCTTCCCTCCTCCAATGCCATGGTGATGCCCTTCGAAGCGGTGGGGCTCCATCACGTGGAAGTGCGCATTCTGCGCATCGCCACCACCAACGTACCGCAGTTCCTGCAGACCAACGCGCTGAGCGGGGAGAACGAACTCGCCCGCGTCGGTCAGTTGGTGGCGCGCCATCTGGTGCCGCTGCGCACCGCCGATGCGCCGGACCTCGGCGAATGGAACCGTTACCACCTCGATCTGGCCCGCTATTTCGAAGCAGAGCCCGGAGCACTCTATCGGGTCGAGCTCTCCTTCCGCCGCCAGCACAGCGCACTGGCATGCACGGGTGGCAACAGCGACCTGCCCGACCTGGGCTGGGAGGATGAGTTCGCTGCGGAACAGGCGAGGCATGATGGAAGCATCCAGGAGTGGTACGGCTATGATCATTATCCGTACTGGGAATGGGACGAACTGGATCCGTGCGGAGAGGACTACTACCGCGCCCAATCTCCCCAGGGCCGCAACATCCTGGCAAGTGACCTGGGCCTGATGGCGCGGGAGGCGGAGGATGGGGCGTGGCGGTTCGCCGTTGCGGACATCGTGACCACACAGCCGATGGCCGGTGTGGAGCTGCGTGTGCTGGGTCCGCAACACCAACTGCTGGCCACGCTGCGCAGCGATGCACAAGGCATGGCCATGCTCGCCACCACGGCGGCCCGGCCGGCCGTGGTCGTGGCACAGAAAGCCAGGCAGTACGGCTATCTGAGGCTTGAACCCGGCGCTGCCTTGTCCGTCAGCGAATTCGATGTCAGCGGTCGGCAGACCCAACATGGCTTGAAGGGCTTCCTTTACGGTGAACGCGGTGTATGGCGGCCCGGGGACACGCTCCACCTGGCCTTCATGCTGGAGGATGCAGCCACCGCAAAGGACCATCCCGTGGTGCTGCAACTGCTCGACCCGCAGGGACGCCCCTTGCAGCGGCTGGTGGCCGACAAGGGGGCCCATGGTCTGTTCCGCTTCAGTACGGCCACCACACCCGATGCCCCCACCGGTCTGTGGACCGCACAGGTACAGGTGGGCTCGGCGCGCTTTGAACGCGGTCTTCGCATCGAAACGGTCCGCCCCAACAGGCTCCGCGTACAATTGGACCCAGGCCGCGATCGCCTGCACGGTGCCGGGCCACATCCGGTGCAGGTTCTCGCCGAATGGCTGCACGGCGCCCCGGCCCGCGACCTGCGCACCACGGTGACCATGAACCTGTCCGCTGACAGACTTGCGTTCAAGGGTTATGAGCAGTGGAACTTCGAGGATCTTGCGCGCCGTGTGAACGACGGGGAGGTGCTGGTTCACGACGGTCGCACCGATGCGGATGGTCGGCTGTCGTTCCCGCTCTCCCTGCCTGAGAACGCTGGCCTTCCCGGCCTTGTCAAGGCCAACCTGGTGACACGTGTCTTCGAACCAGGGGGTGATGCCAGCATGGACCGCACCACCGTGAACATCGCCCCGTACGACCATTACGTCGGCATTCGGATGCCTGCTGCGAGCGGTGCATGGGGCAGCTACTTCACCGATACGACCTACGCGGTGGAACTCGCAACCCTGGATGCCGGTGGTGCTTCCGCTGGTGGGCGCATCCTTGAGGTCCAGGTGTTGAAGCTGGACCACAGTTGGTGGTGGGATGGCGCCGTGGGGGGGAGCGCGAACTACATGAGCACAGCGCACAGTACAGTACGACAGGAGATGTCGTTGACCACGGACACCAAGGGTCGGGCCCGCTTCGACCTGCGGATCGAACGACCGGACCGGGGACGCATGGTGCTTCGCGTACGCGATCCCGGTAGCGGGCATGTCAGTGCCGCACTCCTCCACTTCGACCGACCCGGTTGGGAGGGTAGCGCACGCCGTGACGACCCGAAGGCCGCATCGATGCTCACCTTCAGTGCGGACAAGGAACGCTACGCCCCAGGTGATGAAGCCTTGCTCACCATCCCTTCGGCAGGGATCGGCCGCGCATTGATCACCATCGCCTCGAGCGACCGCGTGCTTGACATGCGCTGGGTGGAACTGAAGGAGCGCGAGACGCGGGTGAGCGTACCGATATCGGCCGAGATGGCGCCGAACGTTTACGCCGACGTGTGCCTGCTCCAACCGCATGGCAGCGTGTCCAATGATCTGCCCATCCGCCTGCACGGTGTGATACCGCTCTTCGTGGAAGACCCCGCTTCCCATCTCGCCCCCACCCTGACCCTGCCGAAGAACATCCGCACAGGGGCTCCGTTCCAGGTGAAGGTGCGCGAGGGTTCGGGCCGCGCCATGTCCTACACCCTGGCCATCGTGGACGAAGGGCTCCTGGACCTGACCCGCTTCCGTACACCCGACCCTTGGACGCACTTCCATGCCCGCGAGGCGCTGGGGGTGCGCAGCTGGGATGTCTACAACGATGTGATCGGTGCATACGGACAACAGGTCCAACGCATCCTGGCATTGGGCGGGAGCGATGATGGCGGCCCGGTGCAGGGCGCACGTGCCCAGCGCTTCGTACCCGTGGTGCGCTATCTCGGTCCATTCAGCATTGCAGCGAACGGACAAGGGGTGCATTCGTTCACCCTTGACAATTATGTCGGCTCGGTGCGCGTGATGGTGGTGGCCACCGATGGAGCCGGAGCCCAGGGCCATGCCGAGCAGCGGGTACCGGTGACGAAACCCCTGATGGTGCTGGCCAGCCTTCCCCGGCAATTGGCCCCTTCGGAGACGGTGGACCTGCCCGTGACGCTCTTCGCGATGGAGCGTGCGCCCGGAACGGTGAAGGTGAGCGTGCGCACCACGGGGCCGTTGCGCCTGAGCGGACCGAGCAGCCAACAGCTGCGGATGAACGCCACCGGTGAGCAGCTGGTGCGCTTCGGCCTGCAGTGCAGTGGGACCGTTGGCACGGCTCGTGTGATCGTCACCGCCGAGAGCGGATCGGACCGAGCGACCACCGAAGTGGAGATCGCTGTGCGGGACCCGGCAACGATGGGTAGCGAAGTGACCCAGCTGCTCGTTGGACCAGGCGAGGAGGCCGTCATCGAACATGCACCGTTGGGGTCGCCGGGCAGCAACAGCGCATCGCTCGAGTTCAGCAGCATGCCACCGATCAACCTTGGTGAGCGGCTGGAGTACCTGCTGGACTATCCGCACGGCTGCCTGGAACAGACCGTGTCGCGGGCATTCGCCCAGCTCTATCTCGACCGCATCGTGGAACTGTCCGCGGCGCAACGCGCGCAGCTAGGCACCCAGGTGGCCGATGCGGTCCGTCGTGTCGCCCAACTGCAAAGTGCCGATGGATCCTTCAATACCTGGCCGGGTGGTGACACGTACGACGGATGGAGCAGTGCCTACGCCGGGCACTTCCTGGTGGAGGCACGACGGGCCGGCCATACCGTGCAGCAACGCGTGGTGGACCGCTGGGTGGAACATGCGCGCCGCAGCCTGCGTGAAGACCGACCGACGAACGCAAGCGTTCCGGTGAACAGCGTGCGCAACGAACTGGATGCGTACCGGCTCTTCACGCTGGCCCTTGCACAGCGACCGGAGAACGCCGCGATGAACCGCCTGCGCGAACGGAACGACCTGAGCGATCAAGCCCGCCACCTGCTCGCCGGCGCCTACGCGCTGAACGGACGCATGGATGTGGCCGGTATGCTGATGGGGGCCGTGGTCAGGAACAGCGCGCCATCCGAGGCCGCCCCCTGGACCTACGGCAGTCCGCTGCGTGACGATGCCATCACCGCCCACGTGCTGCGGCTGATGGGCCGCCGGACCGGATCCTTTGCGGTTCTGCAACGCATGGCTGCGGCCCTCTCCAGCACCTCGTGGCACAGCACCCAGAGCACGGCCTTCGCCCTCTGGTCCATCGCACAGGAAGGCACCGGGAACGGGAAGGGGCTCCATTACACCATCACCCATGCCGGCCGCAGTGTGGAAGAGCGCAGCCACAGGTCGATGCGGACCATGACCGTTGAGCAGGCGGATGGACCACAGCGCTTCGTGGTGCGCAACAACAGCGACCAGCCATTGCATGTGCAGCTGCTGCGCCGGGGCAGGCAACGCTCCGGCGATGAGCAGGTGCGCTCACAGGGGATCCTGGTCCATGTTCGCTTCGAGGACCGTGATGGACGAACATTGGACCCCACCCGGGTGGAGCAGGGAACCGATGTCTTCGCCGTGGTCGATGTGCAGCACGATGGTCAACAGCCCGACCTGAGGAACCTGGCCTTGACGCAGATCTTCCCCAATGGATGGGAGATCCGCCCCACGCGGCTCGAGCAGGACACCGAGGCAGTGCGGACCACGGATCACCAGGACTTCCGAGACGACCGGGTGCTCAGCTACTTCGACCTGCCACGCGGCGCCTCGCGGCGCATCCGGGTGGCGCTGAACGCGTCTTTCACAGGCAGGTTCTGGATGCCGGGGGTGATGGTGGAGGCGATGTACGATGCGCGTGTGCAGGCACGGACAAAGGGTACCTGGGTGGATGTTGTACCATCCGGCAGTGACCCGGTTATTCCGTGATGGCGAAACGGAACGCGCCTCGCAACCCCGCACCGCTGACCCCGAGCAGATAGCTGCCCTGGCTGAGCCGTGGCAGCGTCAACTCCATCACCGGTGCCGCGCGCTGCGCGAGATCGACAACGACACGCCCTGTCGCATCATACACCCGAAAACGGACCTGGTCGGGACAGGACGTACAGGTGACCTGCAGACGATCCATGGATGGATGGCGCACTGACACGCTGGATGTCACCACCGCCTCAGGTATTCCAATACCTCCGCAGGGTGTGTAACTGCCGTTCTGCTGGATCAGGTTCCCCGTTGGGCTCAGGAAGAGATAAAGCTTCTCCTCGGGTGGGTTCGGGTTGCCGGTCCAGTGGTAGCTCATCTTGCCGAAGAGATCCGGTTGGTTGGGGCCGGTCTGTGGGCCGCAACCATTGACCGTGCAGCATGAGCTCCCTCCCGTCAGCGTTCCCACCACCCGTCCCGCCGCATTGAAGAGCGGTGCGCCCGAAGAGCCAGGCTCCATGACCCCGTGACCGTTGGCCGTGGGCACCCAGTTGACGCGCCAATGCGAACCCACGGTGAAACCCGCCCATGACGCATCCGTTGCCGGTGCGGTGAAGGTGCTGATGCTCTTCGGATCGCCGGCGGGATGGTGGATACTGACCGCATTGGCCGGTGCGAACACCGTCGACTCCCAACCTGCATAGTAGGCATTGAAGGAGGCAGGCACCGGAGCGTTCAGCTCCAGCAGCAGGAAATCGGAACCGTACGTACCGCCGCCTTGGGGACCCGAATCGTTGCTGTCAGCGAGCCGCACACAACCGGTCATCACCTGGCTGGCGGGAGCTGTGCCACTGTCACATCCACGCTGGTAGTTGAAGAGGAACTGGTACGAACCGAAGTTGGCCACCTCCGAATCCTCCCCGCAATGGAAAGCGGTCAACACCAAGGGGCGACAATCCATGGCACTGTTGTTCATCAACGTACCGGTGCAGAAACCCGCGCCACCTGGCACCACGACCCGGATGCGCACGACGGCATCCCGCTGCTCCGACCAGCCCTCCCCCTCGCTGCAGGCCACGTCCACCATGCAGACGCCTGCCCGTTCCGCTGAAAAGCTGCGGTAGGTGTGCAGCAGCCGTTCCACGCGAAAGCTGCCCTGGAAGGAGGCCCCTGCCGGCTCATAGTACTCAAGCACCAGCAATTCGCCCTCCACCGGCAGCGAGGTGATCACTCCCGACCGTACGGCATGATCTGCGGTATAGCCGCCCTGGACACTACCGCCCCTGCCATCGTGCATGAGGAACATGGCCCCTTCCGGAATGACCACATCGGCGATGAACACCTCCACCGCATGCGCTCCGGGTGAGCGCAAGGCCACCCGCCATACCCGATCACCATTGGCGGAACGGTGCCACGCTCCGCTGGTCCACGGATCGGCCGCACAGGCGACAAAGCGGGCGTGGAGCGGCAATCGCCCCAGCAACGCGCGGCGTTCGTCATCACGCCGGGCATCCTCCCTGTCGAACGGGGCTGCGAGCACTTCCCGGACACGTTCGGCGCGCAGTTCTGGTGGCACGGGGTCAGGGTGCCACTCCTGCGCCACTGCACTGGTGGCAAGCAGCTGAACCACACCGAGCAGGAAGGGGATCGATCGCAGATGGACCATGGTGTTCAAAGGTATCGCTGTGGCGCACCTTTGCAGCAGGATGGGGCTGCGGACTCGCTTGCGGAACAAAGGACTGCCATTGCTCGTGCTGGCGGCCTGCGCGCTCCTTGCCCTGGCATTGGTCCCCGTGGAGCCGCTCTTCCGATCACCCACGAGCACCGTTCTGCTTGACCGCAAGGGCCAGCTGCTCGCGGCCCGCGTGGCCACCGACGGGCAATGGCGCATGCCGACCAACACGCCGGTGCCGGAGCGCTTCGTCAGCTGTCTGCTCACCTTCGAGGACCGCCACTTCCTCCACCATCGGGGCGTGCACCTACCCTCGCTGCTCAGGGCTGTGCACCAGAACTGGCGGGCCGGTCGCATCGTGTCGGGCGGGAGCACGCTCACCATGCAGGTGGCCCGCATGGCAACGGGTAACCGACCACGCACCTGGGGCCAGAAGATGCGCGAGCTGCTGCTGGCCCTTCGGATCGAATGGCAGCTGGACAAGGATGACATCCTGCGGTACTATGCGGACAATGCACCCTTCGGCGGCAATGTGGTGGGGCTTGAGGCCGCTGCCTGGCGCTGGTTCGGACGCCCACCGGAAACGCTGAGCTGGGCGGAGTGTGCGACCCTTGCCGTGCTGCCGAACGCGCCGGCGCGCATACACCCCGGCCGCGCACGCGAAGCGCTTCGGCACAAGCGCGACCGCCTGCTCGGCGAGCTGTATCGCAACGGGACCATCGATCGCATGGATCGGAGCCTGGCCGTTGAGGAACCCTTGCCCGATGCACCCCTTCCGCTGCCCCGGCTCGCCCCTCACCTGCTGGACCATGCCGAACGGACGGGGCTGGGTGGGCGGCGCCTCCACAGCACCCTGGATGCCGACCTGCAGGAGCGCGCATTGGACGTGCTTCGCCGACACGCCCCGGTGCAACGCGCGAACGGGGTCATGAACGCAGCGGTGATGATCATGCACATCGCGAGCGGTGAGGTGCGCGTCTATGTCGGCAACCAACCCGATGCCGGTGGCGCCGAGGGACAGGTGGACATCGTGCAGGCACCGCGCAGCACCGGCAGCCTCCTGAAGCCGTTCATCCATGCCGCCATGATCGATCAGGGAGCCTGGATGCCCGAGCAGCTTATAGCGGATATACCCACCCAGTATGAAGGATTCGCACCGCGCAACTTCGAGGAAGGATATGACGGAGCGGTACCAGCATCGGAAGCGCTCGCACGGTCGCTCAATGTGCCGGCCGTGCGTGCCCTGCGCCGGTTGGGTGTGCCCGCCGCGCTGCATACACTGCGTGGCATGGGGCTGCACCGGATCGACCGAAATGCGGAACACTACGGGCTGGCCCTGGTGATGGGCGGCGCAGAGAGCAGCCTGTGGGAGCTCACCGGCGCCTACGCATCACTGGCACGCATCGTTCAGCAGTTCGACCCTGACGGACCGGGTACTGCGGCATCCGTGCTGCCACCGGTGCTGTGGCGCGATGGAACTGCCCCGCCCCCCGCACGAACGGTGGTGCCCTTGTCGGCCGGTGCAGTGCATCATACCCTGCAGGCACTTACGCGCACCCGCAGACCGGAAGGGTCCTCCGGCTGGCAACACTTCAACGACCAGCACACCATCGCCTGGAAGACGGGCACCAGCTTCGGCCATCGCGATGCCTGGGCGATCGGGGTCGACGGTGCACATGCCGTTGGCGTGTGGGTGGGCAACGCCGATGGCGAGGGAAGACCCGGGCTCACCGGTACGGTGGCCGCTGCGCCCATCCTCTTCGAACTCTTCGGTGCATTGCCGGTACGACCAGCGCTGCCTGTTCCGCACGAGGACCTGGTGCGCATGGCCGTCTGCCCCCTTAGCGGACACAAGGTCTCCGTGGATTGCCCTGTTGCCGACACCCTCCCCATTGCCCGTGGTGCGGAACGGACCCTCCCCTGCCCCTACCACCGCATGGTACGCTTGGACCTGAACAGTGGTGTGCGTGCGGGGCCAGGTGATGGCGGCCAAAGTGTGGCATGGTTCGTTCTGCCAGCGGCCATGGAGCACTACTATGCCCCACGTCATCCCGAATACATCCGCCTGCCGCCATCGCCAGATGACCCCGGGGACGATGCAGGACCAGCACTCATCTACCCCGAGCACGGATCCACCTTGTACCTCCCCGTGGGCCTCGATGGCCGAACCTCAGCCCTTGTGGCACTGGCCACCCATCGGCAGCTGGGATCCCGGCTGCATTGGTCACTGGACGGGGTGCCGCTGGGAACCACATCAGGACCGCACCAGCACGCGCTGGACCTCGCCAATGGTGAGCACCTCCTTACCGTCACCGACCCACAAGGGCGCCAGGCGAGCGTCCGCTTCCGCTCCATCCAGGGCGCCGGACAACACAACTTAACAGCCCCGGGCAACCGTTGAGGCCTTCCGCTCGTTACATTGTGACAATGCTTGCCAGGTCCGCACCGTTCCCGATCCACGTCCTCACGCTCGTCAGCTTCACCGTTCTGCTCGCCACCGCTTCCGCACAGGACCAGACCGGTGCGGCGGCGAGCAAGCTGGAAAGCCTGCTCTATCACATCGACCGCATGTATGTGGACGAGGTGAACAAGGACGAGCTTGTGGAGGCCGCCATTGTGCGTATGCTGGAGCAGCTCGACCCACACTCCGTTTACATCCCCAAGGAGGAGCTCGAGGAGGTGAACGAACCTCTGAAGGGCAATTTCGACGGGATCGGGGTGCAGTTCAACCTGGTCCGCGACACCATCTACGTGGTGGATGCGATCGCCGGCGGACCGTCCGAACGGCTCGGCATCCGTTCCGGCGACCGGATCATCACCATCAACGATACGGTGGTGGCCGGCGTGGGATTCCGCAACAGCGATGTGATGAGCAGGTTGCGCGGCCGCAAGGGCACGAAGGTGAAGGTGGGCATCCAGCGGCGCGCGGAGCCTGATCTCCTGGAGTTCGTCATCACGCGCGACAAGATCCCCATCTTCAGCGTGGAGGCCGCGTACATGGCCACACCCAAGGTGGGCTACATCAAGGTGAGCCGCTTCAGCGCCACCACCATGAAGGAATTCCGCAGCAAGCTCGGCGAGCTGAGGTCCGCCGGCATGCAGGACCTGATCCTTGACCTGCAGGGCAATGGCGGGGGCTACCTCCGTACTGCGATCGAGATGGCCGATGAGTTCCTGGGCGACCGCCGTCTCATCGTATACACCGAAGGCCGCAACGCACCGCGGGATGAGACCTTCGCCACGAAGGAGGGGGGCTTCGAGAAAGGCCGCCTGGTGGTGCTCGTGGACGAGGGCTCCGCCAGTGCCAGCGAGATCGTGAGCGGTGCCGTCCAGGACTGGGACCGGGGGCTCATCGTGGGGCGTCGCAGCTTCGGCAAGGGCCTGGTGCAGCGACCTGTGATGCTGCCCGATGGCTCGGCTGTGCGCCTGACCATCTCCCGCTACTTCACCCCCTCGGGCCGATGCATCCAAAAGTCCTACGAGGAAGGTGTGGAGGCCTACCAGCGCGAAAAGAACCAGCGCCTGCTCTCGGGCGAGCTCACCTCTGCCGACAGCCTTCATCCGGCCGACACCGTCAAATACTACACGATGAACAAGCGGGTGGTCTACGGTGGTGGTGGTATCTCGCCGGATATTTTCGTACCCATCGACACCTCCCAGAGCTCGAACTATTTCGGCCAATTGGTGCGGCGCGGCGCATTGAACACGTTCGCTTTGCAATACGTGGACCAGCACCGCAGCGAATTGCTGCGTGCGCATCCCGATGCGCGTCATTTCCTGGGGTCCTTCATGGTGACCGATGACCTCCGGAAGGACCTGGTCGCGCACGGTGCCAGGGAAGGCATTGAACCCGACGAGAACGGTATCGCGCGTTCCTTGGAGCTGCTGGACACCCGCCTGAAAGCCCTCATCGCCCGGGACCTTTGGGACACATCGGCCTATTGGATGGTGATCAATGCCGAAAATCCCGTGGACCGCAGCTTCCAGCGCGCCCTCGACGCACTCACCGACAACACCTATCAACGGCTCGGCATGGCGCGCTGATGGAGGCGGACATCTGTTAATGCTTCGTTAAGCCGGCGCGCGGGCGATCCCCTCCCGTTAATTTTACCGCCCGAAACCATCCGACGAAACACTTCTTCCCATGAAAGACAAGATCCAGATCGGCCTGCTTGCCGTGATCGCTGTGGCGCTCGTCGCCCTCGCCGTGCAACAATTCACCGGTGACAAGGGAGGCAGCTCAGCCAGTGCGGTAGCCGCCACCAGCCCCGCCGCCAGCACCGCCAGCACCTTCGACCCGATGGCCAAACCAGCCGAAGCGGTGGACAACACGCCGAAGACCACCATCCAGTTCACCGAGTACGAGCACGACTTCGGCAACATCAAGCAGGACACCGAGAACAAGAAGATCTTCACCTTCACCAACACGGGCAGTGAGCCCCTGCTGATCGAGGCGGCCAATGGCAGCTGCGGCTGCACCGCTCCCAACTACCCGAAGAACCCCATTCCCCCGGGTGGCACCGGCGAGATCGAAGTGGTGTACAAGCCCGGCAAGCAGGAGAACGCCCAGAACAAGACCGTGACCGTGGTGGCCAACACCGAACCGAAGGAGACCCTCCTCCGCATCAAGGCCAACGTGGAAAAGATCTGATCCCGATCACATCCAACAGAAAGCCCCGGTGGAACCCTCCATCGGGGCTTTTGCTTGAAGCGGCACCCGGGCTTCAGGACACCATATCGATGGCAGCCGCCAGCCGCCGGTCCTTCTCGGTGACACGCCCGCCCGCATCGTGTGTGTTGAGCAGGATGGAGACCGTATTGTAGGTGTTGGTCCAGCTGGGGTGATGGCCCATGCGCTCGGCCACCAACGCCACCCTGGTCATGAAGGCGAAGGCCGTTACGAAGTCCGGGAACAGGAACTGTTTGTGCAGGCCATCAGGCCGCTCCTCCCAACCGCTCATCGGTGCAGGGGCAGATCGATGAGCTGCACGGGCGCCGGTGCGGGCGCCAGTACCATTTCGTCCAACAGATGCGTGGCACCGGCATACTTGTCGATGAGGAAGAGGATGTAGCGCACATCCACACAGATGTTGCGGCACTTCTCCGGGTCGAACTGAATGTCGCTCATGGTGCTCTCCCAACTACGGTCGAAGTTGAGCCCGATGAGCTCGCCACGACCGTTGAGCACCGGACTGCCACTGTTGCCACCCGTGGTGTGCAACGAGGAGGTGAAGCATACGGGAAGCGTGCCGTTGACACCGTAGCGGCCGTAATCCTTGGCACTGTACAGATCGATGAGACGCTGGGGCACATCGAACTCCACATCTCCGGGCACGTACTTCTCCAGCACACCGTCCAAGGTTGTGAATGGCTCGTAGACGACCCCATCGCGCGGGCTGCTCCCCTCCACCTTGCCGTAGGATAACCGCAGGGTGCTATTGGCGTCGGGCCAGAACGTGCGCTCCGGCTCCAGGTCCATCTGCCCCTTCACATAGCGGCGCATGGCCCCTTCGATCCGCTCGCTGAGCACCGTATGCTGGGGTCGCACATCCTGCAGGAAGTTGCTGAAGATGCTCTGGCTGACGCGGAAGAGCGGGTCCTTCGCCACCTTGGCATAGGTGGAAGCTTTGGGCTTGGCGAACGCCTTCTTCAACCGGGAGGCATCGGTGAAGATGCTGCGTTCATACAACGCATCCACCCAGGCGTCCACATTGCCCTTGTACCGGGTGTCCAGCTCACGCAGGAACGATGGTGCCAGGGAAGCAGGAACGTGCTTGCGGTAGATCGGCATCAGCGCTTTGAATACACGCTTGTCCACCTCCGCATCGTAATTCTGGAAGTAGGCATCGGCGGCGGCCAGGCGTTGTTCGCGCTCCGCGTCCAGCTTGCCTTGTGCGCTCAGTTGTTCGTGTTCCAGCAGCAGCCCCTTGAAGCCGTCAGCGAAGCGCAGCACCTCGGGGCCGTAGAAGGCCATCTCCACGAAGAGGTCGCGGGCCGTGGCGTAGGGGATGTATTCGGCGTAGGCGCTCTCCAATTCGGGCAGCACGGTGAGCAGGTCGCTGCGGCCGGCCTTGGTGGCGCGTTCGGTGAAGGCCTTCTCCTGCTCGCGCTTGCGGGCCAGGGTGTTCAGCTCCTTGAGACCGCGCATCTCGCCGATCCACTTCTTCCACGCATTGCTGATGCCGGCCTGCTTGTCGGCGTACTGAAGGCGCGTGCGGTCGCTGCTGCGCATGGCTGCGTCGATCACCTCCAGGCTGGCGGTACGCATCTCCACACGCATGGGATCGGCCTTCTCCAACACGTAGCCCACTGCGTAGGATGTAAGGTAGCGCTGGGTGTTGCCGGGGAAGCCGAAGATCATGGCGTACTCCCCTTCCACCGGCCCTTCGAGGCTCATGGGCAGCACATGGCGGGGTGTGAAGGGCACGTTGGCGTCGCTGGGGTCGGCCGGCTTGTTCTCGGCATCGGCGTAGATGCGGAACAAGCTCATATCGGCGTTGTGACGTGGCCACATCCAGTTGTCGGTATCACCGCCGAACTTGCCGATGGCACTGGGAGGAGCGCCCACGAGCCGCACATCGCGGAAGGTCTCCGATACGATGAGATAGTAGCTGTTGCCGTAGTTGAAGGGCCGCACCACCGCGCGGTAATGGGTGCCTTCGGTGGCCTCCTTCACGATGGGCTCCGACAGGCTGGCCACCGCATCGCGTCGGGCCGCTTCGCTCATCGCTGGATCGAGCTGGGGTAGGATGCGGTCGCTGACATCCTCCATGCGGATGATGAAGGTGGCGGTGAGACCTGGGTTGCGCAGCTCCTCACCCTTGTTGGCGGCCCAGAAACCGTTCTTCAACCGGTCGTTCTCCACGGTGCTGTGGTCGGTGATGGCACCAAAGCCGCAGTGGTGGTTGGTGAGGATAAGGCCTTCACGCCCGATGACCTCGGCGGTGCAGCCCCCACCGAAGAGCACGATGGCATCCTTGAGACTGCTGCGGTTGATGCTGTAGATGTCCTCAGCGGACAGTTGAAGGCCGGCCGCCTGCAGGTCACCTTCGATGCTCTTGAGCAGGGTGGGCAGCCACATGCCTTCGTGGGCAAGGGCGGGCAGGTTGAACAGTACGGCCAGCAGGGGGATGGAACGGAGCACGCGCATGCGGCGAAACTACGGCATCGTTCACCTCAGGTGTTCAGGGTACCTGTTGCTGTGGGCCGTCGGAGTTCTCAGGCGCTTGTTGTTCGGCGCGGCGATGGTCACCGGAAAGCAGCCAGGCCAGGAGTAGGATGAGCAGCAGCGCAAGAAAGGCCTTGGGATCGCGGTAGAGCGGTCGTCGGGGCCGGCGAACAGCTTTTTCATAGGCATGCACCAGGCGCCTGGCATCGCGGTAACGCGCCAGTTCGGCGTCGGAAGGAGGCTGTTGACCGGGAGGAGTTATGTGGTACTCACGCTTCATGGTCCCGGGGAAAGGTAGGTGCGCAACTGTCCCAATGCGCGGTGGGTCCTCATCTTGGCAGCATCCTCGCCGATGCCCAGCACCTGGCCCAGCTCGGCGAAACTGAGCCCGTCCATGTAGCGCAGCTCGATGAGCCGGGAGCGGTCCTCATCCAACCGGGCCAGGGCGACGGCCAGCCGCTTCAACGAACCATCGTCATCCGCCACCCCGATCTCCTCCGAAAGCAGGCGGGCCTCGGCGTGGGCCAGGTCGATCCGCACTTCCCGGCGTTTCCGCCAGAACATGCGCAGCTCGTTGAGGGCGATGCGATAAAGCCAGGCCCTGAACGGCAGCCCTCGTGGCTCGTAGCGAGGTAGCCCAAGCATGGCCTTGAGGAAGGTCTGTTGCGTCAGATCGGCGGTCAGGTCACGGTCCTGGGCGCGGCGCAGGATGAAACGGAAGATGTCACCGAAGTAGCGCTCGTACAGCAGCGCGAAGCGCTGCGGGTCGGCTTTGGCCCGCATGACCTCCTCCTCTTCTGTTCGCTCGCTTGGCATGCTTGTTCACGAAGGAATGCACTTCAAAGCAGAAAGTAACGCTCCATCCCTCTGCCGGTCTTCCACATATGCTGGACCAATTCAAGGACGACACACATCGACCCAACACCGACCCACATCACGGATACGGCCGAGCAATGAGCTACGTGGAAGTGGTCCTCGCCCTCAGCGGACGAATGAAGGCACTGCAATGTTCGCGCTCACCGAGCAATAACCCCTTCGACCCGAGCCTTCCCGAACTCCCACGCCTTGCCGACCTGGACCACGATCCTGGTCCGGCCAGCGCCATCCACCTCGCCTGCAAGATCTCAGTACCCGACCACCTCGCGTTGGTTGCACGACAGGCGGAAAAGCGTTCGGACCGCTCGTTGGTCATCAAGGCAGGTCCGGACGATATCGGTGAACGCGCCTGCCACTTGGACCTGTCGCATCATTTCGCCAGAAGCGGGGTGAACGATCCTGCACGGCACGACATTCCCACCGGACAGGATAGGCAAGCCCCCTCGCCTCCACCGGCAACGTTGTCGACCATGCGAAGGGGCGGTGCGTGAGGTTCCACGTGCTGGTGCAGGATGAGGCCGCCGTCAACCTGCAACAGCGCACCCGCTGACACCTGACCGAGAGGTTATCTTAGGGCCTCCATGGGAGCGCTCCGTGCCACCATTTTCCTGCTCCTGGGCGGTGTTGCTCCGCACCTGCAGGCCGGCGGTCCGCGCATCGTGGAGAACAAGGGTCAATGGCCGACAGCTGTGGCCTATCAGGCCGAGTTGAACGGAGCGGTCCTATGGTTCGAGCGCGACGCCCTGCTGATCGACCTGTACGATGCCGAGGCCGCAGCGCGCGCCCATGGCCAGGTGGACCACCCCCCGCCCGAACGCATCCAACGCCATGCCGTGCGGCTTCGCTTCAACTCAGCGAGCCTTGCCACGCAGATCACGGCTGACAGCGTACTTCCCGGCGAACATCACTTCTTCCACGGCACGGACCGCGCACGATGGGCTTCGCATGCACGCGCCTTCGATCGTGTGCGGATGATGGAGGTCGCCCCGGGTTGCGATGCCTTCTTCAAGGTCAACGGAGGCATGGCCAAGTACGACCTGCACGTCCAGCCCGGAGCAGATGTCGGCACCCTGCGCTTCACCTATGAAGGCGCCAAGTCGGTCAGCCTGCGTGGCGCCACGCTCATGGTAGAGACCGAACTCGGGCGCATCACCGAACATATCCCCATTGCCTATCAAGAGATCCAGGGGCGCCAGGTGCCGGTGGATTGCGCCTACAAAGCCTACAAGGATGGTGTTGGGTTCGTCGTAGGCGCATATGATCGCTCCGTGCCTCTGATCATCGACCCCACACTTGCGTTCGCCACCTACTCCGGATCCTACAGCAACAACTTCGGCTACACGGCCACCTTCGATCGCGCAGGCTATCTCTATGCCGGAAGCACGGCGTTCGGCAACCAATACCCCACCACCACCGGGGCATACCAGACCGCCTTCGCCGGCGGCATCGGTCAGGGTGCGAACGGAGGCACGGATATCGTCATCACCAAGTACGACACCACCGGAAGCTTCCTGGTCTGGAGCACCTACCTCGGAGGTTCGCGTGATGAAATGCCCCACAGTTTGATCGTGGACGACAACGACCAAGTGTTGTTGCTGGGTACCACGGGATCCGCCAACTTCCCCACGCCAGCGAACGCCTACGATTCCACCTTCAACGGGGGCCAGGCGATCACCCCCACCGGGCTCGGCGTTGCTTTCCCCACGGGTACTGACATGGTGGTGGCTCGTTTGGGAGCGGACGGATCGACCTTGGTGGGATCCACCTTCCTCGGCGGAAGCGCGAACGACGGGCTGAACACCGCCACCGGTCTCCGCTTCAACTATGCGGACGAGGTAAGGGGCGAGGTGTTGTTGGATGAGTTGGGACATGTATGGGTGGTGAGCTGCACACAGAGCACCAATGCACCGGTATCACCAAATGCGGCCGCACCCAACTACCTTGGAGGAGCGCAGGATGGTTATATCGCCCGTTTCGATGCCCTGCTGACCACGCTCGAATACGCCAGCTTCATCGGTGGTGCCGGAGCGGATGCCTGCTACAATGCGGCCATCGGCCAGGATGGATGGTTGTACGCATGTGGCGGAACCACGAGCACCGATCTGCCGACCAGTCCCAGTGCCGCACGCCCTACCAATGCCGGCGGACCCTCCGACGGGTTCGTGGCACGCATCGCACCGGACCTTTCGAACATCGCCGCCCTTACCTACTGGGGATCCGCATCCTATGATCAGGTCTACTTCATTGAGCTCGATGCGGATGACCATGCATACCTGTTCGGGCAGACCAATGCTCCGGCGGGTGAACTCGTCGTCGCTGCGACCTACCAGGTGCCGGCCGGCGGCCAGTTCATCACGAAGCTCACACCGGACCTTTCCACCGTCCTGCTCGGCACGCGCTTCGGCAGCGGCGATGGAACTCCGGACATCTCGCCCACCGCGTTCCTGGTGGATGTATGCAACAAGATCTACACCAGTGGCTGGGGCAGCAGCCCAGGCCTTGGTGGCTCGCTGTCGACCAACGGACTGCCCATCACACCCGACGCGCATCAGGCAGTCACGGACGGCAACGACCTCTACCTCGCCGTGTTCGACATCGACATGAGCGCACTGACCTATGCCACCTACTACGGAGGGAGCCTGAGCCCTGAACATGTGGACGGCGGAACCAGCCGTTTCGACCGTCGGGGGCGCGTATACCAGAGCGTCTGCGCCGGTTGCCAGAACAACGACGACTTCCCGACCTCTCCGGGAGCGTGGAGCGCGACCAACAACAGCAGCGGATGTAATAACGGTGTGCTCAAGTTCGACTTTGATGCTCCGCTGGTGACCGCAGCGTTCAATGCACCTGACACGGTCTGCCATCCGTTCTCCGTGAGCCTCACCAACCTGAGCTCCGGTGCGAGCGGCTTTCTCTGGCATTTTGGAGATGGCACCACGTCGGCCACCCGTTCCCCCACGCACACCTATGCCGTCCCGGGGTCCTATACCATAACACTGTTCGCACTGAACCCGGATGCCTGCAACGAGGCTGACAGCGCCACACGGGTCATCCATGTTGCCCCGGCCGCTCCACCGATCAGCATCATGAACGACACGCTGATCTGTGGACCGACCGACGGTTTCCTGCTCACTGCCGGCAGCAATGGCGTGGCCACCAACTGGCATTGGAGCACCTCCCCGATGTTCCAGGACATGCTCAACATCGCACCCCAGGACAGTACGGCCTTCGTGTCCCCTGCATCGAGCGGCACCTACCATGTGCGCGCTGGAACTGGATCCGTTTGCACAGCGGAGGACAGCGTTCTTGTGATCGTATCACTCGGTGCCATCGACCTGTTGGGGGGAGGGGGGATCTGCAGCGGGGACACTGCCTTGCTCGTGGTAAGTGGTGTGGACCCCGGCTCCAACATCCAGTGGGCGCCGACTGAAGGTATCATCAGTGGACAAGGCACCAACACGGTGCTGGTGGCACCGATCGATGCGACAACCTATGCGGTCGACGTCACTGCGCCCAGTGGCTGCACCTGGAGCGCCATGGCTCCGATCGCGGTCTCCACCATTGATGAAGCTTCCGTGCAGGCGACCGCCGTTCCGCTGCTCGTCCTACCCGGTGGAACCTCACAGCTGTCCGTGGTTCCGGTCGATCCGGGCATCACCTACAGCTGGCAGCCGGCCGCACCGTTGAACGACCCCGCCATCCCCGGTCCCACAGCAACGCTCCAGCAGACGACCACATTCCTCGCGACCCTCAGCGATGGCATCTGTACCAGGCAGGCACAGGTGACGATCAAGGTGCACGAACTTGTCTGTGGCCCCCCGGACATTTTCGTACCCAACACCTTCACACCCAACAACGACGGCACCAACGATCGGTTGTACGTGCGGGGCAACACCATCGCGCGCATGGAGTTCCTCATCTTCGACCGCTGGGGAGAACTGGTCTTCGCCACGGATCGTCAGGAGGAAGGCTGGGACGGCACCTTCCGCGGACGCGCTGTGGATCCAGCAGTGTTCGTCTATCACCTCACGGTGGATTGCGCAGATGGTCAGCGCTACTTCACCAAAGGGAACATCACTGTTGTGCGATGAGGCCCCGGCGATCAACGATGTCCAAGGCGGACGGTGCCTGGCGGATCGCGCGAACGACCTCCCCGGGGCGCCGAGTGCGCGCCGGGATCCTGTGCAGTTGGCTTCTGGCGTTGGCAGCCAACGCTCAGGACATCCACTTCTCCCAGTTCTTTCATGCTCCGCTCGCCCTTGGTCCAGGACACATCGGCAACTTCGAGGGGCAGCATCGATTCAACGCCATTCATCGCCAGCAATGGAGGGCGGTCACCGTGCCGTACCGTACGTTCGGGCTCGGCTGGGACCATCACCATGCCTTTCGCACCAAGGGCCTTGCGCTTGGTGCGTGGTGCTACAACGACAGGGCCGGTGACAGCCACCTCAACACCTTCCACCTCAGCGTGGGGGCCAGTTGGACCCACGAGTTGGATGCACAGGGTGACCATTCGTTCTCCGGCGGTCTCCTCGCCGGCACCAGCTCACGCACCATCGACCGTTCCGACCTCAGCTTCGATGCACAGTACAACGGCTTCGCGTACGACCCGCAACTGCCAACGGGGGAAGGACCCGGTCGCGACGCCCTCTGGCATGCGGACCTCCACACCGGCTTCCGTTATCACTGGCGCCGTAATGACCGCAGCCATGTACAGGTCGGTGCAACGCTGTTCAACCTCACACGACCGCGCATCGGCTTTCTCGGCGGGCCCGGTGAACCACTCGACCGGCGCCTGGACCTCCATGTGCTCACCTCCTTCCCTGCCGGCGCTTCACTGGATCTGCTCCCGGCACTTCGCTACCTCGTTCAGGGGACCTTCCGGGAACTGGACCTTGGCGCGGACCTGCGCCACACCCTGCTTCACCGCCACGGGCTGCACCGGGCGCTCCGCTTCGGCCTGTACCTGAGAGCACGCGATGCAGGCTACGCGCACGCCGGCCTTGAGTACGATGACTGGACCGTTGGCCTCAGCTACGACCTGAACACGAGCCGATTGGTGCCGGCCAGCCGCAACCGGGGAGGCATCGAGCTCAGTGTCATCCACATTCTGCGTCGCAAGCCCGCCGTTCCTGTGCGATATTTCGCCTGTCCAGACCAACGATGAAGATCCGTGCATGCCTGCTCACCGGAGCCATCGCCTCCGTGACCGTGCTCTCCGCCCAGACGGTGCAGCAATGGATCCGCTGGGGTGATGCAGCCACCGCCGCGGGCGACTACGCCAGCGCGTGTCGTTATTATGAAGGTGCCCTCGATGCAGCGCCCGGAAGGATGTCCCTCCAATGGACGCTCGCCAACGCTTACCGCAGGGACCGCCGGTGCAGGGAAGCCGCCACATTGTTCCAGCGGATCCACTCGAAGGACCGGGGCAGGACCCATCCGGAAGCGCTCCGTTGGCTGGGCGAGATGCAGCTGTGCAGCGGCCAGCTCGATGCAGCTTCCGGAACGTGGCAGCGCGTCAAGCGAAGCACCGCCGATGACCGGGTGCGCGAACGCGCGGATAACGCACTGGCCGGTATCGCACTGGCCAGGCGGATCGACGAACGCGAGGATAGTGTCGTTCTTCACCCCGCTCCCGGCACGATCAATACCGCTGCCAGCGAGTTCGCACCACACATCGGACCCGACGGCGCGCTCTTCTTCACCAGTCTACGCGGCGTGGTCAATGATCAAGGAGAGGTTCGTGACAGCCTCCGCTACCACACCCGGCTGTTCCGCAGCGAACTACAGAACGGCCAGTGGTCGGAGGCATCACCCTTCGGCCCGGATCCGCCGGGGGCTGATGTTGCCAACGGCACATGGTCCGTGGATGGCACCCGCCTTTACTACAGCACCTGCACACACCCCGACACCTGCGTGATCCATGTGGCTGAAAGGAAGGGGCTGAACTGGGTCACCCGGCCGCTTGAAGGGCTCGGCGCCCATGGATCGACCCAGCCCTGCGTGGTGGAATGGGACGGCAGGGAGATGCTGCTGTTCGTGAGCGACCGCCCGGGAGGTGTCGGCGGCACGGACATCTGGCAGGCGCGGCTGGACAATGGCCGCGTGGTGGAGCTCCAGCCCGTGACCGGTGGTGTGAACACAGTGGGCAACGAACGATGCCCGTGGTACGATGCGCGACGCGACGAGCTCTGGTTCAGCTCGGACCACCTGCCGGGACTTGGTGGCTTCGACCTGTTCGTATCCTCCTTCGAGAACGATGTCTTCGGCGTGGCCGTGAATCCCGGAACGCCGTTCAACAGCCCGCAGAACGACCTTTATCCGTTCATCGATCCGATCACCGGCATGGGTTGGCTGAGCAGCGATCGCGGCGCCCGCGAGAACGATGGGAACGACCAGTGCTGCAGCGACCTCTATCACTGGTTGCCACCCGTTGTTCCGAAGCAGGATAGCTTGGGAACAACATCAGATACTGGCACCTTCGCGGTACACACGCTGCTGCAGCTGCGCGACGGACTGCCCCTCAGCCTGTACTTCCACAACGATGAACCCGGACCGCGAAGCACGGAACGGAGCACGGCGCTGACCTACACAGAGACCTTGGCAGCCTACACCGCTCTGCTACCCGAATACCGTCGCTCCGGGCCGGACACGACTGCCTTCGCCACGTTCTGGAACAACTCGGTAATGCGTGGTACCAACGACCTGCAACGCTTGGTGGAGGCTGTTTTCCCGGTGCTTGAACAGGGGCGCACCGTGGTCCTTGACGTGCGGGGCCATGCCAGTCCGCTCGCGCTGAACGATTACAACAGATGGCTTTCAGAGCGCCGTATCGCCAGTCTGCGGAACGAGTTCGGGATGGTACTTGGGGGCGCCCTTCGGCCATACCTCCATGCCAACGCAGCGAACGGCGCCCGCTTGGAGTTGCGTGAGCTGCCTTTCGGAGAGGAGGAGGCCGACATGGATGTGAGTGACCGGGTGCAGGACCTGAAGGCATCGGTGTACAGCGTGCGTGCTGCGCGTGAACGACGGATCGATGTGCTCGACATCGATGTGGCAGCACGCATCGAACGTGCGGACAGCACACTACGCCTCGTGAAGGAACTCGGGGACATCCGTCAGGACCGACCGATGCAGATCACCTTTCGCGTCCACAACCACGGTCCGGCCCCCATGCGGCTCCTTGACAGTGATGCGGACTGCGGATGCACCACGGCGGAGCTGCCCAAGGCAGCCATACCACCGGGCTCCTACACTGAACTCCAGGTGGAATTCAGCGGCCGCGCACCACAGGGTCCGCTCAGCAGGAACATCCGGATACGCACCGATGCCGTTCCGCGCTTGGTGGAGCTGACCATCACCGGCACTGTGGTACCTTAGGCGGCATGGAATTATTGCTCTTGTCCAACTCAACCCTGCCGGGCGGGGATTTCTTCCAATGGCCCCGCGAGCATGTACGGACCTTCCTGGCCGGATACAGAAAGATCGGCTTTGTGCCACTGGCCGCCATGCCAGCCCAACAGGAGGGCTACGTTCAAAAGGTCCGGGCCGTGTTCGAACAGCTGGGGACCGAACTGGTTCCGCTGATGGGGGATGGCGATCTTGAGGCCACGTTGAACAGCTGCGATGCCGTGGCCGTTGGTGGGGGCAACAGCTTTCATCTCCTGCGCGAACTCTATCGCAATGGCTTGGTGCGCAGCATCGCCCGCAGGGTGCGCAACGGCATGCCCTACCTCGGCTGGAGCGCCGGCAGCAATGTGGCATGCCCGACGATCATGACCACCAACGATATGCCGGTGGTGGAGCCCCCCTCCCTGCGTGCCATGCACCTGATACCCTTCCAGATCAACCCCCACTACACCGAGGCCACCATTGCCGGCCATGGTGGAGAGACCCGTGACCAACGCATCGCTGAATTCCTGGAAGCGAACCAGCAGATGCCTGTGGTGGGCTTGCGGGAGGGATCGCTGCTGCATGTCAGTGGTCAGCGGATCACCCTGAAAGGAGGTGATATGAAACTCTTCCGTCATGGGCATCCGGCGCTCGTCGTTCCTGACGGAGCCACCTTCCGCAGCGATCTGACCGACCTGAAGAACGAGCCATCCACCGGGGAATGAAGCCGTCGACGGCTTGACAGCCGCATGATGGCAAGGCGTGATCAGCACAGGGAAAGGCCATGAAGAAGGTGAGCAAACGCTCGGGCAAGCGCGGTCTGCCGCCCGGCTCGTTGGTGCATGTCGGCGAGCCAGGCAGCGATCGGTCGGTGATACGGCTCTTCCTCATCCACCCGGAGGGCCATGAGGAACGGCGTCCACCGGACCTGAAGGGGATCGGCGCCACACCACCGGAAGGCACCGTGATGTGGCTGGATATCGATGGGCTCACCTCGGAGGAACTCCTGATGCAGGCGGGCGACCTGTTCGGCCTGCATCCGCTGCTGTTGGAGGACGTGCTCAACACCGACCATCGGCCCAAGTTGGAGGAGTACCAGAATGAGCTCTTCGTGGTGATGAAGATGCTCAGCCTTGACCCGGAGACCGGCAGCATCCGTTCCGAGCAGATCTGTTTCGTGCTGCGTCAGGGTACGGTGATCTCGTTCCAGGAACGCCCAGGTGACATCCTTGACCCCATCCGGGAGCGCATCCGCAAGGACCTCGGCAGGGTGCGCCGTTCGGGTGCGGACTACCTGCTGTACACCCTGCTGGACGTGATCGTGGACCACTACTTCGTCATCGTCGAGGACCTCGGCCAGCGGATCGAACGCTTGGAACGCAAGGTGCTGGTGCGGCCAGGCAATGAAGACCTTGCAGCCATCCAGGAACTGCGCAGCATGTTGATCTTCGTGGGACGCTATGTGACCCCCACGCGCGAGCTGGCCGGCCGCCTCAACACCATCCAAAGCCCGCTCATCGACAGATCCACCCGCAGGTATATCGCCGACCTCCAGGACCATGCCGTATACATAGCCGAGACCATCGCCACCTTCCGCGAACTGCTCGGCAGCCTGGAGAACGCGTACCATGCCGGCCAGAACATGCGCATGGGGCAGGTGATGAAGTTCCTCACCATCATCAGCACCATCTTCATGCCGCTCACCTTCCTCGTGGGCGTTTATGGCATGAACTTCCGAAACCTACCCGAGCTGGAGTGGCACTATGGCTATTTCGCTGTGTGGGGCGTGATGGTCCTGGTGGCCGCGCTCATGCTCCTCTGGTTCCGGCGCAAACGGTGGCTTTGAGCGTTCATCTCCACCGATGCTCGGCAGCGATCACGCTACCACCTACTTTTGCCGTGAAAGGTCCGCCCATGCGCTCCCTCACCATCGCTCACTCACTGGCCTGCAGCACCGCAGCCACCCTTGGTGGCGCGGTCACGGCCCGTCCTCCCTTCCGCTGATGGTCGCGAGCGCCCTACCCGTGCTTCGGCTTAGAGCCACCCGCGCACAAGGGCCTTTCCACACCCGTACGAACGTTTCCCGGCAGACCACGCCCGGCCCCCTTTCCCCATGGCCGGCAACGGCCCACCGCTGACCGAAGCATGAAGACCCGCTACATCGACCTGATCGAGCAGACCTTCGACTTCCCCAAGGACGAGTTCCAATTGGAGGGGGAGAACCTGATCTGGAATGATCTTCCGCTCGTGGAACTGCTGGAAAAGCATGGCACCCCCCTGCGCATCACCTACCTCCCCAAGATCGGTGAGAAGATCGACATTGCCAGGGCCAGCTTTGCCAAGGCCATCAAGGAGCACGACTACAATGGCACCTACGAGTACTTCTATTGCACCAAGAGCAACCACTTCAGTTATGTGATCGATCAGGTACTGAAGAAGGGCGTGAACCTGGAGACCAGCAGTGCCTACGACCTGGAGATGATCGAGCTGCTCATCGAACGCGGCCGCATCACCAAGGACGCCACCATCCTCTGCAACGGGTTCAAGGATGAACGCTACATCCAGGGCATCGGAAAGCTCGCCAATCGCGGATTCAACATCGTTCCGATCATCGACAACATGGCCGAGATCTATGCCCTCGACGAGGTCATTGAGGGCCACTGCGACATCGGCATACGCATCGCCGCCGAGGAGGCACCCAAGTTCGAGTTCTACACCAGCCGACTGGGGATCGGCTACAAGGACATCATCCCCTTCTACATGCGTAACATCAGCAAGCAGAAGAAATTCCGCTTGAAACTGATGCACTTCTTCATCAATACGGGCATCACCGACACGGCCTACTACTGGAACGAGTTGAGCAAGTGCGTGAACGTCTACTGCGACCTCTGGAAACTCTGCCGAACGCTCGACACACTGGACATCGGTGGCGGCCTGCCCATCAAGAACAGCCTGAACTTCAGCTTCGATGTGGACTACATGATCGGCGAAATCGTGGGCCGCATCAAGGATGTCTGCGAAGAGAACAAGGTGCAGGAGCCCAACATCTTCAGCGAGTTCGGCAGCTTTACGGTGAGCGACAGCGGCGCCACCTTCTTCAGCGTGCTCTATCAGAAGAAGCAGAACGAAAAGGAACGCTGGAACATGATCGATGGCTCGTTCATGACCACCCTGCCCGACACCTGGGCCATCAGCAAGCGATTCATCATGCTGCCGGTGAACAACTGGGGCGATGAATATGAACGCGTATTCCTGGGCGGCATGACCTGCGACAGCGACGACTACTACAACAGCGAGCAGCACATCAACGCCATCTACCTGCCCAAGTACCGCGAGGACCGCAAGCAGTACATCGGCTACTTCAACACGGGAGCCTACCAGGACACGCTCGGGGGCTTCGGGGGCATCCAGCACTGCCTCATCCCGAAGCCCAAGCACGTGCTGATCGACCGTGATGCAGATGGCAGGCTGGTGGACCGGGTGTTCGCCGAGCGGCAGAGCGCCGAACGCATGCTCCAGCTCCTCGGGTACCTCTGAGCACGGTCCACATCCGAAATCCAGACACCGCCTCTATATTTCGCCCCGCATACGACCAATGAGCAGCAACCGTCCCCTCTCGGCCTTCATGGAAAAGCACTATCTGCACTTCAATGCAGCAGCGCTCGTGGATGCCGCCAAAGGCTACAAGGCCCACCTCGCCCAAGGCCGCAAAATGATGATCACGCTCGCCGGTGCCATGAGCACGGCTGAGCTGGGCAAGATCCTCGCCGAGATGATCCGCCAGGGCAAGGTGGACATCATCAGCTGCACCGGTGCCAACCTCGAGGAGGATGTGATGAACCTCGTGGCGCACGACCACTACGAGCGGATCTCCAACTACCGGGACCTCACCCCCGCCCAGGAGCGCGATCTGCTGGACCGCGGCATGAACCGGGTGACCGACACCTGCATCCCCGAGCACGAGGCATTCCGTCGCTTGGAAAAGCATGTGCTTGACCTCTGGACGGCAGACGACAAGAGCGGCAACCGGCGCTTCCCGCACGAGTACTTCTATGAGATGATCCGCAGCGGCGTGCTGCAGCAGTACTACCAGATCGACCCGAAGGACAGCTGGATGGTGGCCGCCGCCGAGCGCAACCTGCCCATCATCTGCCCCGGTTGGGAGGACAGCACCCTGGGCAACATCTTCGCCGGCCACTGCATCACGGGCGACTGCAAGCCATCCATGATGAAGAGCGGCATCGAGTACATGATGTTCCTGGCCGATTGGTACACCAACAACTGCGGTCCGGACGGCATCGGCTTCTTCCAGATCGGGGGTGGCATCGCCGGCGACTTCCCCATCTGCGTGGTGCCCATGCTCCACCAGGACCTGCAGCGCGACAACATCCCCTTCTGGAGCTACTTCTGCCAGATAAGCGACAGCACCACCAGCTACGGCAGCTACAGCGGCGCCGTACCCAATGAAAAGATCACCTGGGGAAAACTCGACATCGATACCCCGAAGTACATCATCGAAAGTGATGCTACTATTGTGGCACCGCTCGTATTCGCCTACGTACTGGACATGTGAGCCGCTCACCCCATGCAACGCCTGATCCGATCCTTCAACACGCTGACCGACGCGCTCAAGGAGACCCTCCAGGAACAATACCCGGATGGGATCGACAGCACGCACATCAAATCCATCCCCACCGCCAAGGGGGAGATCCTGCGCGTGATCGAACTGCGCACTCCGGACGCGCTCTACCTCATCAAGATCAATCCCGAAAGCCGTGCCGAGATCGATGAGTTCCTCGACCAGGAGGACAGCACTCCGGCTGGTGACGATATGGAAGGCGGCGATGACCTCGGTGGCGGCGATGAGGCCGAGACCGGGGAGGAAGCCGATGACGACGTCGATGCCGACGATGATGGGGAGGATGACGGCGACACCGATGCGGGGGATGATGACGGCGGTGATGATGACGAGGACTGAACCAACCGCGCCCGTTCGATAACTCCCGAAGGCCCCGGCTGCTTGCACCGGGGCCTTCGCTATTTTGGTGGCATACACACCTTCGCCATGACCGGCACCTTCCATCTGGCATTCGCCACCACCGACCTCAAGCGGATCAAGGCCTTCTATGGCAAGTTCCTCGGCTGCAAGGAGGGCCGCAGCGCCGACACCTGGGTGGATTACGACTTCTTCGGTCACCAGCTCACCATCCAGGAGGTGCCGAAGCTGATCAAGACAGCCCGCATCTACAACCCAAAAAGCAACGTACCCAGCGATCACTGGGGCATCGTACTGAGCATGGCCGATTGGAAGAAGCTGCGGGACAAGTTCAAGAAAGTGGGCCACCCGTTCTTCATTGAGCCGCGCACGGTGATGAAGGGCGAGGTGGGCGAACAGGTGAGCCTCTTCATCGAGGATCCGGACGGCCATGCCATCGAGTTCAAGGCCTTTCCCGAGGCCGGGAACATCTTCAAGCGCGAGGGATAGCACCACCGGCCGATCCGTCGACACGCGAGCGGCATTCAACCGCCAGACCCGAGCGGCACGAAGACCCGCATCGCGCTGGCAGTGCTCCGCATCGGACATACGCCGATCACCGCTGGTGACCAGATCAAGCGCATGCGTTCACCAGGCGCGAACATCCATTGGGTGATGGGGCTCCATCCAGTTGAAGGCCTTGCGGTCGCTCGAGGTGCAGGTCCTGCGTCAAGGTTCGCTGCGTGTGCTGATGGACCGATGACCCCGCTTGGCGTTCAGTAGGTGCGCATGGCCACCAGTCCCCCCTGCTCGTTATACAACTCACCGCTCCGCAGGTCGCCATCCGCGTGCGTCAACCGACCCAGCACGGTATCGTTGTGGCTACGGAATTCCCAAGTGCCCTGCCGCTCGCCGTTGCTGAAGCGGGCCTGGGCCAGCAGCACACCGGCATCGCTGTACTGCTTCCACACCCCATCGCGTCGGCCCCGGAGGAAGCCGCCCACTTCGTGTACCCTACCGTTCTCGTAGTAGGTGATGAAGTGGATGAGCCCACCTTCCTCAAAGCGGGTGGACTTCAGCGTGCCGTCGGGCCAGTGCTCCTGGGCAAGCAGCGTTTGAGCCGATGCCCAGAGACCGGGGACAAGCGCGAACAGCAGGAGGATGGTGCGCATGGCAGTGAGGTTGTGCTTCCTTGGTACGCCCAAAGGTAGCACAATGTTCACCCCGGGTTAACATTGACATAACATTGGCCATGCGCATCACACTGTGCACAACCGCAGCCTTACCATACGCTCAATCAGCCTTGGGCCGTGTAGAAAGCCCTGGACGCCGAAGCAGGAAGAACCCGATGGCACCGGCGAGGAACGAAGCCATCAGGATACCCAATTTGGCCTGCTCACGCAACGTTCCATCGGCAAAGGCGAGCTCGTTCACGAACAACGACATGGTGAACCCGATGCCTGCAAGGAAGCCCATGCCAAGCACATGGTCCCACCTGATACTCTTGCCAAGCGATGCCCATCCCAGGCGGGTGAGCAGGAGAACGGTGAGCAGGATTCCCAACGGCTTACCGAGCACCAATCCCACGGCGACCCCGAGCGTGACGGGGCTGTAGAGCGAGACCAGAAGTTCCTCAGGAAGCCGCACACCCGCATTGGCCAGGGCAAAGAGCGGCATGACACCGAACATCACCAGGGGGTGAAGCCGCTGTTCGAGGCGTTGCAAGGGTGTCTCTGCATGTTCGCTCGCCGCATCGATCTTGCCGATCACCTCCAGTTGCTCGTCCGTAAGAGTGGGAAGCTCATTGGGTTTGAGCGCGGCGAACTCGCGCAGGTAACGGTTGATCCGCTTGATGTAGGTCTCCTCATCCAAGCGGGTGACCGCAGGAATGGTGAACGCGGCCAGCACACCGGCTATGGTGGCATGGATGCCGCTCAAGAGGAAGGCGGTCCACAGACCTCCGATGCCGAAGATCGCATAGAACCACGGGCTGCGCACTCCGATGAGGTTGCCCACGGCGAGCACGGATAGGAAGCCCGCCCCGATGGCCAGGTTCACCAGGCTGATATCCGAGGTGTAGAACAGCGCGATCACCAGCACCGCACCCAGGTCATCGGCAATGGCCAATGTGGTGAGAAAGACCTTAAGGCTCGGGGGTACACGGCTGCCCAACAGCGCCAGCAGGCCAACAGCAAAGGCGATGTCGGTGGCCATGGGGATGCCCCAGCCCCCCACGGCGGGCCCCGCAGGCACGAAGAGCAGATAGATCGCCGCAGGTACCAGCATGCCTCCGAAGCCTGCCGCCACGGGCAACAGCGCCTTGCGCGGATCGGACAGCTCGCCGCCCACCAATTCGCGCTTCAGTTCCAGTCCCACCAGGAAGAAGAACATGGCCATGAGGCCGTCATTGATCCAGTGGTGCAGGCTGCGTGCCAGCTCCCACCGATCGAACCGGATCGCCACCGTGTGCTCCCACAAGTGGTGGTACTGCTCATGCCAAGGCGAATTGGCCAATACCAACGCCACCATGGCAGCGATGAACAGGACAATGCCTGCGGCCGACTGCTTATGCAGGAACTCCTTGAACGGTTCGGTAAGGCGATCGATGGGGTGATCTTGCATACCGTGCAAGATACCCCGCTCAGAACGACAACCGTCCCTGCTGCTCCATTGCCAGACGCAGCTGCCCCACCTCCTTGCGCAGTTCCACCACACTGCGGGCCAGGTCGTCGCGGCTCATGTTGGGTTCGGGCAGTTCGGCGCTGATGAAATGCACGAACTTCCACACCTCCAACACACTGGTGACCGGCACCTCATAGGGCGCGTAGAGCGGGTTGGTGCTGCACAGCAGCAGGGTACCCTTCTCCTTCAACTGGTTGTACACCACCTTGAAGACGATGCCGTCGTCCTTGGTGACCACGATGTAGGGCTGCCCGTCGCGGATGGTCTGCCAGTTCTGCACGTACTCGCCCGTGACCCACGAGCCATCACCCACCGGCGGCATGCTATCGCCGCTGATCTGGAAGGTGCGGTACTTGCGGTCCTTGGCCAGGAAGGGCATCTGGAAGGTGGGCAGGATGCTGATGTACTCCGGATCGGCATAGCCCAGCGCGTAGCCGGCCTTGGCCTTCTCGGGCACCAGCTCCACGTTCTCGCGGTCCTCGCGGTCCACCGTGGTGGCCAGCACGCGCAGGCGCCGGCCGCTGAGGTCGATGTCGCCCCCGCGTTCCAGGATGCCGAGCTGGCTTTCGCTGAGGGCCGGAAGGTCGTCCTTGAGCAGCTTGTCGATGCTCACCTTGAAGTACTCGCTCATGCGCACCAGCAGGTCGAACGAGGGTTCGGCGCTGCCGTTCTCATAGCCGCTGTAGCTGCTGCGCTTGACGTCGAGCGCGATGGCGACCTCCTCCTGCGAGCGGCCGCGGCGTTGGCGGAGGAGCTTGATGTTGGAGCCGAAGAGCGGGGTTGCCATGGGTGATGACGGTTAGCGGTTGTCGGTGTTGGAGGGTTTAAAGCCGATGGGACCGCGCTGCGGTGCGGTCGGCGATACCAGTTCGGTGAGGTGGTCGAAGATGGCCTGGATCTCCTCGTCGTGCCCGGTGATGCGTTCCTCCAGCTGCTCCAGCTTCTGGAGGATCTCGCGGTGCGACAGGAGCACCTCGCGCATGCGGCTGAAGACCCGGATGATGTGGATGTTAACGAGGATGGCCTGTTCGCTGTTGAGCACGCTGGAGAGCATGGCCACCCCCTGCTCGGTGAAGGCCATGGGGAAGTAGCGGGTGCCGCCCCAACTTGAGGTGCCAATTTGGCTCCTCAAGTCACCCTCCTCTTTCAAGGGTGTTCCGCCTTGTTTCAAGGTGCCAAATTGGCTCCTTGAACGTTCGGCCTCCTCCTTGGT
>CAYZBO010000019.1:0-39186 GCA_964476665.1 uncultured Chryseobacterium sp. | reverse complement strand
TCCTGGTGGCCTTCTTCCTGAAGCGGGTGGGCGGCACGGCGGTGTTCATCGCGGCGCTCGTGGCGCAGGCCATCATCCTGTACATCCACTTCTCCGAGATCCAGATCGCCTTCCTGTGGTACAACCTGATCGCGCCGGCGATCGTGGTGGTGCTGGCGCTGGTGATCCAAGCCGCTATGCCCGAAGGATCAACAGGCACATGAGCCGTCGCGTGTGCTCCTTCTTGGTGTCTACAGCGATCGGATGCAGCGTCCTGGCACAGGCCGACGCGCCCATGCTCAATCCAGTGCTCCTAGGAACACCGGAGCTAACCGCGGAGGCGCATCGGCTGTATGCCTGGTACGACAGCGTACTCACCACGCAGAAGGACGCCCTTCCCTCGGAGCAGGCGCTGTGGGATTCACTCTATTACGCATGGGGCGAGACCTACCTGGGCCCGTGCGCCATCATCGGCATGGAATGCAACTGGTACTGCGGCGGCGGTCCGGATTCGGTGTGGGCCAGCTCCACCTTGAAGCCTGTGGGCGAGCACCGCTACGATGCCCTGCAGGCGCACGACCTGGACTACTGCAACGCATGGGCGGAGGGTGTGCCCGGACCTGGCATCGGCGAATCGCTCACATACCAATTCGCGAACGACAGTCCTCGCTTGCACACGGTGAGCATCTCCAACGGCCTTGTGACCAACGAGCGGGTCTGGCGCGCCAACAACCGTGTGAGGCGCTTGCGTGTGGACGAGAACGGTGTGGCCGTGGCCATCCTCGAACTGACTGACAGCATGGCCGACCAGAGGTTCAAACTTGCGCGCCTCTTCGGGCATCGCGCCGATGGCGAGCCCATGCGGCTCACCTTCACCATTCTCGATGTATACCCGGGTGAACGCTACGATGACACGGTTATCACCGAGATCTGGTTCGACGGCACGGACGTTCATTAACGCCGAAGCCCCCGGTCTCCCGAGGGCTTCGAACAATGTAGCGGCGGTCGATCATTTCATCTTCGACCACTCCTCGATCTTCTGCTTGTTCATGGTCACGTAGGCCTCGTAGTTCACCTTTTGGGCCATTTCCATGCTCTTCTGGGCGGTCTCGATGGCGGTGGCGTACTTGCCGTTCTGTGCCTGCGCCAGGGCGAGGGTGTGCATATTCCAGAACTTCATCTCCTTGTCCACGCTTATCTGGGCATACTTGAGCGCTGCGGCGGGATCCAGCTTGCGGTCCACCAGGAAGCGCGCACTGTTGTGGAACACGCGGAAGTCGGCGGTAGGATCGTTCACGGCCTTTTCGATGTTCCTCAGGGCCTGGCGCGTGGCATCGGCACTGATCTTCACCGGCACCTTGGTGTTCTCCCAGCGGAGCTCCAGGGTGGCGTTGTCATCAGCAAGCTCACCGATGGTAATGGTGAAGGTCTCCGTGAAATCACAGGTGCCGGGCTTCACCTTGACGGTAAGGACATCCTCCTCCGGCTTGCGGTCGCCCTCACCCCAGAGCTCCACGTTCTTGTTGAAGTGGACGACCCACATCTCCTTGCCGGGTGTAGTGAAGATGGAATACTTCCCTGCAGGGAGGGTGCTGCCCTCCACCTGGATATCGCTTTCGACCTCGATGGTGGTGTTCATGTTGGCACCCGTGCGCCATACCTTGTCGAAGGGTACCAATTCACCGAACACCTTGCGGCCTTTGGCGCTGGGGCGGGAGTATTCGACCTCCACTTTGGTGAGGCCAACGACCTGCTCCACTTCACCGGGTGGACTGGGCTGGGGAAGATCTTGTGCGACAACGAGGGCGCTGGAGAACAGCGCGGCAAAAAGAAGGGTCTGTTTCATGGTAGGGAGTAAGTTCAACGGCCTTGCTGAACACGCAGATGACCTGCTTGTTCAACAAGGCCGAAGATAAGGACCTTGATGCCCCGGGCGATCAGGCCACTTTCAGATTGCTCAGGCGTGAGCGCTCGAACTTGTCTCGGGCATAGCTGAGCGTGACGCGCAATTCCGAGGGTTTTTCCTCGGAGCCGGGGATCTCGTACATCGCGTCGGTCATGATTGCCTCGCAGATGCTGCGCAGTCCACGCGCACCCAACCGGTAGTCCAAGGCCTTCTCCACAATGAAGTCGAGCACCTTCTTGTCGAAGGTCAACTTGACCTTGTCCATCTCGAAGAGCTTCACGTACTGCTTCACCAGCGCGTTCTTCGGCTCTGTGAGGATGCGTCGCAGGCTCTCCTTGTCGAGCGGATCGAGGTAGGTGAGCACCGGGAAACGACCGATGAGCTCAGGTATAAGGCCATAGCTGCGCAGGTCAGTGGGGCTCACGTATTGCAGCAGGTTGTCGTCGCTGATGCGCCCTTCCTTGCTGGCACTGTAGCCCACGGCGCTGCTCTTCACGCGGCGCGCAATGATCTTCTGGATGCCATCGAAGGCACCACCGCAGATGAAGAGGATGTTGCGCGTGTCCACCTGGATGAGCTTCTGCTCGGGATGCTTGCGGCCACCCTGCGGAGGAACGCTCACGGTGCTGCCCTCGAGCAGCTTCAGGAGGGCTTGCTGCACCCCTTCGCCGCTCACATCGCGCGTGATGCTCGGCGTATCGCTCTTGCGGCTGATCTTGTCGATCTCGTCGATGAAGACGATGCCGCGCTCCGCCTTGCTCACATCATAATCAGCGGCCTGCAGCAGGCGGCTGAGGATGCTCTCCACGTCCTCGCCCACGTAACCGGCCTCGGTGAGCACCGTGGCATCGGCAATGGCGAAGGGCACATTAAGCATGCGGGCGATGGTCTTGGCAAGCAGTGTTTTGCCACTGCCCGTCTCGCCGACAAGAATGATATTGCTCTTCTCGATCTCCACTTCATCGGTGGCGGAGGCCGGTCGCTGAAGGAGCCGCTTGTAGTGGTTGTACACCGCCACACTGAGCACCTTCTTGGCATCGTCCTGCCCGATGATGTATTCGTCCAGGAAGCGCTTGATGTCCGAGGGGCGCTGGAGGATCAGGCTGCCCTCCATTTCGTTGCGCGAGCGCTGGCTGAGCTCCTCGCTGATGATGTTCTGCGCCTGCGTGATGCAGCTGTCGCAGATGTGCCCGGTGATGCCCGCGATGAGGACGTTGGTGTCCTGCTTGTCGCGGCCGCAGAACGAACACTTGATGTCTTTCTTATCCATCGGAGGAGACCTCTAACTTCCCTTTACGCAGATCGCGCGGAAAGGGTTGCAAGATACGACGAAGGCCGGGGGATCGCTCCACCCGGCCTTCCGTATCGGGATGCATGCCGCACAACGCGCGCGGACCATGCTCCGCCCCTATTTGTGCTTCACCAACAGCTCGTCGATCATGCCGTAAGCCTTGGCCTCTTCGGCGATCATCCAATAGTCGCGGTCGCTGTCCTTCTCCACCTTCTCGAACGGCTGACCGCTGTGGTGGCTGATGATATCGTACAACTCCTTCTTGAGCTTCACGATCTCGCGCACGGTGATCTCCATGTCCACGGCCTGCCCCTCGGCACCGCCCAAGGGTTGGTGGATCATCACACGACTGTGCTTGAGCGCGCTGCGCTTCCCCTTGGCACCGGCGCACAGCAGCACCGCACCCATCGAGGCGGCCATGCCCGTGCAGATGGTGGCCACATCGCAGTTGATGTACTGCATGGTGTCGTAGATGCCGAGCCCTGCGTACACGCTGCCGCCCGGGCTGTTCATGTAGATCTGGATGTCCTTCTTGGCATCCACGCTCTCCAGGAACAACAGCTGCGCCTGGATGATGTTGGCCACCTGATCGTTGATGCCGGTGCCGAGGAAGATGATGCGGTCCATCATCAGGCGGCTGAACACGTCCATCTGGGCCACGTTCAACTGACGCTCCTCGATGATGTAGGGCGTCATGGAGGAGGTGACGAGGTGGCTGGTGTAGCTGTGCAGCGTGTTGCTGCTGATGCCGCGGTGCTTCACGGCATACTGCTGGAATTCGTCCTTGGGGAACATCGGTGATGCGTTGTTTGCTGGGTGGATGGTGTGCGCAGGGCTCAGGCCATGCGGGCCAAGTTAACGAAGGCATCGAAGCCCATGCGTTCATCCTTCGGGCTGAGCAGGGCCTTGAAGTGGGCCATGAGCTTCTGCTCCACGATGCTGTTGCGCATGCGGCCCAGCTGCTCGCGGTCACCGAGCATGCGCGCTGCCATCTGCTGCAGTTGTTCGCCCTCGGGAGCGGGAAGCCCGTACTGCATGAACTGATCGGAGACATAACGCTTGGCGAAGGCGTCGAGTTCCTCGCCCTTGGCCTCCAGGCCGTACTTCTCCACCACACGGTCCTGGATGAGCTGGCGCTTCAAGCCTTCGGCATAACCGGCATAGCCCTGCTCCACCTCTTCGGGCGTGATGGGCTTCTCGCTGGTCTCCTGGATCCAGCGCTTGAGGAAGCTATCCGGCAGCTCCACACTGGTGCGCTTCTCCAGCGCCCGGAACACTTCACGCGTGAAGAGGCGGTCGCTGTCCCGGCGGAACATGTTCTCCAGCCCTTCCTTCACCTTGGCGCGGAAGCCGGCCTCGTCGGTCACCGCATCCTTGCCGTACACGCGATCGAAGAGCTGCTGGTCCACCGGCACCTGCGCCATGCGCTTGATCTCGGCGATGCGGAACAGGAAGTCGTTGTGCAGGTCATGCACACGGTCGTGGTCAACCCCCAGCATGCGCGCGAGATCGTCGTGGTCGCGGCTCACCTTGTGCGGGTCGACCTTCACCTCCTCGCCCACGCGCTTGCCCAAGAGCGGGCTGCGTGCGGCATCATCGGCCAGGAACTCCAGGCTGATGGTGGCGCGGTTCATGATGCCGCCGGCCTTGATGGTACCATCGGCCTCCAGTTCGATCATGTCGCCGAGCAGCATGTCCTTGTCCTCGCTCACCTCGGCGCTCTCCACCGTACCAAAGCGGCGGCGCATGTCGTCGATCTCACGCTGCACCAGCTCGTCGGTGACATCCACGAGCGGGTAGGTGACCCCGAGCTTGTCGTTCAGCTCCACCTCGAAGCTGGGGGCCATGCCGAGCTCGTAGGCGAACTGTAGTTCACCGGGCTCGTCCCAGTTGTTGGCGTCCATGGTGCCGCGCTTGGGTAGCGGTTGCCCAAGCACACGGATGGCGTTCTCCTGCAGGTAGGTGCGCAGCTGTTCGTCGATGAGGCGCTCCACCTCGTTCACCAGCACTGCCTTGCCCACGCGCTTGCGGATGATGCTCATGGGCACCTGGCCGGGGCGGAAGCCGGGCATGGCGGCGGTGCGCCGCTGCTCCTTCAGGGCCTTCTCCACACCGGGGGTGTAATCGTTGGGGGTGAGCTTCACCTTCAGGGTGGCGGTGAGCGTGCCGGTCTCTTCGCGTTCGATGTTCATGGGACTGATCGCCGATTGGCTTGTGTGATGGATCGAAGAGGTCTGTGGTGCGGGACCGTTCTTCGGTATGCGTTGTTCGTGGTTCGATGGTCGATGTGCGTTGGTCGGGGTTCGGGACCGCACTTGGCAGCGATCCAACGAACATCGATCAACGATCACCGACCACTGTACGGACGGGGGGACTCGAACCCCCACACCTTGCGGTACCAGATCCTAAGTCTGGCGCGTCTACCAATTCCGCCACGTCCGTGTGTTCCCTTCACACCGGCGCGCACGATACGCCCCGGCGGAAGGGTCGCAAAGATAGGCGTAGGGGTGTGTCAAGCCCTTCCACCTGCACCGACCACCCTGGCCCACCCCTGCGCCTCCTTCGGGCGAGAGGTACCACCTCCTTACCTTCGCGGTCCGCATGAAGCACCTCGACCCCAAGGAGCTCTCCATCCCTGAACTGCACGGTTACCTGGTGGGTGCCGTGGGCCCGCGCCCGGTGGCCTTCGCCAGCACCATCGATGCCGAAGGACGACCGAACCTGAGCCCCTTCAGCTTCTTCAATGTGTTCGGCGCCAACCCGCCCCTGCTGATCTTCAGCCCTGCCCGCCGCGGCCGCGACAACACCACCAAGCACAGCTACCACAACGTGAAGGCCGTGCCCGAAGTAGTGATCAACGTGGTAACCTACAGCATGGTGCAGCAGACCAGCCTCGCCAGCACCGAGTATCCCGAAGGCGTGAACGAGTTCGTGAAGGCAGGCCTCACCCCCATCCCTTCCGATGTGGTGCGGCCCTTCCGCGTGAAGGAAAGCCCCGTGCAGTTCGAGTGCCGGGTACAACAGGTGATCGAGACCGGCACCGGTGGTGGTGCGGGAAACCTCGTGCTGTGCGAAGTGGTGCGCATCCATGTCGATGAAGCGGTGCTCGATGCGCGCGGCAAGATCGACCAGCGGAAGATCGACCTGGTGGGCCGCATGGGTGGCCATTTCTACTGTCGCGCCCATGGCGATGCGCTGTTCGAGCTGGCCCAGCCTACCACGAACCTGGGTGCCGGCGTGGATGCTTTGCCCGACCATGCCCGTCTCAGCACCATCCTCACCGGCAATGAACTAGGCCAGCTGGGTGCCTTGGAGCAGGTGCCCGATGAGACGCGCGTGAACGAATACAAGCTCACCGAACTGAGCGAACTGTTCATCGCCCACCAGGACCAGCCACAGCATCTGAAGCACCTCCTGCACCAACGCGCCCAGGAGCTCCTGCGGGATGGACGCTTGGAAGAGGCCTGGCTTACGCTCCTTACCTTCAACGACCGATAAGCGACCATTTTCCGGCCCCGGAGGCCCATCGAACACCATGGCACAAGTCACCATCACCGGCTCGATCAAGATGATCGGCAAGACACAGGACGTCTCTGACAAGTTCCGCAAGCGCGAGCTCGTCATCACCGAACCCAGCGGTCAGCGCCCGCAGCATATCCCCGTTGAATTCACCCAGGACCGCTGCGGCCTGTTGGACGGATTCAACCCCGGCGAAGAGGTGAGCGTGACCTGCTATGTGAACGGCCGCGAATGGACCGGTCGTGATGGTGTGACGAAGTACTTCCTCAGTCTCAGCGGCAACCGTATCGAGCGCGCCGGTGGTGCACCCGCCACAGGCGGCTCCTACCAGGCAGCACCGCCCCCCAGCGCGTCCGACATGCCCCCCATCGGCGGCGACGACGACGATCTGCCGTTCTGATCCCTCGCGCCACCCGCGCCGTGGTGCACCGTTGTTGGTGCAGACCTCGCACGTCCGTTCGACGGGACCTTAACGGACCCGTCGCCCCTTCCACTGCGGCCGCAGAACGCGTGACAACAAAGCGATCGCAGGCGCGTATGCCGTGAAGGCCAGCAGCGCGAGGAAGCTCCGCCACGGGCGCGCATGCGTCTCCCCCGCCAGCCGGTGTACATCGCCCGCGGCCTGTACCAAAGGGATGCACCAGGCCGACCAGGCCGCCAGCAACAGCAGCCACGTACGCAGCAGACCATCACCGATGCGCTGCTCCATCACGGCCACCACGGTGAACACCGCCAAGGCCCAGGGCAATAGCATCGACAGCAAGCTGACAAAGGTCGTAAGCGGATCGCGCACCGCTCCCATCTTGCCTGCCCAGCGCAGCCGTTGTGAGAACGCCTCCCTGCAGTTCGGAGCCGCCTTCACCTCCACCCACAGCGCGGCATCCAACGCCACCTCAACGCTGCGCCGAGCGCGTCGCATGCGCTGCACCAGGAACACATCGTCGCCACTGCTGCGCTCATCGCCCCGGTAACCGCCCACCGCCTCGAAGGCCGTGCGTGTGAAGGCCATGTTCGCGCCGTTCGCCAGGACCGGTCTGCCTTCGCTCCAGGTGCCCACGAGCGCTGCAAGCAAGGCGGCCTGCTCCTCCTCCTGCACCGCACCGCACAACCCCTCACCCACGGTGCGCACCGGCAACAACAGCAGGTCGCAAGCACGTGCCTGGAACGTTGCAGCCACCGCCGTCACGCGGCCGGGAGCACAGCGCGCATCCGCATCCGTGAGCAGGACCAGTTCGTGCTGCGCCGCTGCCACACCGGCCATGATCGCCGCCTTCTTGCCCGCTCCCTGCCCCACATGGAGATAGCGCAGCTGTGGCCAATGGCGCGCCATGTCAAGCACCAGCTGCTGAACAGGCTCTTCACTGTGATCGTCCACCACCATCACTTCGGTCAGCGCGCGCGGGTGGTCCTGGGCGTGCAGGTCCTGTAGCAGCGTGGCGAGTTCCTCCACTCCGTTGCGCACAGGCACCAGCACGGTGATGGGCACTTCGGAACCGCCGGTGCCGGTGCGCGCGGCCACTGCTGCAAGCGCAGTGCGCCAGCCGTTGGTGCGCAGGGCCATGGCCGCAGCCGCCACGAAGAGGATCAGCGCGATCAGGACCCAGGTGCTCATTTGTCGGAGGTGTCTTCCTGCGTGGGGATGAAGAGCAGCACGGCACCACCGATCAATGCCGGCAGCATGAGGTTCACCATCCAGATCAGGGCGGTCACGAGCATCAGGGCCGCCGGGTCGCCCGGCACAACACTGGTAATGACCGACCCGCGGATGCCCAGATCGGTGAAGGCGGTGCTCGGCACCCAGGTGGTGATGAGGAACACGACCGGCACGTACAGAAGACCCTGAAGGGCACCGATATCGGCCACCACGTGCAGGAGCCATACGAACTGTGCCGTGAAGACCGCATACCGCAGCACGCTGAGCAGCAGCACCTGGCGCAGCACCGAGCGCTGCACCGTTCCCAGTCCCTCCAAGGCAGCGGCAATGCGGGGAGGCCAGCTCACGAGGGCCAGCAGGCGCGCCAGCGTAGCCGGGAAGAACAGCAGGACCAGGACGCCCGCACCCGTGGCCACCGTGGCCCAGACCAGCGCAGTCCAGGCAGGACCCCAAAGGCCGTCGATGCCCCCTTCCAGCCGCGCCAACCCTACCGCCAGCGCCCCGAGCGCCATGGTCACCGCGAACTGTGCAAGGCTGCCGAGCAGCGTGATCGCACCGCCCCGCAGGCGATGTGCCGGTGGAAGATAGAGCACCCGGCCTGCGAACTCACCCACCCGGTTGGGCGTGATAAGCCCCACGGTAGTGCCTGCGAAAGTGGCCAGCAAAGAACGCCCCTGGGTGATCGGTACGATCGCGCCCATCAGTGCCCGCCACTTCACGGCCTCCAACGTCCAGTTGACCAGCATCAGCAACACCAACCCGACCAGCACCCGCATATCCAGGCTGTTCCACGCAGCAGCGAAGGCCTCCCGCAGGTCGTCCCTACCTTGGTACCCGGCGAAGCGGGCGTAGAGCACCACCATCGCGGTGAGGAACAGGCCCCAGCGCAGGAACAGAACGGTACGATGGCTCACGGAACAAGGGTCGGGAACGACCAAATGTAGACGGATGCAGGCGGAGCGCGTCATCATCGGCATCGATCCGGGCACCACCGTGATGGGCTATGGCGTGATCCGCGTCCATGGCAACACGGTGCAGCTCTTGGAAGCCGGTGCCGAACGTCTCGCTGGCCTTGACGATCACACGAGCCGCCTGCACACCATCTTCCACCGAGTGGCCGAACTGATCCGGCAGCATGGCGTACAGGAACTGGCCATCGAAGCGCAGTTCTTCGGGAAGAACGTACAGAGCATGCTGAAGCTGGGCCGCGCACAAGGCGTGGCGATCGCGGCCGCGCTGCAGGCCGGACTGCCCGTGGTGGAATACGCGCCGATGCGGGTGAAGCAGAGCGTGACGGGCCATGGTGCAGCGAGCAAGGAGCAGGTGGCCGCCATGTTGCTGCACATCCTGGGGGTGCCGGAACTACCCGCCAGCGCCGATGCCACGGACGCATTGGCGGTGGCCGTCTGCCATCACTTCGCGGCGGGCGCGAGCGGCATTGCCGTCAGACGCGCTGGCAGTGGCTTGCGGAAGGGCAGCAGTGATTGGGGCAGCTTCGTGCGCAACAATCCCGGGCGCATCAAGGGGTCGTAGCCCCTGTCAAGCTCGCAACCGTGCGGCCAGCGTGGCCAGCTCCTCCTGTGATGGCGCCAGCTTGGGACGCGTGAAGTCCATGTCGGACATCCGGTCAAGAGGGATCAGATGCACGTGGGCATGGGGCACTTCCAAACCGATGACGGACACCCCCACCCTGTCGCAGGGCACCTCCCGGCGGATGCGTGCGGCCACCTCCCGGGAAAAGGGCATGATCTCGCGCAGCAGGTCCGGCGGCAGGTCGAAGAAGCGGTCCACCTCCACCTTGGGGATCACCAGGGTATGCCCCATCCGCAGGGGTGCGATGTCCAGGAACGCGAGAAAGCGGTCGTCCTCGGCCACCTTGTGACAGGGGATCTCTCCGCGCACGATCCGGGTGAAGATGCTGGCCATCGCTCAGCGGGTGATCTCGATCACTTCGAAACGGGTGCTGCCGGTGGGGGTCACCACCACGGCTATCTCGCCCTTGGCCTTGCCCAAAAGCCCCTTACCGATCGGTGAACCAACGCTGATGCGGCCCGCCTTGATATCCACCTCGTTCTCGGCAACGAGCGTGAACTCCCGCTGGCTGCCATTGTCCACGTGGCGTACCACCACACGGGAATGGATGTAGACCTTGGTGTTGTCCAATTGGGAGGTGTCCACGATGCGCGCATTGGCAAGCATCTCCTCCATTTTGGCGATCCGCGCCTCAAGCAGGCCCTGCTCCTCCTTGGCGGCATGGTACTCGGCGTTCTCGCTCAGGTCGCCCTTGTCGCGTGCGTCGGCGATCTGCTGGCTGAGGTGCGGTCGCTCCACCGTGCGGAGCCGGTGCAACTCTTCCTGGAGCTTCTTGAAGCCCTCCTCGGTGTAATAGGCCGGTGTGCTCATGGCCGTCGTTCTTGATGGGATGAGAATGGAAAAGGACCCCGAGAGGTCCTCTTCCAAAGATACGTGGAATTGATCAGAGGCTGATGCGCACGCCGATGCTGTGGATCCCGGCAAAGGGATTGGTGCTGCGGTAGCTGTAATCGATCGCGAAGGCGCTCTTCTTCTCCGTTCCGAAAGGAAGATCAACACTGATGCCTGCGGAAGGACCCGTCAGCACGGTGGTACGTTCCTCGTCGCTCGTGATGCCATCCTCGTAGAGATAACCTCCGCGCAGGTGCACCATTTTACGGAACGCATACTCAATGCCGATCAGCCCCTGGTCCTTGGTGAAGGAATTGGAGATGAAGGTGCCGGCAAAGGTCAGTCTGTGCATCTCGTTGATGTGCCAGTCGTACGAAGCGCCGATGTTCAGCAGGGAAGGGATCTCGAAGCCCTGCGAACGTTGTTCCAAGGAAAGCTGGTCGCTCCCCTGGATCAGGATGCCCTGCACCGACAGACCGTCACCCGTGTAGGACATGGCAGGCCCCACGTTCTTCAGCGCGATGCCGAAGTGCAGGTTCTCCTTCTCGCCCGTCACGTACTGGATGCCTGCGTCGAAGCACACACCCGAAGCCCGCACGTTGGAGATGGACTCGGACACCACGCGCAGGAGGAAGCCGCCGCTGATGCTCGAGGAGAACGCCTTGGCGTAGGAAATGCCGATGTTGGACATCGCCGGGCGATATGTACCACGCCCTCCTTCCGGATTGTCGAAGGTGGTCACCTCGATATCACCGAAACCCAAGGTGGTGGCACTGATGCCAAGTACACCGGAGGAACCCAGCTTCTGGCCCACGCCAATGCTGTTGATGGTGACACCACTGCCGGAAAGCCACTGCGTGTTGGAGAACACCAGCTCGGTCTTGTTCACCTTGGAAAGGCCCGCCACGTTGCCGAACATGGCTTCCACGCCCCGAAGGGAGGCGGAGTTCGCCATGGCCATGCCCGCAGAGCGCGACCATGGGTTGATCAACAACTGCGTGGCTCCAGCGGAACCAGCACGGTCGGGGTTCCCTGCCATCACGGACGCTCCTGCGAACACCGGCACGGCGGCCAGCAGGGCGATCAATCGGTTCGTCGTACGCTTCATCGGCTAGCTTCGCTATGTACGTCTGTATCGATCCTTTAGAAGTTCTGCAGGTCCAGCGGGCGCAAGGCACCGAACCACTTGATCACCTTCTCACCCACGCCGGGAACTTCCACGTGGCAGATGTAGACTCCACCCGCGATCGGGATATTGCTCGCGTTACGCAGGTCCCAATCCAGGTAGGTCAGATCATTGTCCTTCCTGAACTTGCGCACAAGCGTTCCGCTCGTGTTGAAGATCGAGATGGTGCACCGCTCAGGAAGGTTGATGAACTTGACCCGATTCTCCAACCGGTTCGGCTCATACCCGCTGAACGCATAGTACGGGTTGGGTACGATGTTGATCTCCTCCAGGAAATCCTCCGCCACCGAAGCCACCTCCACGCTCGTCTCATAGCCACGCGTGGTGAAGCCGTAGTATGGCAGGCCGCCATTGCGGGCCGGCACGATCGGATCGATCACGCCAGCGTAATCCACGTACTGCAGATAAGGCTTCTGGACGTTCAGGGTCACCCGGGCATCAGTACCGAGGAACTCACGCCCTTCGATCGCGATCGCACTACCCACCCAACCAATGGCTGCGAACACTGCGGAACGCTGTGAACCGGAGCCACTGGCCAGTCGGGCCATGATGTGCTGTGCCTCATCATACATCGGTACCAGATTCGCATCGTTCTTCACGCGTCGCTGGTTCTTGAACACATAGATCCAATGGCCTCCACCGAAGATCGGCTCGCCCGTGTTGGTAAAGGCTTCACTGCTCGGGTTCCATTGCATGTCCCGACCGATGTTGCCACCCCAGAAGCTGTTCTCGCCATACGCGATGTTCAGGCGCTCACCGGTCTCCAGGTCAATGGCATACCCAGGGAACCAACCCATGCCTTGTGCGTTCGTGAGGGTGGCCTCTGCCTCATTGCAGCCGGGGGTGCCCGTCTTGCGACCATCCTTGTCGATGCTTGCCGCGCGACGCAGGCTTAACCGCGGAGCACCTCCTTCGGCAAGGGCGGTGTTCGACTCCTGCTCGAAGACAGGGGAACGCGTCCACTTGTTGCGGTCCTTGGTGAATACGACTTGCACGCTAGGGAGGTCGCTGATCTTGTAGTTCGCAGGACTTGTCGGCACCATGCTTGTACCCCTATCCAGCACGGAACCAGGCTGGAACGGCGCCTCACCAACCAAATTCCACGGGGCCCAGGTACCGCCCAACACGGTCTCATAGATCTGGTCGTTATCACGTCCCGCACGGTCGTTGTAGTCACTGTCCTCCCCTTCCGAGTCGAAGTTCTGCGTACCAGAACGGATCCAGTTCAACGGGTTAAGGTCGCCTTCCCCATCAGGGATGCCTTGGAACCAAGCCTTGCTGGGATCGTCGAACACCAGCGTACCGGATCCCGCCAACGCAGTGAAGGCGTTGTTCGTGCCCTGCTGATCGCGGGTGTAGAAGTGCTGGCCGATCGTGACGGAGATGCCGAACTCCGGCACCAATTGCTCATTGCGGATGTCGATCGCGCGCTCCGAGTAGATGGTGTCGTTACCGAGTGCCGGTCCGACCATGAACCAGGTGGCATCGGTCAGGTCGCCCGGGGTGGGGTCGCGGAACAGCAGTTCAAAATCCGCCGTGACCACCTTCAAGGGATCCACTACGCGCACATCGATCGGACCGCGACCCGGCTTGAACTTCATCAGGTCCGAACGCCAGGGTGCCCCGGCCATGATGGCCGCTTCGGTCTCGCGGGTGATGTCAAGCGACTGGCGCCCATTCCCCTGACCTTCGAAGCGGGTCACCGGCAGGCTGATCCCGTAGGCCGAGTTCAGCACCGTACCGCCGTTCGCCGGAGCAGGCTTGTGCGGCACACCGCTCACCGCGCGGATCGAGCCACGTGCTCCCTTACGACCTGCCACATAGGGGAAGGGCTGGCCGGTACGCGTGCCAATGTTGTAGGGGATGTAGTTGTTGTAGCCGTAGGCGATGGCCAGGAAGTAGTACGTCTTGAAGTTCACCAGCTTGGGATCGCTCAGTGCGAACTTATCCTCCGTGATACGGATGCTGTGCACAACACCCTGGTTGGCACCATCGACCATCTCCATGGGTACGGGCTGGCCGATCTGCTCATTGTTCGGGTAGTTCACGATCTGCGAGATCCCATCTTCAAGATCACCCTGGTACACCAGGCGCGCCTTGTTAATGTCATCCAGCTCCGAAACGCTCACGTTCGCATCGCTCAACTGATACACCTTATACCCTTGGAAGCGGTACTTGCGATCGAGCACTTCGCCGTTCGGTCCGAAGGTGGGGATAACGGGATCCACCTCCTCGTAGCGGAGACCTTCGTTGTTGCTGCCCGGAGGGTTCGTCAGGTAGATGATCAGCTCCTGATCGAGCTCGCGGATGCTCAGCTCGGGTGCATCGGGACCGTCCAGGATCTTGAAGCAGTTGTCGAACAGGTTCTGGGCCTTGTCATCAGCCACTCGCAGAGGGCGCAGGCTCTCTGCCGCACCACCTGAAGTGGCACGCGCCCATACCACACCCACCGTCACGTTGTTGTAGGCGCCGGGAAGCAGGGTGAAGGGACCAGCGCTCTGAACGAAGCGGCGGTCGGGCTGGGCCAGCGTGGGGCTCTCTTCCTTCCATGGGGCCTGTGGAACGCAACCGGTACCCCAGCCTATGGGATCGGTGTCATCAGGGAACATATAGAACGCACGGGTGTAGTCGTTGCTCTCGGTATAGCCGATGCCCCCGTAGGACTGCTCCCGGTTGTTCTTCCAAATGGAGCGGAGGTAGTTGTAGAAATGGATCGCCGTGGTGGGGTCGGTGATGTTGCCGTTCGGCGCGCTGCGGTTGAAGTAGATGAACGCACGCATACCGAAGCGCTCGTTGTCAAGGATCCCATCACCATAGCCGATACCCAGCCCGGCGTAAGGGATGCCTTTTTGGAGCACGTAATCCTGGCAGGCAAGACCAGCCTCAGGACCAGGATTGTCGATCCCGTCGGCATCCTGGTAAGGACCTTCGAAGAAGTCGACACCCACTGCGGGCGGCTGGCCGCCATAGCCAAGACCGCTCTGGGTGGTCTCGTCGTTATCGTCCCAGTTGTAGCAGTAACCCATGCCACGACCCACGTCGCAACCGGTGAAATCGTCATCCGCATTGCCGACGTCCGGATCCACGAAGTGACCGAAAAAGGTATTGGCCAGCGTCTGCGAACCCTGGTTGATGACCGTGTAGTTGTAGAAGGTCATGTTGTTGATCTCGTCGTTCGAGCTGAAGGCGAACGCCTGAGCGCGCACTTCCAGGCCGATCGGGAAACCCTGGGTCTCGGTGTGGGCATTGCCCTTGTCGTTGAAGATCCAGTAGATGTTGTAGTCACCGAAGAGGGACACGGGATCCTGTGGGTCCTTGGTCTTGCACTCTTCCACGGTGGTCTCGAAGCCGTAGTCCGGGTAGTCACCTGCCGTGGGAGAATAATCACCATCGCCATCATAGTCGATGAACGGCGCCAGGTAGGGCGACTGGCCAGCTTCCACGTTGCCGATGGCTGGCCACTGCTGGAAGCTGGTGGGGATCGTGTAGCCGTCCGGGAAGGTGTTGGCGATGCAATCCGGATCACCTTCGCAGAACGCATAGGCCTGATGCAGCAGAGCCTCCTCGCGCCGGGTTATCCAGAAGCGGTCGTACTGCTGACAGACAACGTCGTCAACGCTGGCGTCGCCGGTGACCGTCAGGGGACCAGGCCAGAAGTCGTTCTGACCGCCCTGACGATACAGTACACCTGCCATCTTCAGCTGTCCGTCCTGGGAAATGCCCCCCATCCACAATCCACCGGAGTAGATCGAACGTGGTCCGTCGTTGCCAACGGTGATGGGCACCTCATAGCCCGAACGGCTGGTACCACCGCGCACCTGCCATTTGTTACCCCCGTTCTCGATCACCGCACGCACGTTGTTGAAACGCAGTTCGGTGGATTGTGAGGCGGGTGAACAGGCGGCCGCTTTCATGGTCGCCGCTGCATTGGGGCGCCGCATGCCACTGCCCTCCATGGGAGGGGGCATGGCCGATGCCACAGTGCCGGCGGCCATCACAAGGCTCAGAGCGAAGGTCCTGGAAACGATCGTGCTTTGTAGGCCTTTCATGGTCGTCTTGTGTGAATTCATCAGAAGTCGAAGCGTACACCGAGACGGATGGTCCGCGGCGCACCGAAGTTGAAGGGGTTGTTGATACGCTCGGTGTAGAGATCACGATAGGAATCGGGATCCACTTGCGTGCGATCGGTCAGCTGTGACAGGTATCCATCGTTGGTGGGCGAACCTGTGTACCGGTAGACGCCCAGGATGTTCTCGGTGTTGAACACGTTGGTCACCAGCAGGTAAACGTTCAGGTTGGCGGTCTTGGCCTTGTCGCCCTCCTCACCACCGAAGCTCAGCGGAATGTCGCGGTCAAGCTGGATGTCCGTGGTGAACTGCCAGGGCAGTCGTGCACCATTGAGCGTGCCGTCCAAGCGGTAGTTGGTCTGGCCGGCACCTTCGTTCACCACAGCACTGGAGCGGCTGTAGGGCGTTCCGCTTCCAAGGATGCTAACCACGTTCAGGCCAGTGCCCTGCAGGAAGGGCTTGCCCGCGATCATGGGACCATTGTAATCCTTGCCGCTGCCGTACCGGTAATCCACGTTCACCTGGAACCGGTGACGTTGGTCGAAATCCAGTGGCGCGATGTTGCGCAGGTTGGGCTGGCCGGTGTTCACCAGGCTCAGACCCGACTCCGGACCGGAACCGGTACCATCAGCGAACTGCAGCGTGTAGCTCGCGCGCATCGACACGTTACCCGTGCGACGCAGGTCAAAGGTGCTCGTGAAGCCCTTCACCGTGCCAAAGTCGAAGTTGTCGAATGTCACATAGTTCACCGGCCAGGCATTGGCAATGTTGCGGACCTGGATCTGGTCACGCAGTTCACGGTAGAACGCCGCCAGCTTCAGCGACGAGGACTTGCTCAACACCTGCTGGAAACCGAGTTCGTAGTCGATGGTCTTGGTCGGACGCAGGTCAGGGTTCGCGACCCGGTCGCCCGTCTCCTCGATGAAAGCGAGTGCCGCGAGGTCCGGGCGCGACTGAACGGCGTTCGGACGTTGGGTGAGCACATCGTAGTGCGCGAAGAACACAGCCTCATCGGAGATCGGGAACGAGAAGGCCACACGGGGCATCACGTTCACCACCGGCTGATAGTCCTGGAACGCGTTCTTCTCCAGCGCGGAGCCGGCAAGGTCGGTGCGGGCACCTCCACGAACGAGGTAGGGTATCACTGTGCCGCCCTCCTGCAGCGAGTTGCCATCCGCCAGCTCCTGGCCGTTCGCGCTGTACCACGTATCTCCATTGCGATAGCCCTTCACTTCCGTGGGACCGTCGAAGGAGTTCACGTAGACCACGTAGTCATCGCCGATGTTCCCCGGACGGTTCTGGAGCTGTTCACGCACCTCCTGGGTGACACCGGGGATCTCATCACCGGCCTTGTACGCTTCTGCGAACAGGTACTTGTCCTTCAGTACGTTGGTATTGGCGTCGTAGCGGTCAACACGCACACCCACGTTGAAGATGATGTCGTCGAAGGCGAACTTGTCCATCACATAACCAGCCATGTAGATGGGCTGGAAAGGCGCTTGGGCACGGGTGAAGTTCCCCCGCTCATCGCGCTCGTCGAAGAAGTCGTTGAAGCTCGGACGGCCCGCACGGATCTTTCCGAGGTGGTCGTAACCAACGAAGGTCACCAGGCTGTTCCCGTTGTTGATCAACTCATCCGGGGAGAACATGTCCAATGCGAAGACCCCGGGATCGAGGGCATCCACATCGATGAAGTCGGTGCCATTGGGGTCGAGACCAAGCGCTCCCCGGAGGTTGCGGTCGAAGTTCTGCTGGTCATCACCCAGACGGCGGTCGTAGAAATACAGGTCGAAGGTGTTCACGCCAGGGACATCAACAATGGCCGTCGGAATGGAGTCGTTCCACTCGCGGATATGGAAGTTGGCCAACTGGCGGGCGCGGGTCCAAAGTCCGATGGGGATGAGGTCGTAACGGCGCTGGGTCAGCTGCTCATACTCGAATCCGACCTGCACGGCGTGTGAGCCGATGTCAGCACTACCAGCTGCAGTGAAGCGGATCTGATCGTTCTGGCGCTTTGAGAACTCGGCCCCGTTGGGATTGTCGATGAAGCCGACATTGTTCCAGAGCCCATAGAGGGAGCGTGGACGCTGTCCGTTCCAAATGGCACCACGGGCCTGGGTCTCATCAAAATTCTCATAGTAGCCGATGTAGCTGCCACCCGCCTGACCACCGAACAACTGGGCGAGGGGATAACCCTCACGGGGCAGTGCGTTGAAATAGAACGAGTTGATGGTCGCCAGGTCGGGGTTCTGTTCTCCGGGCGTGAAGGTCACGAGGGTGTCCGTGACGCCCACCTGCTGGAAATACACATTGCCCGGTACGCTCGTCAGTTGGAACTGGGGAGCGCGGTAGGTGGTGAACTTACCCACATACCCATAGTCGAACAGCCGCTCGCCATGCACCTGGTCCTCGATGTTCTGTTGGTACCGGCTGTAGTCCAACTGCAACGAGTAGAAGGCGTTCTTGATGGTGGCCTTTGACTCCTCCTCCTGGGTCCGGTTCGTGAAGCGCTGCGTGAATTTCACGAACGCGCGCCATGAGGACTCACGGACACGGATGTTGTTCTCCGGGTTCAGCAGGGAGTTGGAGCGGTTGTAAGACTGACGGTCGTTGAAATCGAGCGAACCGCCAACGGTGAGGTTCACGGTCGGGGTGGTGGCGATGTCGATCTTTCCCGAAGCGAGGTAATCCTTCCGGCCTGCGTTCTGCCGCGTAGGGATGCGCTCGATATCGGTCGCACGCAGGAACTCACTGGAGTAGGCCATGGCCACGTCCCCGTCGTTGCTCGGCAGCAGGCGGGCGGGGTCCTGCAGGATCCTGTCGCGCACTTCGGGACGGATGCGCACATCACCGATGTACAGCGGGTTGTTGTCCACCACGTTCGTGTACTGTCCTGAAAAGAAGAAGCCGATCAGGGGCTTGGTCTTGTTGCCCAAGCTGTCCTTCTTGAAGAAGAGGGGTCCTGAGAGGCTGGCTTCCACTTGGTTGAAGGCGAATTTGTCGAGGCCCACGATGTCGGTGATGTCCGACCCGATCTTATAACCGGATGTAAGGTATTCCACACCGCCGAAGAACTGACGGCTGGGACCACGAGTGGTGATGTTGATCAGACCACCGGTCACGTCGCCGTAGTTAGCGGGAACACCACCTGTGATCACCTGCACCTCCTCGATGGCGCTCTTGGGCAGGCCCGTGCCTGCACCTGCAGGCACCTTCACACCATCAATATAGTAGTACGTGTTCTCGGTTCGTGAGCCGCGGATGCTGATGCCGCCACCCGTGCCGGCATCGCTGGCACCGGCCACCGTGGTGGCGATCGATGCGGCCGAGCGACCGGGCATCTTGGCGATATCCTCACGCGTGACGGTCCCACCGGAAGCACCACCATCGCGATCGATGAGCGGGACGCTGTATTGCACCACCTCGAACTCCTTGAGCTCCACACCGGCCGTCAAGGCGATGTCGAGGAAGGTGATCTTGTTGCTGCTCACCACCACTCCGGTCTGCTTGTAGGGCTGGTAACCCACATAACTCACGATGACATCGTAAGTACCCGGATCGATCGGCTTGATGAAATAGTTGCCGTCGAAGTCAGTGGCGCCGCCAGAGACCTGCGTCCCTCGGTTCTCCACCACCACGTTCACGAACGGGAGCGGTTCACCGGACTTCTTGTCTGAGATCTTGCCCTTCAGGCTACCCGTGCCCACTTGAGCGTGGAGGGATACCAATGAGATGAGGGAAAGCGCAACGGAGGAGAATATCCTTCTCACCATCAACGATAGGTTTTACGTTCGGCTGTACTTCGCAACGAGGGGGCGTAAATATAGGAAGATCCCGGATCGGTAAAATTTTCCTTTTTCCAGCAACGACGCGCCTTACACGCCAAGACAGGGCGGTGACCGGAAAGGTTCATGCAAGGTGCGGGTCGCATCCGGGTTCGTTCCGTGGGCCAAGGTAGGTGCAACCGTCCGTCACAGCGCACACCGTTCGTGCAAGATCATGGCCATCCTATACACCTCTGAACAGCGATCTGTTCGGTCACCCGCCGAAGGTGCGCCGCAGGAAACCATCGCGGTGCCGGCCGCTGCCACGCTTGTCCGCACGGCGGGTGTGGCGCTTGATGCGTTTACGCGTGGCCTTGTCCTGGATCTCGAGGTGGCGCTTGCGATCCTCCTTGACCTTGCGGGCCTTGGCCTTGCGCTCCTCCTTTGCCTTGCGGGCAAGGTTCTTCTCCGCCTGCTTCCTGGTGATGCCATCCTGCGCCACGGCCTGGGCGGTGGGAAGCGCTGAGAGGAGCAGGAACAGCAGCAGGGTGCGGAGCAGCATGAACATGGTACAAGGATACAGCGTCCCGTGGGATCCAACGGCGCGTGCTCCCCCCTCAAGAACAGGCATGGCCTGTGATCAGCCTACCTTTGTATACATGTCCCTCCGGCCGTATATCGTTCTGTTCATGCTCGTAGGCGTGGCCATCACAGGCTGCAAACGGGAAGAGCGTGGTGGGGTACCCATCTCCCCGGTCGATATCAGCATCAACGTGAACAACCCCGCGTATGCGGACCTGGCCGTTCCCGGAGGCTGGCTGTACCTGAGCGGCGGCTCGCTCGGCATCCTTGTGTACCGCAGTACTCCCGAGACCTTCGTGGCACTTGACCGGCACTGTCCCTACCGCACCGCCGACCTCTGCCGGGTGAGCGTGGACGAGAGCGAATTGATCGCCCGTGACACCACCTGTTGCGGATCCGCTTTCCTCATCACCGATGGCAGTGTGGTGGAAGGGCCGGCAGCCTTGAACCTGCAGCGTTACAACACCAGCTTCAACGGCACCACGCTGCGCATCTACAACTGATCGAGCGGCGAGTGGAACTGCAACGCATCACCCGCCGCCCGCCATCCAGGAAAAAAAGCCCCGGCATCCTTGCGGACCCGGGGCTTTCTCGTTGAACACGTTGTTCAGTAGCGGTACTCGTCGCTCTTGAAGGGACCGTTCTTCGGCACGCCGATGTACTTGGCCTGCTCGTCGTTGAGCTGCTCGAGCTCCACGCCGATCTTCTCCAGGTGCAGGCTGGCCACCAGCTCATCGAGGTGCTTGGGCAGCACGTACACCTTGTTCTCGTACTTGTCGTGGTGCTTCCACAGCTCGATCTGCGCCAGCGTCTGGTTGGTGAAGCTGTTGCTCATCACGAAGCTGGGGTGGCCCGTGGCACAGCCCAGGTTCACCAGACGGCCTTCGGCGAGGATGATCACGTCCCTGCCATCGATCGTGTACTTGTCCACCTGCGGCTTGATCTCCACCTTGGTGTGACCGTAGGCCTTGTTCAGCCAGGCCATGTCGATCTCGTTGTCGAAGTGGCCGATGTTGCACACGATGGCCTTGTCCTTCATCTTCCGGAAGGCGGCCTCGGTGACGATGTTGAAGTTGCCCGTGGTGGTGATGATGATATCGGCGCGATGCACGTTCGGCACCAGCTTCTTCACCTCGAAGCCGTCCATGGCCGCCTGCAGCGCGCAGATCGGATCGATCTCGGTGACGATGACGCGCGCACCGGCGCCACGCAGTGAGGCGGCCGTGCCCTTGCCCACATCACCATAGCCGCACACGATGGCCACCTTGCCGGCCATCATGATGTCGGTGGCGCGGCGGATGGCGTCCACCGCGCTCTCCTTGCAGCCGTACTTGTTGTCGAACTTGCTCTTGGTGACGCTGTCGTTGACGTTGATCGCAGGCATCACCAGGGTGCCGTTCTTCTCCCGGTCCTTCAGGCGGAGCACACCGGTGGTGGTCTCCTCGCTGAGGCCACGGATGCCCTTGACCAGCTCGGGGTACTTGTCGAACACCATGTTGGTGAGGTCGCCACCGTCGTCGAGGATCATGTTCAGCGGCTGGCCGCCCTCGAAGGCGAAGAGCGTCTGCTCGATGCACCAGTCGAACTCCTCGTTGTTCATGCCCTTCCAGGCGTAGACCGGGATGCCGGCCTTCGCGATGGCGGCGGCGGCGTGGTCCTGCGTGCTGAAGATGTTGCAGCTGCTCCAGCTCACCTCGGCGCCGAGCTCCTTGAGGGTCTCGATCAACACGGCCGTCTGGATGGTCATGTGCAGGCAGCCGGCGATGCGGGCTCCCTTCAGCGGCTTCTCCTTGCCGTACTTGGCGCGCAGGGCCATCAGGCCGGGCATTTCGGCCTCGGCCAGTTCGATCTCCTTGCGGCCCCAGTCGGCGAGGGTCAGGTCCTTCACCTTGTAAGCCAGCTGTTCCTTGGTCTGTGACATGGTCGTGTTCATCGGAGCGCGAAGTTACGTTGCAACGCTGGATCGCAGGGGTTTCCCTAAGTTCGCAGGCATGGCAGGTGTGTTGGAACAGTTGGAACGGGCAAAGGGTTCGGGACGGAAGCTGTTGGGCGTGTTGGTCGACCCCGACCTGGGTGTCGAGAGCGACCTCCTGGAGCGTACCATCCAGAACGCCTGCATGGCCAAGGCGGACCTGCTGCTGGTGGGCGGGAGCCTGCTGACGACCGACCGCTTCGACGCCGTTGTGGCGCGCGTGAAGGACCTCAGCGACCGGCCCGTGCTGCTCTTCCCGGGGAGCGCCACGCAAGTGAGCGGCCACGCCGATGCGATGCTCTTCCTGTCATTGATCAGCGGACGCAATGCCGAGCTGTTGATCGGTCAGCACGTCATCGCGGCGCCTGCCATCAAGGCCCTTGGATTGGAGGCCGTTCCCACCGGTTATCTGCTCGTGGACGGCGGACGACCCACCACAGCGAGCTACGTGAGCCAGACCCATCCGGTACCTCATGACAAGCCGGGTATCGCAGCCGCCACGGCACTGGCCGGTGCGTTGTTGGGCTTGCGGTGCATCTACCTGGACACCGGAAGCGGCGCACTACGCTCTGTGGACCCGGTCATGGTGCGGGCAGTGCGGGGTGCCGTGGACCTTCCGCTCATTGTGGGAGGTGGCATCCGCAGCGCAGAGCAGGCACGCGCCTTGTGTGACGCTGGGGCCGACATGCTTGTGGTCGGAACCGCGTTCGAGCAGGATCCGGAGCTCATCTTCACGATGTGCGAGGCTGTGCACCGCTAGTCCCATCCGACCATGGCGCATGCGTTCCGCATACTGGCATTGGTGCTCCTTCTGCCCTGTGCGGCGCGGGCACAGGTGCAGCTCGATTCGCTCTGGAGCGTATGGAACGATGTACAGGCGCCGGACAGTGCGCGACTGAAGGCCATGCAGGTGCTCGCCTGGCGCACCGTGTTCGAGCGACCGGACAGTGGCATGGCGCTGGCGCGCAAGCAGCTGGACCTGGCCGAACGCAGCACCAACGATGCCGCGCGGTACGAAGCCCTCACCACTCTTGCCGTGGGCAGCAGCATGCAGAGCGACCTGCGCGCCTCGCTGGCCTACCTGGAGGAATGCCTGCTAACGGCACGGCGGATGAGAGACCCCAAACGCGAGGCCAACACGTACAGCAACATGAGCAACGTGTACAAGAACCTCGGTGACCTTCCGCTGGCCTTGAAACACCTGCAACAGAGCCTCCGCATCGACCTCCAGCTGGACAACCACGAAGGCCTCGCGGGCACCTACAACAACATCGGGAACATCCATACGGAACTGCAGGACCTACCGAAAGCGCTGGTGCATTACCAGAAGAGCGCGGCCCTGGCCGAGGCGCTGGACAGCGACAAGGGCAGGGCACAGGCCTTGATGAACCTCGGCGCCACGCATCTGGCACTGGGCGACCGCACCCTGGCCTTGGATGAATTCAAGCAGAGCCTGCAGTACTACCGAAAACTCGGTCGCAAACTGGAGATCGGCATGGCGTTCAACAACCTGGGCCGCTGCTACACCGAACTGGGACGGCATGCCGAAGCCCACGCAGCGTTGGATTCCGCTCAGGTCTTCTTCGAAGGCTTGCAGAACAAGCGGCTGCTGGCGCGCAATCAGTACTACCGCGGCATGCTGTACCTGCAGCTGGGCGATGCGCGAAGCGCACGTACTGCCTGTGAGGCGGGCGTGGCCCTGGCCCGCGCAGCAGGGCTCGCGCAGCAGCGCAAGGAATGCAGCGAGTGCCTGATGCTGGCGTACGAACAACTGGGCGATCTGGCGATGGCCTTCCGTGCACAGAAGGAATACCTGCAGGTGAGCGACTCGCTCGATGCACTGAACAACGGCAAGGAGGTGCTGCGCATGGACCTGCAACGGCAGTTCCAGGAGCGGCAGATCGCGGACAGCCTGGACAATGCACGGCAGCGGTACGAGCGTGACCTGGCCTACCAACGCGAACTGGGTCGGCAGCGGGAACAGCGCAATCTATCCCTGTTCATCGGCGGGGCCGTGCTGCTCACCTCGCTCGGACTGTGGAACCGGCTGCGCTACACCCGCCGTTCGCGTGCGCTGATCCAACGGGAGCGAGACCGCAGCGATGAACTACTGCACAACATCCTACCCGAGGAGGTCGCCGCCGAACTGAAGGCGAAAGGGCATGCCGACACGAAAAGCTTCGAGCAGGTGACGATCCTTTTCACCGACTTCCAAGGCTTCACACAGGTGAGCGAACGGCTCACGCCGGCGGAACTGGTGGAGGAGCTGAACATCTGTTTCAAAGCCTTCGATGCCATCGTGGATGCGCGGGGTGTGGAGAAGATCAAGACCATCGGCGATGCGTACATGGCGGCCGGCGGCGTTCCGGAACCACGGGCGGATGCCGTGCTGCAGACCGTGCTGGCAGCGCTGGACATGCAGGCGTTCATCCGCACGCGGCATGCCGAACGCAGCGCACAAGGTCTGCCGGCCTTCCGGATGCGCGCCGGGCTCCATACCGGACCCGTGGTGGCGGGTATCGTGGGCACCCGCAAGTTCGCCTACGACATCTGGGGCGATACGGTGAACACGGCCAGCCGCATGGAAAGCAGTGGTGCCGTGAACGAGGTGAACGTCAGCGGGACCACACGTGAACTGCTGAGCGATACACCCAGCCTGCTCTTCGAGGCACGCGGCAGGGTGGAGGCGAAAGGCAAGGGTGAGCTAGAGATGTTCTTCGTTCGCCGCGCCTGAACCTACCCGCCCTACTGAACGACCAGGCGCTCGGTGAGCCTTCCGCCTGCGTGCCGCACCTGCACTACATGCAGGCCACGTGCCAGGTCCACCAGACCCAATTCGACCGTGGGGGCGCCCGGAGCTGTGGACACCGAGCGCACACAACGGCCGGTGGCATCGAATACGGTGAGTTCGACCGTGCCGGCCATGCCGCCAAGGTCTACACGCACCATGTCGGAGGCGGGGTTGGGGGCCAGCTTCAGCCTCCCTTCATACATGTGTTCGCTCACACCCACCACTGACCCTGTGCGCAGGCCCACGGTGGCGCGGTCCGTGAAGGCATCCCCATCGATCTCCAGCAGGTCCGATCCGGCGCAACGAACAGTGAGGCGACCACCAGCGATCCCGTTGCTGCCGGCATCGTTCAGGTCCAGGCCCAGGCAGGCATCGGCCGGGAGCGTCACCCACGATGAGTGCGTGCCCGCCTCGCCATACGGTCCACCTTGCGCCAGCAGTGCACCCTGAGAGTTCCTCAGCGACCAGGTGACCTCACCCGCCGCTTCATCGGTCACCACTTCGACCTCCACGGTCTGAAGCCCGCACGCTTCCACTGCACCGCTAAGTGCCTGCTGCATGATGTTCCCTGCCGGCCCTTGGTCCGGCTGATCGTTCACAGAGATGATCCGGAACTCCAGCGCATCGCCCTCCTCAACGACAATGGGGGGCAGGGTGGGTTGGCGGACCTCTCCGCTCAATGCCGCGGCGGCCAGCACCCAATTGAAGCTGTTCTGCAACAGACCGTTCTTCCATGTCTCCACCACGCAGGTGGCCATGGTCTGCGTACCCACGTTCTGGATCTTCAGGCGCGGGTCCACGGAACCAGCACAGGGATACTGAAGTCCTTCGTAAGACAGGATGCTGGCATCGTACTCATTCTGCGCCAACAGGACACCAGGAACGACCAGGGACAACAATAAAAGGGCGGGACGCATGGCGGGGACGTATTTGCACGCAAGCTAAACGGACCCGCGGAAGGATCCAATAGAACCTTTGTTACAAGCTGGCGGCAGCATGGCCGCCGGCCCATCATAACCGCACCGTGACCCCACCAAGGATGTTCAACGGAGCCTGCGGGAAGAGCCCGATGAACGACTGGCGGCGGTCTCCTTCAAAGAAGCTGTATACCCAGCCGTTGCTCTCGTACAGCTCACTGAACAGGTTGCGTGCCGTAAGGTTGATGTCGATCCGCTGGAAGGACTTCCCACCGGTGAGCCCGAGGTTGAGGCGCAGGTCGTTCACCAGGAACGGATCGAGCATACGGTCGGCGCTGCCGGTGTTGTCAAGGTACTGCTCGCCTACGTACTTGGTAACGAAGGTAAGATCCGCCTGTCCCCTACCCTGTTGCTCCCAGAAGCGGTAGGTGAGCTCACTACCCGCTACAATGGACGGTGAGAATGCCAGGTCCGTGGTGCCCTGTTCAATGACGTGTTGTGCTCCCGTGTCCCAGTCATCCACGAACTCCACGAAGTTGCGCACCTTGTTGCTGCTGACGCTTGCATTCGCCCGCCAAGTGAGGCGCCGGGTGGCTTGCGCGGCCCACATGAGCTCAAGCCCAGCACGGTAGCTCTCGGCCACGTTGGTTCGCAACGCAGCACCCACATCGTTCAATTCACCCGTCAACACGAGTTGATCGCGGTAGTCCATGTAGTAGGCGTTGATGCCTGCGGTGAAGCGCGCGCTCCGGCGCTCGTAGCCCAGCTCATAGTCCAGCAATTGTTCGCTCCGTGGACGACTGGTGGGCGTGGTCTCCTCCAGGTCGTTGCGGTTGGGTTCGCGGTTGGCCATGGCGAAGGATGCGTACACGCGGGCACCGTCCTTCAAGCGCCAAAGCAGGCCCGCCTTCGGGTTGAAGAAGGTATAGTTGACGCGCTGGGTGATGTTCTCCAGGTCGTTGTTGAATCCAAGGAAGCGGTAGTCCACCTGCCGCACTTGGGCATCGCCATACACATCGATGGCATCGGTGAGCGCATAGGTGAGCTTCGCGAAGGCGTTGGCATCGGTCTTGCGCGCATCGTTGTCATAGTAGCGGTCACGGATGTCCGTGGCACCACCGAAGCGCGCCCATATCAATTCACCGAAATGGTCGCCTTGATAGTCGCTGACGTTGCCACCGAGCACCAGGCGATGCGCACCCAGCTTGATGTTGGCGCTGGCATTGGCGCCGTTGAGCACATTGTCCAACCAGCGTCGGCGGATGAGGTCCGTGGTGAAGACCGAGTCGCCATTGATCAATGCCGGTGCGATGCCGTAAGTGGCGAGGTCATCGCCTTCGCGGAACTGTTCAAAATAGCCCGCACCCAGCACACGGAAGAGGGTGATGTTGAGGTCGGTGTTCTTCCCCAGGCGCTGATCGAACAGCAGTTGGTAATGCGTCTGGTCGTAGTTGTCCACCTCGTTCTCATAGGTGTATGGATTGAAGGTGCGGTTGGTATCGAGGATCGCGGGATCCACGCCGGCCCATGCCTGGTAGGTGACCTCCCTCCCGCGGAAAGTGATGAAGCGCAGGGAGCGCCGGCCCTTCGCATCCAGCCACGCGCTCTGCAGGAAGTAGCTCTTCAGATCGGCCGTTGCGCGGTCCACGAACCCGTCGCTGGTGATGGACGAGAGCCGCACATCGAGGCTGAACTTGTCCGCATCGCGCGCGCCGATCAGACCGGTGCCCGCACTGACCGAGTAGCGCTGTGTGTTGAACGATCCACCGCTGAGGCTCACGAGGCCCCACGCTTCGGGACGCACGGCCGTGGTGCGCAGGTTGATGCTGGCACCGAAGGCCCCTGGCCCGTTGGTACTGGTCCCTACGCCGCGCTGGATCTCGATGTCCTCGGCGGAGGAGGCAAGGTCGGGCAGGTTGACGAGGAAGGCGCCCTGGCTCTCGGGATCATTGAACGGCACACCGTTGATGGTGATGTTGGTGCGGGTGGCATCGGTACCACGGATGCGCATGTAGGTGTAGCCGATACCTGTTCCAGCATCGCTGGTGCTCACCACACTGGGTTGCAGTTCCAGCACGTACGGCAGGTCCACGCCGGTGTTGATGCGCTGGATCTCTTCGCGGGTGACCAATGTGCGTGCGAATGGCGCGCGATCCCCGGCGCGCAAGGCGCTCACTTCGGCCTCGCGCAAGGCCATACTGGTGGGACGTAGTGACGCGTTGAACTCATTGTCCCCGTCCACGATACGCAACATGGTATCCAAGGCTTGGTAGCCGATGAACGAGAGTCGGACCCTCACATCACCCGGCCGCAGCCCGGCCATGCTGTAGCGCCCTGTATGATCCGTACTGGTGCCAAAGGGCCGCTCGTCACCCACCACGATGTGAACGGCCTCCAAGGCATCGCCTGTGGTGGTAGTGACCGTACCGGTGATGCGTGCCTGCGCTGATGTCAAGAGGGGAGCGCAGCTGAGTGCGCTGAAGATCAACAGATGCTTGCTCATGGTTCCTCCGTGTTACGTGTCTGCCCGGAGGAGCCGCCGCCCTGAAGCGGAGGACTGGATCCCTTGGCAGCATTACCTGCCCAGGTTCTGCGGGTATGATCTCAGCCGGCCGTTGAAGGCAGGCACCCCGATGCAAGACGGTACAAAGGTAGATCATCGTCTGCTGCGGCGATGACCTGACCGATCACAAAAGATCGGCCCTCCGCCCGTCGATCAGCACATCAACTATGTTCGATGCGATGCGCAGACGCTGTTCGTGGGAACCTTCGATGATGGTGTAGGGTAGCTCTCTGGCCTTCAATTCCTTCTCCCATTCAACGAACAGGCGGTCACGGTCATGCGGGTTCTCACGCAAGGGATCGGGCACCCAGGGAATATCTGGACGGCACAGCAACCGCCAGGTGTAGCGCATCTCCTGGGCCAACTGCTCGATCTCTGGGTGTACACGCCCGAATTTCTCTCGGCTCCAGATCACCAAATTGACCGGATCGGTATCGAAGAAGACCGGTCGGCTTCCGCCTTTTCCTGTTCGTTGTTCTTCGGTCGGCCTTAGGGCCGATATCTCTTCCAGCAGACCACCCATTCCACCATGCAGCGATCGCAATGAACGGGCGATCTCCAACAGGTCGGACTCCACATAAGGACGATCGATCTCGTCGAGATACTCGCGGGCCACCTCGCTCACATAGCCTCCGTGATAGTGGAACATCAATCCTTCGGCGAGCGTGGTCTTGCCACTGCTCTCCGGGCCCACCACAGCGATCCTGATCATGCCACCAAGGTACAGGCGCCCGGCGATGTCTCAACAGAATAGGCACTTCCGAGGGGAGCGCGAGATCCCACATTCGCACTGGAACTTCAGCGTGCGTTCGATGCAGGCTCAACGTTCCATCACCTTGCAGGCAGCGTTGCAGCATGTGAACGCATCCAACCGATAGAAACACCGGAACATGCGCCTATCGATACTCCTTCTCACACTGGCATCAGCAACTGCCACCGCATCGGCTCAGCTCGGGCATCAACAACTGGCCCCGCTGAACGAACACCTGCACGAAGTGAACGCACAGTGGCCGCTCTGGCAGGATGCTGTGCCGAACTCCCATCGTGTGCACTTCGCCTCGGACGCCGCGCGCATCAGCGCACACTTGCACGCCGTGCGCGATCACCTTGCGCAGCATACCCCAGAAGAGGCCAGTGCAGATGCCATCGCTCTCCGCACCGCGTTGCTGGACACCTTGGAGCACTATGCTGACCGCCTCCGCTTCCCACAGAACCGGGTGCTGCCTTACCGCAACCCGATCTTCATCGATCCAAGCGGAACGGCCTGTGCGGTGGGCCATCTGATGATCGCGAGCGGACATGCGCACCTGGCGCGATCCATCGAGGCCGGCTTCAACACCGGTCATGTACACGAACTGCTGCAGGATGAACGATACCGTCATGGCGTGTCGCAGTGGGCCAGCACACATGGGTTCACAGCGGATGAACTGGCCTGGATACAGCCGGCCTATGCGCCGCCGATCCCGTGGAGCACCGTTGGAAGCGGAACGAACGGAACTGTGCGCACCCTGCAGGACCTTGGCGATGGCCGCACGTTGGCAGGTGGCTCCTTCACGCAGGCTGGTGGGCTGAACACCGGGCCAGTAGCGGTCGTTCAGGACGGCAGTTACGAAGCTCTGGGAGAGGCCCTGAACGGTGAAGTACGCTGTGCTACGGTGTACCAGGGAAGACCCGCCGTAGCTGGCAGCTTCAATGGAGGAACGCAGGACGTGGCGATCTGGAACGGCACCTCCTGGGAACTGACCAGCGCGTTCAACAGCAAGTACGGCCAGGTGAACGACCTGCATGTGTTGGACGGTGTCCTGTATGCCGCTGGCTGGGGCTCCGGTTTCGCCGGGCTGAGCCATGGTGTCATGCGCCTGGACGATGGTAATTGGACACCCGTGGGACAGGCGTTCGATGCCGAGGTCCGGGCGCTCTCCGACCTCAACGGTTCGCTCATAGCCGGCGGCGCCTTCATGGGTCTGCAGGGTGTTGCTGTGCCTGTGCTTCCCTACCTGGCCAAGCTCAACAACGGAGCGTGGTCTCCACTGGGCGCGGTCCTGGACGCGCCGGTCCACTGCCTGTTGAACAAAGAAGGAGGGCTGATCGCGGGCGGCGATCTCTTCATTGATGGCAGTCCCACCTTCGGCCTTGCACGCATCACTGCCGGCAGCGATGAATGGGAGCCCTTGTTGCCGGACCATAGCGGATACACGATCGGCGGAGCGGAGGACACCTACATCCATTCCATCGCACCGAGCGATAGCGGACTTGTGTTGGTCGGCAATTTCGTGGTGGCTGAGCTCGTGGGCGTATATGGCACCAACGTTGCCACGTGGACCGAGAACAGCATGCACCTGGCGCCCTTGATCGGCTACATGGACGGAGCCGTATACGCGGTGCAACCAGTGAACGGGGAGGTAATGATCGGCGGAGCGTTCGCCGATCCGCTGGCGCACCTGGCCATGAGCGACATGGTCACCAGCGTTAGGACGATCGATGACGTGGTGGACCTGACCGTTGCACCGAACCCCACTTCGGATGTGCTGCATCTGACATTTCCAACGGAGATCGGCGTTCCGAACGGTGTGACCGCCACTGATGCCAAAGGTCGCATCCTGCCACTACGCCTTGAACCAGGCGCTGGCACGAACGGTTGGCGCGTGGACGTGTCACACCTGAGCGCTGGAGCCTACACGCTGATGCTGCACGCCAACGGGAACGTGATGCACACGCCGTTCATCGTGGCGGGCCGCTAGGTCGCGGCCTGTGTGCTTTCGGCGACGGGCCGTCGCCCCTTCCAGGTGCCCTGTTCATCCACCACACGGAAGCGTGCATACAGTTCTTCACTGAAGCCGTTGGCCATGCGTGTGCGGGCCACGGCTTCGGTGTGCGCCTGACCCCGTCCGTAGGCAAAGGCCATCATGTCCTTATCGCTGCGCCACACGCTGAAAGTGGCCTGCTCCACCCAGGGGAGCTCCCCTACTCCCTTGGTGAAGAGGAGACCCTCACGGCCCTGCACAGAACGTGCGACACCGGCCACGCGGCGCCAGAAGGGGATGAGGTAGCGCGGCCGTATCGTGGCGCGCGTGAGCACCGCCAGGGGCCCTTCGCCGATGTTCGCATCAACCTCGAACGGGTTGATCCCGCTCCATGCCCCGCGGCTCATCAAGGGACGCAAATGCAACGTATACACCTCCTCGGCATGTGCCTGGAACGCCTTGTGAGCCGCGTGTGAGGCGTGGTAGGCTTCCGCATGTGCCCGACCGCCCCAGGCACCAAGCAGCCCATAGGTGCCAAAGTCAGGCCAGAAGTCGTAGCCCGTGCCGCCGCCCGTGCCGAGCAGCTTGTGGAAATTCAAGCCTTCCACGCCTTGTAAAGGTCGCCGCATCTCGGCCATCTGCCGCATACCCCACAGACGTTGGCCCGCCGCATAGCGGAAGAAGGAAAGGGTGATATGGCGCCCGGGACGAAGCATCGCAAACGAACGATCAGCCTCCCGGAAGTGTTCTCCCGTCCTGATGTCGAACGCTGTGGTCATCGGTTCCGGTGTGGCAGGTCTCGCTGCTTCCATCCGACTTGCTGCGAAGGGCCATGCCGTACAGGTCTTTGAGTCGGCCGCGACGCCCGGGGGCAAGCTGGCCGAGTTCTCCGAGGGCGGCTACCGCTTCGACATGGGCCCCTCGCTCTTCACCCGGCCCGACCTTGTGGAGGAACTGTTCCAACTGACCGGATCGGACATCACCGAACGCTTCCAGTACATTCAGCTGGAAGAAGCGAACCGCTATTTCTGGGAGGATGGCACCCGTGTGACCGGCTGGTGCGAAGCAGATCGCTTTGCAGCCGAGCTGGAGACGAAGCTGGGCGTTCCGGCAGCACGCGTACGCACCCACCTCCGCCGCTCCTTGGACCTGCTGGATAGCACTGGACGCACCTTTCTGGAACACTCACTTCACCGCACGGGCGAGCTGCTGCGCGGAGGCTTCCTCAAAGCCCTCACCTCCGTACGACCGGCTGAACTGTTCCGCAGCCTCGACAGTGTGAACCGGGCCGCGCTCGGCGACCATGCCAAAGCCGTGCAGCTCTTCGACCGCTTCGCCACCTACAACGGCAGCGACCCCTACCGCACCCCGGGCCTGATGCGCATGATCCCAGGGCTGGAGCACGGCCAAGGCGCCTTCTATCCTGTGAACGGCATGTACTCCATCACCCGTGCGCTTCACCTGCTCGCGCTGGACATGGGGGTGCGCTTCCACTTCAACACACCCGTGGAGCGCATCCTGCTGGACCCCGCCTTGCGCAAGGTGGTGGGTGTTCGGGCCGGCGGTGTCATGCACGAAGCGCCCGTGGTGATCAGCAATATGGACGTGGTGCCCACCTACCGCAACCTGCTCCCCGACCTGAAGGCGCCCGAACGGACCCTGCGCCAGGAACGCAGCAGCAGCGCGCTGGTGTTCTACTGGGGGGTGCAGGCGGACCATGCGGAACTGGGGCTGCACAACATCCTTTTCAGCAATGACTATCGGGCGGAGTTCATACATCTCTTCGACCGGCTGGAATTGTACCACGATCCGACCGTCTACATCAACATCACCAGCAAGCATACACCGGGCGATGCGCCGAAAGGGTGTGCCAATTGGTTCACCATGATCAACGCGCCGCGTGATGTGGGCCAGTATGACGAAGCGCGCATCGCATTTGCGCGGGAACGGATACTGGAAAAGGTGCAGCGTTCGCTCGGCATCGACCTTGGCCCGCTGATCGCCGTGGAGCGCGTGCTGGACCCACGCACGATCGCGGAACGCACCTCCAGCCACCAGGGCTCGCTCTACGGCACCAGCAGCAACGGTCCCTGGGCAGCGTTCCTGCGCCACCCGAACGACCATCCCCGTGTAAAGGGCCTGCATTTCTGCGGCGGCAGTGTGCATCCCGGGGGCGGCATTCCGCTGGCCCTTCTCAGTGCACGCATCGCAACGGCCGCCGTGCCGACCAACCAACGTCACCCCATCCGCACATCCGCATGAGAACGCTCGTTCAACGCCTCGATCACCGCCACGGCATCGGCCTGGTGCTCATCCTGCACATGGTGGGACTCGTGGCACTGGCCACCCCGCTCGCACCTTGGGTGGTGCCCCTCACACCGGTGAACCTCCTTCTCACGGCCGGGGCCATGGCCGTCTTCGCCAAGCTCGATCGCCGCACAGTGCTCTTTGCCTTCGTGGTGGGTGCGCTCGGGTACTTCGTGGAAGTGCTGGGGGTGTGGACGGGGCGCGTTTTCGGCGAATACGCCTACGGGGATGTACTTGGATTCAAGCTACTGAACGTGCCACTCCTGATCGGCCTCAACTGGAGCATGCTCGTGTTCGCCATTGGCGTACCCCTTTCACGGTCCAGCCTCCCGGTGTGGGCGAAGGTGCTGATGGGCAGCCTGGCCATGGTCGTGCTTGACCTGCTGATCGAGCCGGTGGCCATCCATCTTGGCTTCTGGAGCTGGGAGCAGCACACCGTGCCACTGCAGAACTACATCGCATGGGGGCTGGTGAGCGCCGTCTTCTTCACCCTCTTCTTCCTGCTGCCAGTGCAGCGTGAGAACCCGGTGGCCCGCTACGTGCTCGCCGCGCAGGTGCTTTTCTTTGCCGGGCTCAACCTGGTGCTGGGCGTCTCGTGATGGAACATTTCTACTACCTCGGCCTCGACCTGTTCACCCTTTCGTTCCCGCTGCTGCGCAGCTTTGAACCTAGGCTGCAGTACTGGCGCAAGTGGCCCGGGCTGTTCACCGGTATCGCGGTGATGGCCACCGTTTTCATCATCTGGGACGCCATCTTCACCGCGAACGGGGTGTGGGGTTTCAATCCGCGCTACCTCACCGGCCCCCGACTGCTCCACCTGCCGATCGAGGAATGGCTCTTCTTCCTGGTGGTACCTTACAGTTGCGTGTTCATTTACGAAGCCCTGCGTTACTATGTCCGCCGCGACATTTTGGGGAAGGTGGCCCGGCCGCTGAGCATCGCTCTCATGGTGGTCCTGCTGGTGGTGGGCATCCTCCACATCGATCGCATATACACGGCCATCACCTTCCTGAGCACTGCGGCCATGCTGGCCCTCCACGTGTTCGTGCTGAAGAGCCCCTACCTGGGCCGCTTCTACCTGGGCTACGCCGTGAGCTTGATCCCCTTCTTCCTGGTGAACGGAATCCTCACCGGCTGGCTGCTCGACGAGCCCATCGTGTGGTACAACAACGCGGAGAACCTGGGCATCCGCATGAACACCATCCCCATCGAGGACAGTCAGTACCTGCTGTTCTTCCTGCTGCTCACCATCACCTTCTACGAGCGGCCACTGAAGCGGGAACACGGCGACCTGCCACCCGTGGATCAGGCCTGAGCCGCCTTCCAATTGCGGTGCCACTTGAGGAGCGCGGAAGCCGACAGCACCACATAGATGGCATACAGGCCGGCATACCACCACATCCCCAGCAGCACGTAGAGCACGATGGCCACGACATCGGCCACGATCCAATAGGCCCAGTTCTCCAACACTTTGCGCGCAAGCATCCAGGTGGCCAGCAGGCTGAAGGCCGTGGCGAAGCCGTCCAACCCCGTATAGCGCGCATCGGGCAGGAGCTTTAATAGCAGAGCACCGACAACGGCGAGCGCGCCACCCGCGGTGATGACCACGGCATGGAAGCGAGCGCTCCTGCGGTTGATGGCCAGTGCGCCCTGGTCATCACGGCCCCATGACCACCAGCCATAGACGCCCATCACCACGTAATAGGCGCTCAATCCCACCTGGGCATACACGTGCTGGTGCAGGAACAGGGCCACGCCCATGCACGAAGCCGCGATGCCGAACAGCCAGCCCGAACGCTTCTCGTACAGCATCAGCACGGTGTAGGCCAGATTGCCCGCAGCGGCCACCGCCTCCAGCACCTGCCAAGGGTCCCATGTCATGCGGCGAAGGAACGAAGAAGCGCTGGTCGATGCGTTGGAACTGGATCGAACCTCTGTGCGCTTCCGGTGTACGGGAGATCATACTCCTATTCACATGCTTCGCTCCACGCTCATTGCATTCTCCACGGCCATCATCGGCACCACAACTGCACAACTGGCGCCAGAACGAACGGAACTGATCGGCAAGCACATGCTGGTCGTCAATGCCGGGTGGAGCACCATGGAGCCGTTCATGATCGATGTTGGTCAGCTCGTATCGTTCACGTCCGACGCAGAGCGCATCGCCGAACACCTGCGCCGTGTGGCCGATCGCTTGGGAACGCGAACGCCGATCTCCGCAGAGCAGATCCATTACCAACGACGACGCGCCCTGCTCGACACGCTGCAGGCCTATGCGCTTCGCGGCCTGTTCCCCACGAACCAGGTGTTGCCTGGTCGCACACCGGTCTTCATCGATGAAAGCGGTACGGCATGCGCTGTAGGATACATCATGATCGCAAGCGGTCATCAAGCGCTTGCCGAGCGCATCCACCGGGAGATGAACTTGGCCTACATCCATGCCATCACCTTACCGGAGGTAGGCGCGTGGGCTGAGGACCATGGCTTCACCATCGATGAACTGGCCTGGATCCAGCCGACCTACGAGTTCGAGAAGCTCCGGAACCCGGGCGTGCTCGCCGCCTTCGACCTTGCGAACGGCGACCGTATCGAGGTGCGATCGCCCAACGGACCGAATGCCCCTCAAAAGCTGCGCTTGGTGCGGAAGAACGCGAATGGGGAGAAGGTTCTGATCACACTCCCCATGCTTTCCGCTGTGCGAGCCATGGAGTTCAACGGACACGTGTACGTGGGCGGGATGCCACCCGAACAAGGTCCCTCCGCTGAAGTGTACCACTGGGACGGTACCACCCTCCACGCCCTCGATCCCTTCCCCGGCCGCCTGGTCATCGGGTCGTTGTTCATGCAGAACGGAGTGCTGCACGTCGTGGGGTACGAGCTGGGGAACGCGATGTCGCAGGAACGTTACCTGGCAGTGGACGGGGATTGGAAGTCGTTGTAAGCGGTCCTGGCGGTCTCGTGCCGAACCGCGTATCCTCGGCGCAGCAATGACCGATCCTACATCCCGCAGTTGCAGGGCGGACTGAAGTAGACCTTGGCCTTGGGCACCAGCTCCTGGATGCGGTCCATCTCGTCCTGCTCGAACATGATGGCGCGCAGGTCGAGAAAGCGCAGGGCGGGCATGTCCTTGATGTCCTCCGGAACGGTGGCGATGTCGTTGCTCCAGAGGTCGAGGGAGACCATCTCCTTCCACCGGCCCACGCACTCGGGCAGGCCGGTGATGGCGTTACGGCTCATGTCCAACCGCTTCAGGTGGCGGAGGCGGCAAAGCACCGCCGGCATGGACTCGAACTTGTTGCGGGAGAGACGCAACTCCTGGAGATGAACGAGCTCGTTGAGCCACTCGGGTAACTCCTTCAGCTTGTTGCCGGAAAGGTCGAGCGCGTTGAGGTTGGTGAGCTGACGGATCTCCGCCGGGAACACCTTGAGCTTGGCCCCAGACAGGTCGAGCCGGTACACCAGGTGGGGCTCCTTCAGTGCGCGCTCCAGACTGCGGTAAGTGCGCACACTATCCAGCGCCACCGGATCGAGCAGCTGGGCACTGAGGGGAGCAGTGAACAGCAGGAAGAGGGAAAGCAGGAGCTGCTTCATGAGCGCGATCCGAGCTTTTGCAGGGTCAACACCTTGTCCAGATGGAGCTGGTGCTTCAACGCCTCGAGGCCTTCAAAGCGTATGTCGCCCCGGATCCGCTCCATGAACTGCACGGTGATGCGTTCGCCGTACAGATCGCGCGCCAGGTCGAAGATGTTCACTTCCACCGTGCGCTGCAGACCACCGCCCAAAGTGGGTCGCTCACCGATGTATAGCATTCCATGTCGTGGTCCATCGGCAAGGTGCACCTCCACGGCATAGACCCCATCGGCCGGGATGAGCTTGTCGGGGTCCACCGCACCGATGTTGGCCGTTGGATAGCCCATGGTGCGCCCCACCTGATCGCCCTTCACCACCACGCCGCTGAGCGGGTAGGCATAGCCCAACAGCTCGCGGGCCTGGGTCACATCACCGGCCAGCAGGGCCTGCCTGATCTTGGTGCTGCTCACTTTCATGTGGTCCACCTCGTGGGCGGGGATCTCCTCCACGCGGATATCATGCACCTCACCCAACTGCTTGAGGAGGCCCAGGTCCCCTTCGCGGTTGCGGCCGAAGCGATGGTCGTATCCAATGACGATGGCATGCACGCCGATGGCGCCCACGAGGACCTCGCGGACGTAATCTACCGCATGCATCCTTGAAAAGGTGCGCGAGAACGGCACCACCAGCACATGGTCCAGCCCAGCGGCCGCAAGACGCTCGAACTTCTCCTCCTGGGTGTTGAGCAGCTTGAGGCCATCATCACCCGGGAAGAGCACCATGCGCGGGTGAGGATGAAAGGTGAAGAGCACACTTTCACCGCCCTCCTTGTGCGCCAGTTCGGTCAGGCGGGTCAGGATGGTGCGATGGCCCAGGTGAACACCGTCGAAGGTGCCCGTGGTGAGCACCGGGCGCTTCACGCCCGAAAAGGCCGCCAGATCGGTGTGGATGCGCATGGGGCGCAAAGGTCGGGCGTGGCGTGCAACTTCCCGGCGGGGCAGGCAGGCGCGGATGGAAAAGGTGGCTGGCGATCAACAACATATCCACATGTCTTGCCCTTCCGGCGGGAACCCTTACCTTCGCGGCCGCGATCGGGGCATGCCGCCCCACGCACAGCACAACCCGCTCATGTCCAAGCACATCGGTAAGGTCGTCCAGGTCATCGGACCCGTGGTCGACGTCCGCTTCGAGGCCGGTAAGGACCTGCCCAATATCTACGATGCCCTCCACATCAACCGCCCCGACGGGACGGTGCTGGTGCTGGAAGTGCAACAGCTCACCGGCGAGGACACCGTCCGCGCCATCTCCATGGACAGCACGGACGGCCTGCAGCGCGGTGCTGAAGTGCATGGCATGGGCCAGCCCATCAGCATGCCCGTGGGCGATGCTGTGAAAGGCCGCCTGTTCAACGTGACCGGGAGCCCCATCGATGGCATGCGCCCGGTGAACACCGGCAAGAGCTATCCCATCCACCGTGAGGCCCCTAAGTTCGAGGACCTCACCACCAGCACCGAAGTGCTCTTCACGGGCATCAAGGTGATCGATCTGATCGAGCCCTACGCCAAGGGCGGTAAGATCGGTCTGTTCGGTGGTGCCGGTGTGGGCAAGACCGTGTTGATCCAAGAGCTGATCAACAACATCGCCAAGGGCTACAGCGGCTACAGCGTGTTCGCCGGTGTTGGTGAGCGTACCCGCGAAGGGAACGATCTGCTGCGCGAAATGATCGAGGCCGGCATCATCAAGTATGGTGAAGGCTTCAAACACAGCATGGAGGAAGGCGGCTGGGACCTGAACAAGGTGAACTACGACGACCTCGCCAGCAGCCAGGCCACCTTCATCTTCGGTCAGATGAACGAGCCCCCCGGTGCCCGTGCCCGTGTGGCGCTCAGCGGTCTCACCCTGGCGGAATACTTCCGTGATGGCGACGAGCAGAGCGGTGGCCGCGACATC
>CAYZBO010000018.1:0-41904 GCA_964476665.1 uncultured Chryseobacterium sp. | reverse complement strand
GCGCTGGTGGGCATGATGTCGTTGCTGTGGAACACGGCCAGGCCGCCTTTCTCCATGGCTTGGCGGAAACGGGCGCGGTGCTCGCGGTAGGTGGCGGCGGTGAGCGGGGTGTATCGCATAGGGCGAAGGTAGGATCAAGACTCAAGACACAAGGCGCAAGGCTCAAGCAACAAGGTGGGGCGGTCTTGTGACTTGGAACTTGGGTCTTGAAACTTGTGTCTTGTATTTGGGCGTGCCCCTCGCACCCTTCGACTTCGCTCAGGGTCCTAGGGTCGGGCTATCCGCAGTAGTCCTAGCTCGCATTGCTTCGCCGAGCCTCGCAATGACAGCCTCGCTGTGGGCTACTTGCTGCTATCCCTCACGCGGCCGATCTTCACCCCATGCCCACTCCCAACAAGACCCACCGCAACACCGCCAGCGTCACTGCCTTCATCGACAAGCACCCCAAGGAGGAGATGCGCGATGACAGCCGGGTGCTCATCACCATGATGCAGGAGCTCACCGGCGAGGAGCCGCACATGTACGGGCCGAGCATCGTCGGCTTCGGCACGTACCACTACACCTACGCCAGCGGTCATTCGGGCAGTGCGCCCGTGGCGGCTTTCAGTCCGCGGAAGACCGAGCTGGTGCTGTACCTGGGCCAGGAAGTGCTCCATGCGGATACGCTGGCCAAGTTGGGCAAGCACAGGGCCACCAAGGGCTGCCTGTACGTGAAGCGCCTGGTCGACATCGACCTGAAGGTGCTGAAGGCCATGGTGAAGCGGTCGATCGCGGCTACGCGGAAGGCCTGGCCGCAGAAGTAGGCGCGACGATCGGCTTTTTGTGCTGGCCAATGGCGCCCACCGCTGGCAAGCTCTTTATCGTCAGCACATCCCAGATCAGAACGATTCTAAACAAGGATGACCCCAAGGCCATCTTCCGTGCCTGCGAGCCACCCCGTAAGTTTGCGGCCCGAACGAACATCATCCGTTCGCTGTTACAGAGACATGGCACGATCAGCTCTACTCGGTTCCTCACTTGCGAAGAAGTACTGGATGGCCCTGACGGGCCTTTTCCTTTCCATCTTCCTGATCGCCCACCTGGCCGGGAACCTGCAATTGCTGGACATGAGCCCCGAGGGCCAGCAGAAGTTCAACGAGTACGCCCGCTTCATGACGACCTTCCCGCTGGTGAAGGTGGTGAGCTACCTGCTCTATTTCAGCATCCTGTTCCACGCGTTCGACGGGTTCCTGCTCACCATCCAGAACCGCAAGGCGCGTCCGGTGAAATATGCCTACGAGAAGCCCAACGCGAACAGCGCCTGGTACGCGCGCCAGATGGCCCTGCTGGGTACGCTGATACTGGTGTTCCTGGTGATCCACATGAAGCATTTCTGGTTCGAGATGCACTTCGGTGATCTCCCCATGACGGTGGACAAGAACGGCGAGCCGTTGAAGGACCTGTACAGCGTGGTGGCCGCCGCCTTCACCCAACTGTGGTACGTGGCCCTCTACGTGGTGATGATGGGCGTGCTCGCGTTCCACCTGCTGCACGGCTTCCAAAGCGCCTTCCAAAGCCTGGGCCTGAACCACCCGCGCTACACCCCGATCATTAAGAACGTGGGCGTGTTCTTCGCCGTTGTCGTTCCCATCTTCTTCGCCCTCATCCCCGTGTGGATGTTCATCAACGCCTGACCTTGGCCATGAGCAAGCTCGACAGTAAGATCCCTCCTGGACCCATTGACAAGAAGTGGACCTACCACAAGGGCCACATGCGCATCGTAGCGCCCGCCAACAAGCGTCGCATCGACGTGATCGTGGTGGGCACGGGCCTCGCCGGTGCCAGTGCGGCCGCCTCCCTGGCGGAGATGGGCTACAATGTGAAAGCCTTCTGTTTCCAGGACAGCGCCCGTCGCGCCCACAGCATCGCTGCGCAGGGTGGCATCAACGCCGCCAAGAACTACATGAACGACGGTGACAGCACGTACCGCCTGTTCTACGACACGGTGAAGGGTGGCGACTACCGTGCTCGCGAGGCCAACGTGTACCGATTGGCCGAGGTGAGCGCCAACATTATCGACCAGTGCGTGGCGCAAGGCGTGCCCTTCGCCCGCGACTACGGTGGATTGCTGGACAACCGCTCCTTCGGTGGCGTGCAGGTAAGCCGCACCTTCTACGCCCGAGGGCAGACCGGCCAGCAGTTGTTGCTCGGTGCCTACAGCGCGCTGATGCGCCAGGTGGGCAAAGGCGCCGTGAAGATGTACGACCGCCACGAGATGCTCGATGTGGTGATCGTGGACGGCAAGGCGCGCGGCATCATCGCTCGGAACCTGATCACCGGCGAGATCGAACGGCACGGCGCGCATGCGGTGCTGCTTTGCACCGGCGGCTATGGCAACGTGTTCTTCCTGAGCACGAACGCCATGGGCAGCAACGTCACCGCCGCGTGGAAAGCCCACAAGCGCGGTGCCTTCTTCGGCAACCCGTGCTACACGCAGATCCACCCGACGTGCATTCCCGTGAGCGGCACGCACCAGAGCAAGCTCACGCTGATGAGCGAATCGTTACGCAACGACGGTCGCATCTGGGTGCCTGCTAAACTCGAGGACGCCAAGGCGATCCGCGAAGGCAAGAAGAAAGGAAGCGACATCCCTGAAGCGGACCGCGACTACTACCTGGAGCGCCGCTACCCGGCCTTCGGTAACCTGGTGCCGCGCGACGTGGCCAGCCGGGCCGCCAAGGAACGTTGCGATGCGGGCTACGGCGTGAACAAGACCGGTGAGGCCGTGTACCTGGACTTCAGTGCCGCCATTGAACGCTACGGCAAGCTTCAGGCGAACGTGCTGAAGATCGAGAACCCCAGCAAGGAGAAGATCACCGAGCTGGGCCGTGCGGTGGTGAGCGAGAAGTACGGCAACCTCTTCGACATGTACGAGAACATCGTCGGCGAGAACCCTTACGACCACGCGATGAAGATCTACCCCGCCGTGCACTACACCATGGGCGGCCTGTGGGTGGATTACAACCTGCAGACCACCGTGCCGGGTCTCTTTGCGCTGGGCGAGGCCAACTTCAGCGACCATGGCGCGAACCGCCTCGGTGCCTCAGCACTGATGCAAGGCCTGGCCGATGGCTACTTCGTGGTGCCCTACACCGTGGGAGACTACCTGGCCGACGACATCCGCACCGGCCCCATCGACACGAAGCGCGCCGAGTTCGACGCCGCCGAGAAAGAGGTGAAGGACCGCATCAACCACTTCCTGAATAACAAGGGCACCAAGCCCGTGGACGATTTCCACCGCGCACTGGGCAAGGTGATGTGGGACAAGTGCGGCATGGCCCGCAACGCGGAAGGCTTGAAGCAGGCCATCCAGGAGATCCGCGCCATCCGGGAGGATTTCTGGCAGAACGTACGTGTGCCAGGCAAGGCCGATGGCTTCAACCAGGAGCTGGAGAAAGCTGGTCGCGTGGCCGATTTCCTGGAGTTGGGTGAACTGATGTGCCTGGACGCACTGGACCGCAACGAGAGCTGCGGCGGACACTTCCGCGAGGAATATTCCGAGACCGAGGGTCCACAGCAAGGTGAAGCAAAACGCGATGACGCCAACTACGCGTATGTGGCCGCCTGGGAGTGGCTGGGCGAGGCCGGCAAAGCGCAGTTGCACAAGGAGCCGCTGACGTTCGAGGAGGTGAAATTGACGCAGCGGAGTTATAAGTAGGTGAATGGTGAATGGGAATTGGTGAATGGGGGCGGAACCTCAGCATTCCATAGCAACACCATAGCAACATGAGCCAGGAACGATTGGATGCCTTCAACGACCTCTGCATGGAGGAGCCGAACGAACCCTATGGGTCGATCAGCAGCTACCGTGACCTGGTGATCTGGCAGCACTCCATGGACACCACTGAGATGGTGTACGAGTTCGCTGCTCAACTTCCAAGCGAAGAGCGATTCGGACTCGTGAGCCAAATGTGCCGGGCTGCTGTCTCCATGCCATCCAACATCGCTGAAGGATGGGGCCGTGGCACCAGCGGTGATCGCCAGTTGTTGAGCTATCTGCGCATTACCCGTGGTTCACTGTACGAGCTCGAAACACAACTTGAACTTTCCCGGAGGATCTATCGCAAGCTGAAGCTTGATCCAACACCCGTCACTGCGCGGCTTACTTCGATCGCGCGCATGCTGAACAAGATGATCTTCAAGATCGAAGAACGAAACGACCACTTACGCAAGGATCGTGGCCGATGAGCTCAGGCCCATTCGCCATTCACCATTGACCATTCGCCATGAAGCTGACACTCAAGATCTGGCGCCAATCCGGCCCCAACGACAAAGGCAAGATCGTAGACTACCCGGTCAACAACGTTTCCGAGGACATGTCGTTCCTGGAGATGCTGGACGTGCTGAACGATGACCTGGTGCGCAAGGGCGAGGACCCGATCGCGTTCGACCACGATTGCCGCGAAGGCATCTGCGGATCGTGCAGTTTGTTCATCAATGGCGAGGCGCACGGCCCAGGCCGGTTGATCACCACCTGCCAGCTGCACATGCGCAAGTTCAAGGATGGTGATACCATCCATGTGGAGCCCTGGCGTGCCGAGGCTTTCCCTGTGATCAAGGACCTGGCGGTGAACCGTAGCGCCTTCGATCGCATCCAAGCGGCCGGTGGTTTCGTGAGCGTTAACACCAGCGGCAATCTGGTGGACGGCAACGCAGTGCCCATCCCGAAGGATGACGCCGACAAGGCCTTCGACGCCGCCACCTGCATCGGTTGTGGTGCCTGCGTGGCCACCTGCGTGAACAGCAGCGCCATGCTCTTCGTGGCCGCCAAGGTGAGCCAGTTCGCCCTGCTGCCCCAAGGCCAGCCCGAGGCCAAGCGCCGCGTGATGGCCATGGTGGAGCAGATGGACAAGGAGGGTTTTGGTAACTGCAGCAACACCGGCGCCTGCGAGGTGGAATGCCCCAAGGGCATCAGCCTGGAGCACATCGCGCGCATGAACCGCGAGTACCTGGCGGCGAGCGTGACGAAGGAGTGACGTTCAGAATAAGTCGACAAGGAAGGGCCGTCGTTGACGGCCTTTCTTACTCTTGGCCGATCGCCATGGTTCACGCGGACCAGTGTCCGGTTAGATTCGCGGAGCATGCAACTGTCCTCGAAGCTCCCCCACGTCGGCACCACCATCTTCACGGTGATGAGCAAACTCGCTCAAGAGTGCGGCGCCATCAACCTCAGCCAGGGCTTCCCCGATTTTCCGATCGACGGGAAGCTCATCGACCTGGTCGAGAAGGCAATGCGCGCGGGACACAACCAGTATGCGCCCATGCCCGGCCTGCCCGCGTTGCGTGAGGCCATCGCGGCCAAGGCGCAGCGCTTGTATGGCTTCAGTTACGACCCGGAGACGGAGGTGACGGTAACGTCGGGTGGTACACAGGCCATCTTCACGGCGATCGGTGCGGTCGTTCATCCCGGTGATGAAGTGATCATCATCGACCCTGCTTACGACTGCTACGCGCCCACGGTGGAGCTGTTCGGTGGTAGGCCGATACACGTGCGGCTGGGTAACGACATGAAGTTCGATGCGGACGCGGTGAGGACGGCCATCACGCCCCGCACGCGCATGCTGATGATCAACACGCCGCACAACCCGGCTGGCACCATCTTGCGCAATGCTGATATGCAGCGTATCGCCGACATGCTGCGCGACACCGACATCATCCTGCTCAGCGACGAGGTCTATGAGCACTTGGTCTTCGACGGGGAACCCCACGTCTCTGCGATCAACTACCCCGAGCTGCGCGACCGCGCCTTCGTGATCTTCAGCTTCGGCAAGGTGTTCCACGCCACCGGTTGGAAAATGGGCTATGCCATGGCCCCCAAGCCGCTGACGGCCGAGTTCCGCAAGGTGCATCAGTTCAATGTGTTCAGTGCGAACACGCCGATGCAGCATGCCTTGGCAACGTACATGCAGGAGCCTGCGCACTACGAGCAGGTGTCGGCCTTCTACCAGGCCAAGCGCGATCGCTTCGCAGCAGGCATGCGCAACTCGAGCTTCAAGCTGCTTCCCTGCGAAGGCTCGTATTTCCAGACGGCCGATTACAGCGCCATCAGTAACGAGGGTGATCGTGCCTTCGCTGAGCGCGTTGCAAGAGAGTTCGGTGTGGCCACCATTCCGCTCTCGCCGTTCTACAAGGAGCCACCGCCGGAACAACGGTTGTTGCGCTTCTGCTTCGCAAAGCAGGACGCTACCTTGGATGCCGCTATTGAGAAGCTATGCAGGATCTGAGGGTCACATTGGTGCAGAGCCACCTGCACTGGGAGGATGCGGCGGAGAACCGTGCGCTGTTCGCCACCAAGTTCAAGGGACTACAGGGTGCGACCGACCTGGTGGTGCTTCCGGAGATGTTCACCACAGGGTTCACCATGCGCAGCCGCGAGCTCGCCGAAGGCATGGATGGCCGCACCGTTGCCTGGATGAAGGAACAGGCCAAGGAGTTGGATGCGGCACTTTATGGCAGCGTCATCATCCGGGAAGGCGACCACTGTTACAATCGGGGCCTGTTCGTCACGCCGGATGGCAAGGTGACCAGCTACAACAAGCGCCATCTGTTCCGCTTCGCCAAGGAGACGGACCACTACACCGCTGGCACCGAGCGTGTGGTCGTGGAGTGGCGCGGCTGGCGCATCCTGCTACAGATCTGCTTCGACCTGCGGTTCCCGGTCTTCGCACGCAATCGTGGTGATTACGATGCCATCCTGTATGTGGCCAACTGGCCCGAGGTACGCCGCTATCCGTGGAGCCACCTGCTCATCGCACGCGCCATCGAGAACCAGTGTTATGTGGTTGGGGTGAACCGCGTGGGGCAGGATGGCAACGGTCATCTCTACTCCGGCGATTCCGCTGCGATCGATCCTCGTGGGGCGGTCCAAGGCATGGAGCCATCGCGCGAAGGATGTTTGCACGCGCGGTTCGATCGTCTGGCACTGGATGACTTTCGCGCCAAGTTCCCGGTGGCGCTCGAAGCGGATGCGTTCAGCCTGAGCGGTGCTCAGTAGAGCACCTGGACCTGTCCCATCTGGCTTTGCTCGAAGCCAATGGTCCCATCCTCATCCGTGTAGAACCGGTATGTCATCCGCCACACGTACAGGTCGTTCTTCACCTGCTCACCACGGTAGGTACCGTCCCAGCCCATGTTGAGGTCGTTGGTCTCATAGAGCAGCTCACCCCAGCGGTCGAATATTCGCAAGGTGAGATCGGCGATGTTCTTCCCCACCGGCAGGAACACATCGTTGAGGCCATCACCGTTCGGTGTGAAGGTGTTCGGTACGAAGATGGTCGCCGGGCAGAACTCGATGACCTGCGCCGAATCGCGGACCATGCAACCGTACTGATTGGTGACCTGAACGTAATAAGTGCCGTATGCACCCGCCATGATGACCTGTGAGGAGGCGCCGGTTGACCATTCGAAGGTCGAGCCAGGGTTCCCGGCATCCAGAATGACATACTTCGGCTCATCGTCGAGGCAGGTGTGGAACTCACGCACCGCCAGTTGCGCGGGCGAAGGGTTGAACTGGACGGTGACGTCATCGCTCCTGATACAGCCATTGTTCACCGTTACCGAATAGGTTCCTGATGTTGTCACGTTCAGGCGTCGTGTCTGTGCGCCGGTGTTCCATAGGTGCGATGCTCCAGGCGTGCCTGCGTCGAGGCGAAGGACCTGGCCGGAGCACAGCACCGTATCGGGTCCAAGGTCCACGACCGGCGGTGTGATCAGGTCTACCACGACATCATATGACGCAGTACATCCGTTGGGGCCGGTGACCTGCACGTTATAGGTTCCGCTCGTGTTCGCAGTGATCGAGGGTGTCGTGGCACCTGTATTCCAGATATAGGTGTTCTCCGGTCCTCCAGCGCTCAGCAATGCCGGTATGTCGCGGCATTGTTGAACATCGAGGAGCACATCCTCCGGCAGGGGCAGCAGTCCCACTGCGAGGGTGTCGCTTTCCACGCAGGAGCCATTGCTTACCTGCACCCAATAGGTTCCCGCAGCGCTCACCTCAATGCTTGCAGAGGTGGCGCCGGTGGACCACAGGTGGCTCTGGCCAAGGGCTGCACCACCCAACACAGTGGATGAGCCGCTGCAAATGCTGCGGTCGGCACCAAGGTCAACGGTCGGTGGTTCGGTAAGGGTGACCTCTGCATCAAAGGTGGCGGAACAGTTCTGTGCATTGGTCACCACCACGGTATAGTTGCCGCTGGCGGTGACCTCGATCGTCCCTGTCGTGGCTCCTGTGCTCCACAGATAAGCGGCACCCGGATTGCCGGCATCCAGGATGGCCGGTGTGGTGCTGCATTGGGCGATGTCCACAAGCAGGTCCTCCGGTGCGGGTGAGAGGGTGATGGACACGGAATCGCGTGCTGAGCAACCTTCTGCGCTCGTCGCAGTGACGGCATATTCGCCACTTGCAGTGATGGTCGCGACAGGCCCGGTCGCTCCATGGTCCCATAGGTAGGAGGGGCCGGCGGGCCCTGCCGCAAGGGTGAGTTCCTCCACGCCGCAGAGCGCCTGGTCGGGACCCAGGTCCACAGTGGGTGATGGGTGCAATACCAGCACGAACGTGGTACTCCAGGAACAACCATCCGCATCGGTCATGGTCACCATGTGTTCTCCGGCACCTTCAGGAAGGATGTCCGGGGTGGTGGCACCATTGTTCCACAGGTAGGAAGCTGCCGTGGAGGGAGCGCTGAGAAGAGGGATCTCGTCGGCGCATCGAACAATGTTGCTGTCCGCCGGAAGTCCTTCGAACGGTCGGCTGACCCTGACGGAATCGGTCACTGAGCAGCCGTGGATGTCGGTCACGGTAACGATGTAGGTGGCGCTTTCATCCACCACGATCGAGGGGTCGGCAATGTCAGCCGCGTTCAGGTTCGTCGCCGGTTGCCAGCTGATGGCCGCCTGAGGCACATTGTGGTCCACGTGCAATTGATGCCCGAGCGTGGAGCAGAGGTGTGTGTCATTCCCGGCGCTGGCCGTGTATCCGGAGTTCACATGGATGGTGATGCCGGCTGAACGTGAGCAACCAGTTGCAGCTTCTGTCACGGTGCAGGTGTAGGTGCTGGTGTTGGATGGTGAGGCAAGGGTGATGGGTGCTTGCGGGTCCGCTATCCCGGGTCCGCTCCATGCGTGGGTAAGCCCCGTGCCACCAGTGGCCAGGGCTGTCAGCTGTACGCTCGATCCTGGGCAGATCGTCATCTCATCCGCAGTGACGGTCAATCCGGTAAGGCCACCCACGGTCACGGTCATCTGGTCCGTGCTCGAACAACCGAACGCATTCGATGCGTGCAGGGTGTAGGTGGTGGTGGAGACGGGCGATGCAGTGGGCGCAGGTACGTCGACGGCGCTCAGGCCTGCGTTGACCGGCGTCCACTGATAGGAGACCCCGGTGGTTTCGGAGGCCGTGCTTTGGATGACGATCGGTTGACCGTCGCACAGGGTGGTGTCGCCGGGTAGGGCGACGGAAAAGGCTGGATGGACAGTGACCTGCACGGAATCGATGTACGTGCATCCAGCGGTCGGGTCCACACCCTGAAGCAGGTACCAGCCGGTGCTGGCAGGTGTGATGCTGAAGCTGGAGGCACTGGTGCTGCTCAGGCCGGGTCCGCTCCAGGTGTTCGTGAGCCAGTCGCTGTCCAGGCGTGCCACGAAGAATTCATCGAAGGCCCAGTTGTCCTGACCAGCGCCTGAGTGGGCAAGTTGGCGCAAGCGGAACATGGTGTTCGGGGACTGTGCTGCAGGTGGGATGACCTGTATGACAGGCGCGAAATCGGGGAACTGCCCCCCGAGGTAGCTGGCCAGTATGTTCCAGCTGAATCCGTTGTTGGTGGAGTATTCAAGGACCACATGTTCTCCTGCCTCGATGCCGTCACAAGGAGGCAGCTGTTCCGCGAGCTTGAGGTGGAACCGCACCTCACCTCCGTTCGTAGTGTTGATGCCGATGGTCTGGGCGCTGCGTTGACCGTTCCCGTCGAAACGCAAAGCGGACCCGCTGTGGGAACCGCAGAGCTGTGAAGCCCCTCCTCCTTGGATCGCCGTCCAGATCGGCGCAGTTCCAGCATTGAAGTTGTCCATGGCCATGACCCGCAGTGCCGATCCACTGAGCGTGGTGCTCATGCCTTCGCAAATGACCGGCGGGATGGCCGTGACACGCAGGTCCAGGACCTGTGCGGGTGTCACCTGCACCAGGATGCTGTCCACCATGTCGCCGCAGCCGGATGGGCTCTGTACGTTCACGCGGTACCACGTATCCTCCTGTGGTGTGGCGATCGGGCCGGGAAGATCGGGGTGGTCAAGAGACCCGGCAGGAGACCATTGGATATCGAACCAGGCCGTATCCGGCGGTGGGACCAAGGACAGCTGCACGGCCTCGTATTGGCATACGTTGATGGTCGGCTGATCGTTGGCGGTGAGCAATGTGGGGATGGTGAGCGGCACACCGACATGGAAGGTGAACGAACGCGGGCAGCCACTGGCGCCGACCTCACCGGTCACGGTATAGGATGCGCTGCCGGAGGGGGTGAGCGTGATCGATGGGCCTGTGCCGATCGGGACCGAGGGGGCATCGTCATTGCTCCAAACGGCACTGCTCAAGGGGAAGGGCGCGGTCAGCGTGATGGTGCCTCCACCACAGACGAGCGAATCCTCCTGGACGGGTGGGATGCCGATGCCATGTACCGCGGTCGCATAGCTTTCGCCCCAGCCATAGCCGAACAGGTAGGCCTGGAATCCTGCGGAAGATTGAATGCGGTGAACGCCTGAAGCAACCGTGATGCTGGCGAAGGAACGGTCGGCGCAATCCGGATAGGGTTGGAACAGGGTGGGGCTGACAGTGGCACCATCCAGTGTAAATGTTCCCACGGCGCTGCTGGGCATGACGACCGATAGCCGGAACTGGTTGGTCTGGGCGGAACCGGTGACGTGGAAGGAGGCGTTCCGCGAGATGCGCTCAACAGGAGAAAGGACCACCATGGAAGGGTCTCCAATGGAGGCGCACGCATAACCTTCCATGAACTGTGTGACCATGATCGGCCGATCGGCCTCAATGCAGCGTGGAACGATGCTGCCGCTCACCGTATGGGTCTGGCCGGCGTTCAGGGCGATGCTTCCCACACCACCGATCGTAACGAGCGTATTGTCCTCACTCGCCAGGATGCGATACGTGGCCGTGTTCACGCCCTGTACGGGCACTGTGTAGTACTTCGTTCCCCAGGACGGAAGGGGAAGGAGCTGGTCGAACACCACATCGCATGCCGCGCAGCCTGCAGGGACCGAACCACAAGTGGCGCCGCCGATCACCACGAAAGGTCGGCATGGTCCGGATGCTTCCGTGCCTTCGACCAGGCTGCCGGTAAGATCGCCACTGTCGCTGAGGGCCTTCACTTGATAGGAGCCACCCGCATCGAGCTGGATGGTATAGGGTACGTTCGCGGGTCGGCCATCCATGGTGGCGACGGTCGGTGTGATGGTGACCTCCGTGCCGTCCTCTGTCGCCACGATCAGGAATTCGCTGTGGTGCAGGTTGTTGAAGTTCGGCACACCGGCGCTGGCGGAGACCCTATAACGGGTACCCAGGGATGCCTCCGGCAGGATCTGGCTCATGTCCTGTGTCCAGTTCTGGAAGCTACCGATATGCACATCCACACTGTCCTGGGTGGTGATAAGGATCCCTTTCTGCTCCAATACACCGGAGCTGAAATGTTCGGCTGTCAATGGGATGTCGATCACGGCGACAGCGTTCGCTCCGGCGGTGAATGAGCTGCTCCAGCCGGTGCCCGGCATGCTGACAGTTCCACTCGTGGCGACCGTTGTCAGGACATGGGCCTTCAGGCTGCTCGCCCCGAAGCCGTTCTGTACGAAGCCGGTCCAGAAGCGTTTGCCACGCGTTGCAGGCCCCTGCTGCTGGGCGTCCACCACTGTTGACAAGAGGATGAGGCACAGTGTGCCGAACGCACGGCCGATGGAGCAGTAGGCAGGAGCGGTTGCGGCGCCGTTCATGGAGGTCGAGCGACCGCCACCAGGGCGATCGTCGGCCGTTCTACGGCATCGATGGGCTCCGGGTTATGCCCGATGGGGATATGGTCAGGGTCGACCGGTGACGGCGGGGAAGGGGGGTACGTCCACCCGCAGGTCCCATGCCGCGCGCACCTGGATCGGCTTGTCGTAGGTATACACCCGCTCGGGTTGTTTTCCTTCCCCCAGCGAGCCGGGGTCCCAACGCCCGTTACCGTTCAGGTCCGCTATCACGCGCAGGGAGCATGTGGCCGGTGCGATGCGCTCCCAGGTCACCTCCCGCTGGGCGCCGTCCACGCTGGCCTCCCGGACGATCCGCTCCGAACCATCCAGCAGCTGAAGGAGGCGCATGCCCTGCAGGCTGGTATCCGCGGCCATCCGGATACGCACAGTTCCCAATTCCTTGGCCCCACTGCGTTGCAGCGCGATGCGCACCGTGTCATTGCTGCCGTCGAAGCGGTCGCGCACCCCTTTGGGCAGGATGGTGAGCACAGCCTGGGAAGCCTCGGGTAGCAGGTTCCCAAGGTGGATCAGACGGTGGTCCGAAGCATCGATCACGGCCCCGACCGAACGCTCCACGCTGTCAACGCGCAGGATGAACCGGGTGCTGTCCGTGGAGCGCAATGGGCGGGAGGCACGCAGGGTGATCGAGGGGCCTTCCATGCCCCCGGCCAGAGCGAGACCGGTATTGAACGGCATACGCTGCAATGGGCGGTATGCGAGGGTGTCAAGGGTGTGGCCATCGACCGTGATGCGATAGCTGCCGGCCCGGAGCATCGTTGTATCCGAGGGCCATAGTTCGACCGAGTCGCGGCGCGCATTCCAATACGCGTCCCAGTGCAGGGTCCCTCCACTGCGCGCAATGTCCTGAACGTGCAGTTCCCGCGCTTCCTGAGCCAAAATGATCATCCATTGGCCATCCACCAGGACACGCTGGTCCACGATGCGTTGCTCGGCAGCGTCCTCTTGGAACATGTATAGTTCGACCGGCCGCTGGGTGCTGTCCGGCAGGCCGGCAGGGACGGCATCAGCATGGAAGGCCAGTGCTTCCGATGGCAGGTCATACCGATAGTTCGCGTTCAGGTCATGCAGGGCTCGCACCAGGTAGTTGGACGCCCGCAGATGCATGAGGGTGAAGCTGCCATCCGCAGCGCTCCGTGTGGCATAAGCCGGGCGACCTCCGGTGAACGCACCGGCGCTGTCGGTGGGATAGGCCATCACCAGCATGTCCTTGCGGGGCGATCCGGTAAAGGCATCACGCACCACGCCGCTGATGGACAGGCTGTCCAATGCAGCTCCGGTGGAGAACACCAAGGCTAGTCCCAGCGCCTGGTTGCCTTCGGTCAGGTCCTTGATCGCCTCACCGATGCCAAAGGTGTAGGTGCGGTCCTGCATCAGCGGCGCGTTGAGGTCGATGGTCACGCTGCGAGCGTTAAGCAGGCGGACATCAGGAGCCTTCTCCAGCGGTGGCGATACCAACAGCCGGTCACGTACCCGGTCAAGTTGGATGCGTTCATTGAACTCCAGCACGATGCGCTGCCCGGTGAAGTTGGTGGCGTTCTGTGGGGGGACCGATCGGACCAGCACGGGGGGCGCTTCGTCCTTGGGCCCGCCGCTCAACTCGGCCACCTGTGCGCACCCGGCGACCAGCCCGGCAAGTACGATCACCCCGGCCCTGCTTCGAACAACGCTCACAGCCATTGTGCAAGGGGTGACATCAGGCGCTCAAGGGCGGTCGCATCAGCCGCGTCAAGATCGTTCAGCAGGGCACTGTCCACATCGAGGACAGCGGCGATCCTTCCGCACCGGTCCCGCAGAGGGATCACCACCTCGGACCGGGACAGGGCGCTGCACGCTATGTGACCGGGAAAACGGTCCACATCGGGCACCACCTGGATATGGCCGGTTTCCCAAGCGGTGCCGCACACGCCCCGTCCCCTGGCGATGCGTGTGCATGCCACGGGCCCTTGGAACGGCCCGAGCACGAGCTCATCCCCGATCACCCGGTAGAAGCCGACCCAGTGCCACCCGAACGCTTCATGGATCGCGGCGGCAGCGTTGGCCATGGCGGCCACTCGGTCGGGCCCTTCATTGATGAGCGCGTGCAGCTGGGGCTCGAGTGCGGCATACCTGCTGGCACGGTCCGCAGTGGGGGGAAGGACCAGCGAAGAGGACATGTGACAAAGGTACCGGCTCAGGCGCAAGCGGCCGTGAACAGGCTGATCCGTACATCGGGCACCTGTTCAAGGGCTTTGATGCAACCTTCCACAGTGGCACCCGTTGTCACCACATCATCAATGATGAGCAGGTGCATGCCGCGCAGCGCTTCCGGGTCGGGCAGGTGGAAGGCCTCCTTCACGTTCATCCAGCGCTCCAGTCTTCCGCGCCTTGTCTGAGAAGGAGTGCGCACCACGCGCATGAGCTCACGGCCCAGGATCGGCTTGGGCCAGCCATCGGCCATTCCCTCAGCCAGGATCCGGCTCTGGTTGTACCCCCGTTTGCGTTCCTTGCGGGGGTGGAGTGGCACCGGCAGGTAAGCGTCCACGTCCTGGAAGCGCGGCTCATTGCGAAGCTCTTCCGCCATCAGCCGACCCAGCAGGATGCCCACTTTGCGGTCCTTCCGGTATTTCAACTGGTGGAGCATCCCCTGCACTTTTCCGCTCCGGGAGAATTGAAGGAAGGAACTCGCCGCATGCAGCTGGACCTTCCCCCAGAAGAGCTGCTCCACTTTGTTCCCGGGATCATGATGGAACCGGGTGCGTGGGAGGTCGGCCAGGCAGTCCAGGCAGAGGACCTCTTCGAATGTCATCAGGGCTTTGTCGCAGGCTGGACAGAGCCTCGGTACAAGGAGCCCCACGAAGTCGTTGAGCCAACTGCTTAAGGTGACGGGTGCGGGGTTCAATACTTTGTTGATAAGCGTTCGCGTTCCATGACCAGGGCCCTTGTGAGGCGAACCTAATTTAGCGCACCCATCCGAAGAAGCGACCATGGAGCAGCAAAGCCCCGCACCGGCAACCGACAATAAGAACCGATCGAACACGGGCCTCCTCCTCTTGGTGGTGTTGCTCCTGATCAGTAACGTGGTCATGCTGTGGCTGCTGATGCAGCGTGGCAAGGAGGTGGAGTCCACCCAGCAGCAGGTGGAGACCATCACCAGTGAGAAGGACAACGTGACCCATCTGTTGGAGAACATGCTCGCCAGCTACGATACCCTGAAAACCGAGAACGAACAGCTGACCACCGAAATGGAAGCGCAGAAGGCGCAGATCGAGGAGTTGCTGGACCGTGTAAAGCGTGGCACGTATGACCTCTCCAAGGCCAGGAAGGAGGCGGAGACGCTGCGGAAGATCATGAAGGGCTATGTGGTCACGATCGACTCCCTGAACCAAGCGAACCAACTGCTGACCGCTGAGAACCTGACGATCAAACAGGAGCTGGGCGAGGAAAAGGCACAAAAAGAGGCTCTTTCCACCCAGAAGCAGGACTTGGAGGGCAAGATCGCCAAAGGCAGTGTGCTGCATACGACCAGCATCAATGCGGGAGCCCTGTTCATGCGTAACAACGGCAAGCAGGTGGATACCGATCGGGCCAGCAAGGCCGAGATGGTGAAGTGCTGCTTCACCCTGGGTGAGAACAGGATCACCTCCGCTGGTGACAAGGTCTTGTTCATGCGGGTGATCAGTCCTGATGGAACGGTACTTCCCGCCACCGATGCGAACAACCGGTTCAAGTTCAATGGGGTGGAGGGGGAGTTCAGCGCCCGCCGGGAAGTGAATTATCAGAACGAACCGGTGGACGTCTGCATCTTCTGGACCGGTACCAGCGCGATGCGTACCGGCCAGTACCTGGTGGAGATCTACGAGTCCGGCGCATTGGTTTCGAAGGCGAACTTCGACCTGAAGTGATCGACCGAGGACAGCAGTGCAGGCCCCCGGCGGACCCGGGGGCCTGTTCGTTCAGGGAAATGCCGACCGCGGCTCAGAAAAAGGCCCGTACCTGTGCACCGCCGACATGCACCACGGGGAGCCCTTCGCTGCGTCTTCCATTATAGGTGATGTCCACCTGCAGGTTGTTGCTCAGGTTGCGTTGCAGCGCCATGCTCCAGGTATAATTGGTGCCAGGCCGCAGGCCGTTCAGGAGTTCATTGCCCAGCGGTGTGTTCTCCTGCCCCTCGAAACGGATGTCCACCAGATTGACGGTGGCCAGCAGGCTGCCCTTCCCGACCGTGTTGTAGCGAAGTTCGATACCCAGGTCCTGCGCTTCCGTGGAGCCTGCCCCGAACTCGGGTCGGTTCTGTTTCTCCACGTACCTGAAGGTGCCGGTCGCCCGGAAGGATGTGTTCGGTTGCCAGGTGAGCTTGGGTTTCACACCGCGCTGTCCGATGGCGAACGAGCGACCGCTCAGCAGGTCTGAGCTGTTGGTCACGCGCCCCTGTTCCAGCTCCACTTCAAGGGTCCAGTGGCGGGTCGTGTTCCAGCGTCCATGGAGGGTGTTGAACTCGCGTGATCTCGACTCGAACCCATTGAGCAGGAGGGAGCGGCTTTGGTCGCGCTGCCAGGCATGGTCCACGCTCCAGGAGCGGCTGGTGCGGTCGAAATAGAGGTTGTTGCGTGCGGAGGAGGTGTATGCGGTGAGGTTGCTGTCCAGCAGGTCCACTGCCACCGGCACCATGGCACGGGCCAGTTCATCGGTGGTGCTGCGAAGGTCGGAGCGGTAGGACGCGAGGTCCGAGAATCGGGCCAGGAAGCCGCGAACTCCCTCCCGGTCCAACCACCGCGCAGCAGGTCGGAGGTCAACGGATGCGCTCAGCTGGTTGCTGAACGTGCGTATGTAATTGTTGCTCGGTACGAAGACGCGCAGGTAGTTCGCCTCATAGCCGAAGTTGGCCAGCTCGAACTCGTTGAGGTCCTTCACGCCGTCGCCGTCATAGTCGATCCAGATGTAGAGGCCCTGGCCGGCCGGCACTTCCACATAGATGTATTCCCGCCGCAGTTCAAGTCCCGACCCGAATTCATAGAACAGGTCGATCACGGCAAAGCCCTTGCCGATGTTCGCATCGTAGTCCATCCGGGCCAGGTAGGTGTTCTCCGGGCGTTGGCTGGTGAGCGAGCTGTCAATGATCTCCAGCCGCCGGTAGGTGAAGCGCGTTGCCAGCCTGTTGCGTGGATCCCTGCCGAAGCCCAGGTCGATGCTGTAGGAAGTGGCCTCGGTCGCGGTGGCCAGACCGCTGTTGCGCAAGGCCCGGTCCATGCGTTGTCCACCCGCCACGCGCCAGCGCGTTGCCTGCGTATCGGGGCTCTGAACGAAGGCCTCCCACTCGTGGAACTGGTAACTGCCGGGGAGCAGTGCATCGGTGCTGTCGGGCCGGAAGCGGTTCCGTTCATGTTCGTCCTGGTAGCCCAGTGTGAAATGCTTGAAGCGTTGGCGGAACAGACCCTTGTGTCGCAGGAAGTCGCTGTTCAATGCACCCGTTGTGATCAACCTGCTGGCCTGCCCCACCAGGTCTGTTCGTCGCCAGTGGATATCGCTGAACAGCTGCTGCATCAGGCCGGTCTGTGTCTCGCCGGCACGAAAGCTCCCCAGGCCGGCCCTCAGGTTGCCCAGCTTGGCGCCCCGGATGCCCACCAGGCCGTTGGTGAGGATCTGTTCACCGATCAATGGTCGACCCTGCACGTTCCAATTCCGTTCGAATTCCACCGTTCGGTAGCGTTCCACCGCGCGAAAGTCGCTTGTTACGGCCTCGAGGTCGCCGGCCAGCGTCAACTGCAGGCTGCTGTCCCTGGCACTGATCGGAATGGCGTGCTCCACTGCCGCCATCAGGCCGAGGCCCTGGTCATCACCCTCATCGGCACTGCTGAAGGTGTTGCGGTCCAGGTTGGTATAGCTGAGCTCACTGCGGATGCGGGTGCGTTTTCCAGCTGCATGCTCGAAGCCAAGGGTCATCATCTGCTGGCTTCGCGGGGCAATGAGCACGCGCAGCGGCGCATGGTCGCCTCGTTGCACCAGCAGGCCGTTCACCGTATCGGGAGCCACCCAGCGGAACACGCGACCGTTGGGGGTGAAATCCTGCTGTACATAGTCGCCATTGCCCGCACCCACGGGCGAGAAGGTGATGCGGAGGAAGGCACTGTCGGGTGATGTGGAATAGACATAGACCGGCGAGTAGCCGAGCGAATCAACAGGGCGGTAGAGTACTTGGTCGGTAAGGAAGCCGGTGCTGTCCACGCCGCTAACGGTGGCGGCGAACGGATCGTCACCCGCCAGGCGCAGCACTTCACGCTCGTCCTCGCTCAACTGCTGTTGCAGGGGCTGGTTGCGGTGGTCCTGTTCGCTGAAGAGATCGAAGTGGAGGGTGCTTCTGCCAAAGGTCTGGCTGCTGTTCGCCCGCACCAGCGAACGGGCATAGTTCTTATCCGAGTACTGGAACTCGACCGTGATACGGCGGTCCTTGGTGATCAAGCGCTTGGCCGTGAAGGTGACCTCCGCGGTGTTGTAGTCGATGATGTAGTCGTTCTCCTGTCCGCGGTCCAACAATTGTCCGTCTATGTAGACACGTTCGGTACCCGACAGCACGATGATGAAGAGTTCACCCGCTTCGCCACGGAGGCGATAGGGCCCCTGGACACCTTCCTGGCCCTGAACGACATTGCGCGCGAACTTGCCCTTGCTGATGGCGACGCTCACACCGGAACGGCCGGTGCTTTTTGCGCCAAGGTCGGTGCGGGCATCGAAGCTCAGTCCCTTGTTCTTCTTCATGTAGGTCATGAAGTGACTTCGCGGTCGCTGCAGTACGAAATCCCCCGCGATGAGCTCCCAGGCAGTGCCCCGCCCTGGAGCCCCCTCTTCGAACAGCTTGATGAAGACCTGGTCGAAATCCTGCAGCTCTGCGGTGTTGCCGCCAGCCTGGATGGGGATGTTGTTGTCCGTGACAGAAGCGACCACACCGATGCGGTCGCTGAGTTGACCGCTCAGTTCCAAGTTCAGCGAGGAGTTCACCGATAGGTCCTGGTTGTTGCCGAACAGCACCCCGCGCGAAATGCTGCCCGACCGTTGGAGCCCGCGCATCCCAAGGAGGTCCTCGGTGCCGCGTGGCGGTTCATATTTGAAGGGGTCGATGCGGTCGTTGCCGATGGTGATGAGAGCTGCAGGGTCCTTGTGCTGCACGGGCCGCCAGAGGTCCAGGGCGAGCACACGGTAGCGCACGAGCACCGAATCGGGTCCCTTCGGAAGGAACAGGCGCGCACGGAACGGGTCCAGGGCAAAGGCATCGGGAGGAAGCTCGCGCCCATCGGCAAGGATGTGCAGGGAGCCCGGTGCGATGCTCAGGGTGTCCAGCATCAGCGTGTCAGCGCCTGGTCTTATCCAGCGTTCGCGCAGATTGGACAGGGGCTGACCCAGCGCTGCCAGCGCCCACCACCAGGCCAGCAGGGCCAGCAGCACATGTCCGCTGCGTGGCGGACCAAGTGACCGGCATGAACGGGACACAGCTGACATACGGAGCGGCGGCGCAAAAATTATCCGAAGGGCAAGGGCCGCCCCGGGTTCTTCACCAGTGGTGTGTTGATGGTGACCAAGTTACCGGTGGAAGGCCCAAGGACCTGCCCGGTACTTTTGCCAGCCGTGAAGCCGCCACCTTTCGTACGTCTGTCAGTGCTCCTTTTGGGGCTCATTCCATGGATGGCATGCGCTCCCCCTGAGCAGCCGTACCGGGTGGCGGAAGGCGAGGGAGGCCGGCTGTACGGTGGGGTGTTCAGCTTCAACGAGCCCTCGCCCATACGGGGTCTTTACCCGTTGGGGATCACCCAGCTATCGGCCTATCGCATTGCAGCTCAGATCTACGAAGGCTTGGTGCGCATTGAAGGCGAGGACCTGAGCATCCGACCGGCGCTCGCCTCCGAATGGGAGGTGGATCCTACCGGCACGGTGTATACGTTCACCCTGCGCCAGGATGTCCGGTTCCACGACAATGCCTGCTTTGCGGATGGCAGGGGCCGCGAAATGAGCGGAGAGGATGTCCTGTACTGTTTCACCGCGCTGTGCACACCAGGCCCCCAGAACCAACTGTCGTGGCTCTTCCAGGACCTTGTGCTCGGGGCGGGGTCGCGCATCAATGCCGTCCTGGCGGGTAAGGAGCCCCCCCCCGTGAAGGGATTGGAGCTGCTTGACGATGGGCGCTTCCGCATCACATTGCGGGCCCCCTCCGCCACCTTTCTGCAGGTGCTGGCCCATCAGGGCTGTTGGGTCTATCCCCGGGAAATGGTGGAGCACCATGGCGCCGAGGCCGCATGGAACCCGGTGGGCACGGGCCCGTTCCAGCTGCGGACCCTCAAGCAAGGCACCTCGCTGGTGCTGGAGCGCAATGGGAGCTACTGGGACAGCGATGCACATGGCAATCAGCTTCCGTTCCTTGATGGCGTTCGTGTGACCTTCGAACAGGACCGTGCGAAGGAGTGGGAGGCTTTCAAGCGGGGACGACTGACGCTCTTCAACGAACCTGACAGCACCGACCTGACCGCTTTGACCAAGGAAGGGGCGGAACAGCCCGTTGTGCTCAGCGCGCCGGGAATGTCGGTCCAGTTCTATGGGTTCTCGCGCGGCATGGCACCGTTCGAGGATGTGCGTGTGCGCAAGGCCTTCTCTCTGGCCATTGATCGGAAGGCCTTGGTGGATTCACTCCTGGGCGACCTGGCACTGCCTGCTGAGCATGGCGTGGTGCCCCCGGGGTTCACGGATTACCCGTATGACTCGGTGCCCATGCTGGAGTACGACCCCGTGCAGGCCCAACGGTCGCTCCGGGATGCTGGGTATGCATCGGGTCGCGACCTGCCAGCGGTGTTCCTCCAGGTGAACAGCGATGGGCCAGCGTATGTGCGTGTTGCGGGTGCGGTGCAGGCCATGTTGGAGCGCAACCTCGGCGTACAAGTGGTGATCAGTGTGCTTCCCGCTGAGCAACACTTTGGCCAGGTGGAACGAGGGCAGGCCCAGTTCTGGCGTGAGGGCTGGGTGGCGGACCACCCGGATCCGGAGAATTTCCTTGCCCTCTTCTATGGTCGCAATGCACCGGTCGATACATCGGAGCCCTCCTTCCTGAACAGCACACGCTACCGGAATGAGCTCTTCGATGACCATTTTCTTGCAGCCCAATCCACCATTGATGGGCGTGAGCGGATGCGCCTGCTCGCACGCTGCGAACGGATCGTGATGGAGGACATGGCGGTGCTGCCCATCTACCACGAGCGGATGACGCGGGTGGTTCAGCCCTGGGTGCGTGATCTGCCGGTCAATGGGATGGATTTCCTTCAACTGCGTTCGGCCTGGTTCGACCGTCGGGTCCAGTGACCAACGCGATCCGCTCGAACAGGAGATGGCGCGCGAGGGGAAGCAGTGTTTCCATCCGGGGCAGTTCGCGCTCGCTCTCCAATGCGTAGGTCGCCACCCAATGCGTTGATGGCCATAGTCCCTCCAGGCGCTGACGGAGGTGCTTCAGCTGGCTCATGGAGCCCCAGGTGAAGCTTGTGACGAAACGTGTGCGCACCTGCATGGCGGGATCGAAGAGCGCCGTGCTCACCACCCAGGGGATGGAATAGCTGTACGCCCTTGCCTCCGTACCTTCCCGGAGCAGCAGCCATCCTTCATACTGGTGCATCGGTTGCAGGCCGACAGGTGTGATGCGAAGTTCGGTCAGGAGCGACCGACGCAGGTCCTCTCCCGCGTTGGTATGTTGTTGCACATCGGGCAGGGCCAGTTCCAGCAATTCATCCACCACCTCCAGGAAAGCGGGGTCCTCCGCGCGGGTGTAAAGCAGGCGACGTTGTCGCAGGTCCAGCCCCAGCAGATCTCCCTGCCTCAGGCGCTGGGACGACCCCCTGCTGCGATGCAGGTTCACCAGGTCCTCCAGTTGCATGCGAAGTTCCGTCAGGTACGGATAGACCTTGTGCGCATCGAATCCACGCTGCACCCGTTGCAGGAAGGCCAGCAATTGATAGCGTTTCAGCTCAAGGTCGAACGCGGGCATCGTTGCCCAATGTTTGTTGAGCATGGCAAATGATGGGTTCGGAGATCAGCAATGGATCATTGCTGACCACATCAACGTACTGTTCAAAAATAGTGTTGCATGAAGGCTTGGTCGTGGCTGATCCACCCGAACTTTGATCGCCCATCGATCTCCGTCCGGCCATGCACCTCACCCTTCGCTCCCTTTCCGCCCTGGTTTTCATCAGCAGTGCCATCGCAGCCTGTGTACCCGCCCGCAAATACGAGGAGTCCGAGACAAGGGTGCGCACCATGCAGGGTGAGGTGGATGCCGCCAACGTCCGCGCCCGGGACGCCCAGGCAGCCTTGGAGGAGATCAAGGCCCGTGATGCCGAGAACACCAAGCGGGTGGAGGAGTTGCGTCGCGACACGACGGTGCTCGGCACATCGCTGCGGCAGATGACCGTGCAGTACGACAAGATCAATCAATTGAACAACGAACTGCTCGACAAGTACAACAAACTGCTGGCAGGTGACCGCAGCGAGAACAGGAAGCTGCTCACCGACTTGGAGAGCCTGCGGCTCGATCTGATGAACAAGGAGGATTCGGTGAACGCCCTTGCGCGACGGGTGAATGAGAAGGAGGCAGCACTGGCGGATCGCGAGGCCGCCCTCACCGAACTGCGTGCGGAACTGGCCAGCAAGGACGCTGCCATGCGTGCACTCAAGGATCGCGTGAGCACCGCGCTCACCGGCTTTGAAGGCAAGGGCCTGACCGTGGAACAGCGCAATGGCCGGATCTATGTGAGCATGGACAACAAGCTCCTCTTCCCCAGTGGCAGCTACGCCGTGGATGCCAAGGGACGTGAACTGATCGGCAAACTGGCGAAGGCCATCGAGAACGAAGCCGACCTGAACGTCCTGGTGGAGGGGCATACCGACACGGACAAGGTACAGCCTGGGGGCAGCCTGAAGGACAACTGGGACCTGAGCGTGCTGCGCGCAACAAGTGTGGTACGGCTGATCCAGGAGACCAGCCGCATGGACCCCGTGCGTGTCACAGCGGCCGGTCGTGGCGAGTACGTTCCGGTGGACCCCTCGGACAAGGCCCGCAATCGGCGGATCGAGATCATCCTGGCACCCGACCTGAAGGAGTTGTACAACCTGGTGAAGGAGTGATCTCCCTTCCACCAACAGCGACCCGCCTTGGTGGATAGGGTTGCGATCATCGGAGGAGGTCCGGCCGGCATGATGGCCGCTGCGACCCTGGCCCCGCATGTACAGGTGGATCTGTACGAGCGGCAGCGGACCCTCGGCCGCAAGTTCCTCGTGGCCGGTGCGGGCGGTCTGAACCTCACCAATGCCAGTGACGCCCACCTGGCCCATTACGCTCCGCTGGAGCGCATGCGTCCGATCGTCGAGGAGTTCGGCCCGATGGAACTGCGTACCTGGTTGCGCAGCCTGGGTGTGGATTCCTTCGTGGGGACCAGTGGACGGGTGTTCCCCCAACGCGGAATTCGGCCTGCCGAAGTACTGCGGCGGGTCCGCGAACACCTGATCGATCTGGGTGTGCACCTCCACACAGGCCATGCATTCGTGGGGTTCGATGCACGACCGAGGCCACTGGTGGAGGTGGGTGGCCTGCGGTTCGCGTTGGAGCACCCTTACTGCCTCTTCGCTCTCGGTGGTGCCTCCTGGCCGGTAACCGGGTCCATTGGTGATTGGCGGGATCACTTCACGGCCATCGGGGTGGCCACACGGCCCTTCGAGGCATCCAATTGCGGGGTGGAGATGCCGCTGCCGCCAGGTCTGCGGATCCATGCTGGCAAGCCATTGAAGAACATCCGGGCGAGCGCTGGCCCACATTCTCTGCGAGGGGAGCTCACCATCACTGAACATGGATCGGAAGGCAATGTGATATACCCGCTGGTGCCTTGGTTGCGCGAAGCGTTGAGGGTCGGCACCTCCGCTGAGCTCCTCATCGACCTGAAGCCTGACCTGACCAGGGAGGCTATTGCGGACAAGCTGCGTTCCACGCGGTGGCACGAGCGGCCGGCGGCACTCCGACTGGACCGCACGGCAATGGCCTTCTTCAAGGCGTTCACCCCCAGGGAGCGCTTCCTGGACGGCAACCAATGGGCGGTCGACCTGAAGTCCGTTCGTGTGCCCGTCACAGGACTTCGCCCCCTTGAGGAAGCCATCAGCACCGTTGGGGGCATCGCCCTGGAGGCGGTCGCACTGGACCTGTCCCTGTTGCGCCATCCGCAGTGGTTCGTGGCGGGCGAAATGCTCGATACGGACGCACCCACTGGCGGCTATCTCCTTCAGGGGGCCTTCGCCATGGGCCGCTATGCAGCGCAGGGCATGTTGAAGCGCAAACGGGGTGCTCAAGGTGATTGAGCGGGGTTCGGGGGGCGTTCGTCGGATCGTGGAAAACTGCTGTACCGGGCAGCGGACCTGCCGAGCCGGGATGGTTCCTCGACGAACCGGGCGCCAAGGGCGCCAGAACCGCCCCGAAGCCCCGAATGGCGCAGGTTCCAGGCAGTGGCGCGGCGTCCACGTTCAACGGATCTTTGCCCCCCGCCCAACGAAAGCGAACCTCCCGCAAGGACCATGAGAATGATGCGCAACACCCTCCATGTGATCGGTTCCCTCCTTTGGACCACCGCGAACGAGCGATCCGAGCGGACACCGGACCGTCTCGGGCATGTCTGGTGGTGGTCGGTGATCATCGCCACCCTGCTGCTGCCCGCGCTTGCCATGGCACAGACCAGTTCGGAGCGCGCTTCAGTACAGCTCTGGGCATCCGTGCAGAGCTCGCCGGCCCGGATCACCCTCAACTGGACAGCCCTCTCCAGCACCAGCTCCATAACGGTCTATCGGAAGACGCTCGCTGCGAACACATGGGGCAGTGCATACGCCACGGTCACGGCTTCCGCCACCCAGTTCCAGGACAACGCCGTCGCGGTCGGGACCCTGTACGAGTATCGTGTGGTCCGCGTGGCCGGTGGCGTGACCGGCAATGGCTACATCGCCACCGGTATCGAGGTGCCGGCCGTTGACAGCCGGGGCAAGCTCATCCTGTTGGTGGACAATACGATGGCTGCGCCACTGGCGAACGAGATCCAGCAACTGGAGCGCGATCTGCTGGCAGATGGCTGGACCGTGCTCCGCAGTGATGTGAGCCGCACCGCTTCGGTGCAGTCCGTGCGCAATACGGTGATGGGGTTGTACAACAGTGACCCTGGCAATGTGAAGGCGCTCTTCCTCCTGGGTCATGTTCCGGTGCCCTACTCCGGGAACCAAGCACCTGATGGGCATGGCGAGCATACCGGCGCGTGGCCCTGCGATGGCTACTACGGCGAGTTGACGGGCACCTGGACGGACAACTCCATCAACAACTCCAATGCCCAGCGGGCGGAGAACCGCAACGTTCCCGGAGATGGCAGGTTCGACCAATCCCAATTCCCCTCGGACCTCGAGCTGCAGGTGGGCCGTGTCGACCTCTCCGACCTGCCCGCATTCGGCCAGAGCGAGACGGAGTTGCTTCGGAGCTACTTGAACAAGCTGCACTCCTTCAAGGTGAAGGGCTTTACGCCCCAGGAACGGGGCATCATCTTCGACAACCTCCAGTGGGTGTCCAACCCGCTCGCCGCCAGTGGCTGGCGCTCCCTTGCTCCGTTGGTGGGGCCCGCCAATATCACCGCGCCCTATCCTTACGGCGAAGCCTTTCACACCTTCGTCAATGGCCAGAGCTACCTGTGGACCTATTCCAGCGGTGGTGGCCTGCAGGCCTATGTGGGGAGCACGCTCACCTACAACGGCGCCAACAACATCGCCACCACCGAGACCTATGCCGGTGGTGTCCAGATGAACGGTGTGTTCAACATGTCCTTTGGCAGCTACTTCGGCGACTGGGACAACACGAACAACTTCCTCCGTGCTCCGCTCGCCAGTGGACAGTGCCTCACCAACTGCTGGGCCGCCATTCCCGCCTGGTACTTCCACCACATGGGCATGGGGCTGAACATCGGTTACAGCGCGTGGCGCACCATGAACAATGCGAGTCTCTACCTGCCCCTTACGGATGGCTGGCAGGGCTCCATCGGTCGCGCCCACCTTGGGCTCATGGGGGATCCCTCCCTGCGCATGCAGATGACGGCGCCCCCCACCAACTTGTCCATCGTGAACGCGAACGGTTATGCCGCCTTCAGCTGGACCGCCTCCACGGAGAGCGTGCAAGGCTATCACCTTTACGCCATTGATCCGGCCACTGGTGTTCCCAGCCGGATCACCACCTCGCCGGTGACGGGGACAAGCCACCAGCCTGGAACCATTCCTTTCGTGCCGGGCCGACAGTACATGGTGAGGGCCGTGAAGTTGCGCGTTACTCAGAGCGGCAGCTATTTCGACCTGTCCCTGGGTGCCATCGGCACGACCTCCGGCTCGGGTTCGGCTACGCTTGATTGCCAGGGTGTGGCCGGTGGCAGTGCGCTCCCCGGCGCCAGTTGCAATGACGGGGACCCCTGCACCATCAATGACAAGTGGAGCGCCAATTGCCAGTGCATCGGTACGCCACAGGCCACCCAGGTGTCGATCACCCCGGCCGGATCCACCAGCTTCTGCACGGGCGGAAGCGTATTGCTGAACGCCACTACTGGCGCCGGCTCCACCTATGTGTGGTACCGCAACGGAACGGCGATCGGCGGCGCCACCTCCTCCAGCTACACGGCCACGCAGGCTGGCACCTATACCGTGCAGCGCACGGTAGGGGGCTGCGCAGGGCTCTCCGGAGGTGTAAGCGTGACCATTGGCACGCAGCCCACTGTTGGCATCACGGCTGCGGGCAACACGAGTTTCTGCAGTGGCGGTAGCGTCGTGCTCAATGCCACCACGGGAAGCGGCTCCAGCTATGTCTGGTACAGGAACGGAGCGGCGATCAGTGGCGCCACGGCTGCGAGCTATACCGCGACCCAGGCCGGCAGTTACACCGTGCAACGCACCGTGAGCGGATGCAGTGCCATTTCTTCGGCGCTCACGGTGGCGGTCACCGCAGGACCAACGGTGAGCATCTCGGCCGCCGGACCCACCAGCTTCTGCACAGGTGGCAGCGTGGTGCTCAATGCCACCACGGGGAGCGGTTCCAGCTATGTCTGGTTCCGCAACGGAACAGTGATCGGCGGCGCCACGTCATCCAGTTACACGGCCACCCAGGCCGGCAGCTACACCGTGCAGCGCTCGGTCTCCGGATGCTCCGCAACGTCCGGCCCCGTCATCATCAGTGTGGGCGAAGGAGCCAGCACCGTTATTCAGCCGGGTGGCGCCACCACCTTCGCACAAGGGGGAAGCGTGGCGCTCTATGCGACCTGGTCCAGTGGATCGAGCTTTGTTTGGTACCGCAACGGAACGGCCATCACGGGGTCCACGTTCAGCAACACCATCACGGTGAGCGAAGGTGGCAGCTACACGGTCGTGCGCACTATCAATGGATGCAGTTCCACCTCACCAGCGTTGAACGTGGTGGTCACGGGCTCCACGGCGTTGACCGTCACGGCCAATGGTCCCACCACGTTCTGCTCCGGATCATCAGTGGTGCTGAGCGCCAGCACGGTGAGCGGTGCCACGTACCAATGGCGCAGGAACAATACCAATATCGCCGGTGCCACCGCCGCTTCGTACACCGCCAACCAGACGGGAAGCTACACGGTGGTTCGTACAGTGTCCGGTTCCATGACCACTTCCAGCGCTGTGGCGGTCACGGTGAACCCACTGCCAAGCCTGAGCCTCAGTGCCTCACCCGCGAACGGGACGGTATCGGTGGTCGCCAGCGGTGCCACGGCTCCCTATTCCTACATGTGGAGCACCTCGCCGGTCCAGACCACCGCGACCGCCACGGTGACCACCTCCGGCACATACAGTGTCTCGGTCACCGCGGCTACCGGTTGTCGGCGGAGCGGTTCCGTAAGCATCACCCTGCCCACACCGGTCAACTGCACGGGCATCCGAGCCGAGTCGCAGGGCACGTGGGGCGCCAACAGCAACGGGTACGATCCTGCCGCCTACATGAACAGCAACTTCGCGGCGGCCTTCCCGGCATCGGGCTACCTGACCATCGGGTGTGGCAACCGCCTGCTACGGCTCACCACCGCCGCGGCGGTCGGTGCATTCCTTCCTTCCTATGGGTCGATCGGGCTGTTGCCTGGTGGAACGCTGACCAACCCCGGTGCGGGATACAGCAACAACCTTGCGGCTGAACTTGTGGCGCTGAAGCTCTCGATGCGCTTTGATGAAGTGAACCCCTCTTTCAGCCCGAGCGCAGCGATGCTCAAGGACATGGTGATCGGCACGGGCGTCTTTGCCGGGTGGACGGTACAGCAGTTGGTGGCGCAGGCGGATGCGGAGATCGGGGGGTGCTCATCGACCTATGGGTTGAACACGATCAATGCGGCGCTGCTCAACATCAACTACAACTACTACCAGGGCTCGCCGGGCAATGGCTTCCTCACCTGTCCCGCCGCCGCATCCGTCATCGCAATGAACGGGTCGGAGGAGGAGCTGCCGATGGAGTACGAAGAGGCTGCGATCGAGCTGCTGCTGTACCCCAACCCCAGCGCAGGGCCTTTCACCGTGCGTGTGTCGGGCCTGCAGCCGGAGGAAGCGTTCCTGGTGCGCCTGCTCACGATCGATGGCCGTGAAGTGGTGCAGCTGGGCGGAGGCAGTGAAGCCCCGACCGAAGGGCTGGAGTATCGCCGCGACGAGGCATTGGCCCCTGGCATGTACCTTGTGCAGGTGCAGCAGGGTGAGCGCAGTGAAGTGCAGCGGCTGATCGTGCAGTAGGTCTACCCGAAGAGGGCGCCGAGCACCTCGTTCACCTGACCCACCTGCACCAGTTCGATGCCCTTGGTGGGCCCGATGCCTTTGGTGCCCTTGGGAACGAAGATGCGCGCGAACCCGAGCTTCTGCGCCTCTGCGATGCGCTGCTCCGTTCGGGTCACGGGGCGGATCTCGCCGGTGAGTCCCACCTCGCCGCAGAAGGCCGTATCCATGGGAATGGCGATGTCCGCATTGCTGCTGAGCACGGCACACACCACGGCCAGGTCGATGGCGGGCTCCTCCACGCGGAAGCCACCGGCCAGGTTGAGGAACACGTCCTTCTGTCCCAAGCGGAACCCGCATCGCTTCTCCAGCACGGCCAGCAGCATGTTCATCCGCCGCAGGTCGAAGCCGGTGGCGCTGCGTTGGGGTGTGCCGTAGACCGCGCTGCTCACCAGTGCCTGCACCTCGATCAGCAGGGGACGCTGGCCTTCCAGTGTTGCGCTCACCGCCACCCCACTGGGCCGTTCGCGCCGGTCGCCGAGCAACACCTGGCTGGGGTCCTCCACGGCGGCCAGGCCCGTGCCGTGCATCTCGTAGATGCCCAGTTCGTTGGTGCTGCCGAAGCGGTTCTTCAGCGGCCGCAGCAGGCGGTAGGCATGGTCGCGGTCGCCCTCGAACTGCAGCACGCAGTCCACCATGTGCTCCAACACCTTCGGTCCCGCGATGAAGCCATCCTTGGTGATGTGGCCGATGAGCACGAAGGGGATGTCGCTGGCTTTGGCGAAGCGCATGATCTCCGCCGTGCATTCGCGCACCTGGCCCACGCTGCCGGGGCTCGCGTCCAGGGTGGCCGTATGGAGCGTCTGTACACTATCGATCACCACAAGGCCGGGCTCCAGTGCCTCGATGTGCTTGAAGATGTTCTGCGTGTTGGTCTCGGTGAGCACGAAGCAGCCGTTCGCACCGGATAGGTCGACCCGATGGGTCGACGCTGCGTGCGATGCGGCCGAAGATCCGTTGGGGCCTGCGGCCGTTAATCTTTCCGCCCGCATCTTCACTTGGTGCTCGCTCTCCTCCCCCGAGACATACAGCGTCTTCAGATGTGGATTCCGCAGCGCGGTCTGCAGCAAAAGGGTGCTCTTGCCGATGCCTGGTTCGCCGCCGATGAGCGTGATGCTGCCAGGTACGATGCCGCCACCCAGCACACGCGCCAGCTCACCATCGGTGATCGGTACCCGCGGCCCATCCTGTGCCGGTATGTCCTCGATGGCCACCGGCTTGGGGTTGCGCCCCTTCACGCTCGCCGGCGTGCCGCGCTTCTCCTCCACCCGGTCGCGCACTTCCTCCACCAGTGTGTTCCACGCCTTGCAGCTGGAGCATTGGCCGGTCCATTGGGGGAAGGCCGAGCCACAGCTTTGGCAGACGAATTGGGAACGGACCTTGGCCATGGGATCAGTTCAGTTCGGGGCCCGAAGGCGGGTGGGGGAGTGGCCCGACAGGTGTTGGCAGGGCGCTGTTCAATTGGGCGAGCCGGTCGAGACGGTCCTGCAGGAGCTGTTCATCCCGGGTTTCCCAATAGCCGCCTTCGTCCCGCACCTCCCATGCAGCGAACAGGTGTGCCATCGAAGCCAGCAGCCGTACGAACTGCACATGCACTTCACGCGGCGCATGCTGCGTCTTCAAGGCCTGCTGCACATGTCCCGCGTGGTCGAAGAGCAGGAAGAGCGGTTCGCAGGCAGGGTGCGCTTCCACCACCAATCCGGAGACCGGGCCTTCATAGGGCTCCACCACGCCATTGCGCATGAAGTAGAGCGTGCCATCAGGGTCTTCGACCGTACGCACCTCCCAGCCGTACTCCTGGGCGTGCTCCTGCACCATGCGAAAGACCTTGGGCTGGTCGTGCATGGAGCGGAGCGTGCCGGAGAAATGGATGGTGATGCCCATGAACAACGATGGGTCAGCCGGCACTGCCGCGATTCAGACGCGCCTGATCTTGTCCACCAGTGCGGTGGTGGAGAATCCATCCACGAGCTTCAAGCTGTGCACCGCACCACCTCGGGCCTTCACCAGCTCGGCGCCCACGATCCGGTCCTCGGACCAGTCACCGCCTTTTACGAGCACATCGGGTCCGAGCGCTTGGATCAGCTCCAGCGGGGTGTCCTGGTCGAAGATGATCACGGCATCCACCAGACGGAGGGCGGCCAGGACCTTCGCCCGGCTCTGCTCATCGTTCAGCGGGCGTTCGGGGCCTTTGTTCTGGCGGCGTACACTGGCGTCGCTGTTCAGGCCGATCACCAACCGGTCACCAAGTGCCGCAGCCTCCTGGAGGTATTCCACATGCCCGCGGTGCAGGATGTCGAAGCACCCGTTGGTGAACACGATGCGGTCCCCCTTCATGCGCCAGATGTTGCACAGGCGCTGTGCCTGCACCAGGTCCACCACACGCTTGTCCGTCGTTGCTACTGCTTGCTCCGCGCTCATGCTCCGTGTTGTCGAGAGGTTCGTGCCATCAAAAGTAGCGATAGGCCGCCGAGCAGGATGACCAACAGGGTCTGTGCCACCCACAGCAGCCAGCCGAGCGCCAGTGCATCGGGGTGCAGCAGGCCCCCCTCCAAGGGGGCGGGCATATACACGCTGAGGATGATGGCCACGAAGGCGGGATAGACCCCCACCCCCCCCTGTACCAGCACCACCCCGAGGGTGCCCGCCACGAAGCCCGCCATCACTGCGGCGGGAGGTAGTGATGCCGTGCTGGTGAGGGCCAGGAAACCCACCCAGAACATGGCCACGTAAAGCACCCAGATGAGCAGGCTGTGCCCGATGAAAGCGGCCCGATGGCGGGTACGCAGTACCGATCGTACGCCGTCCATCAGCCCGCTGAACAGGAGCCGCAGGCGTGCGCGCAGGGCCGGGCGGCTGCGCACCAGGTACACGCCCGCGAGAAGGCCCACCAGCAGCACGCCACCCACCACCCCGAGCACCCGCGCCATATCCAGCGCGTTCGCAGGGTCCTGGCTGGCGCGGAAGGTGCCGATGCGCGCCAGGAACACATCGAGCTTGTCCAATTGGAGCACCACGGTGACGAACGCGATGAGGCCCAGCAGGAGGAAGTCCACGGCGCGCTCGGCTAGGATGGTCCCGAAGCCCTGCTCGAACGGCACCCCCGCACGGCGTGCGAGCAGCGCGGCACGGGTGGCTTCGCCGGCCCGTGGCAGCAGCAGGTTCATGAAGTAGCCGCTCATGGTGGCGTTGTAGGCCATGAACAACGAAATGCGATGGCCCAGGGGCTCGAGCAGGTAGCGCCAGCGCCAGGCGCGCACCACATGGCTGAGGAAGCTAAGGAACAGCCCCAGCAGCAACCAGCCCCACCGGGCCTGACCAAAGGCGGTGAAGAGCTGGGCCCGTTGTGGCAGGCTCAGCTGTTGGTAGAAATAAGCGACGAGCCACACCCCGAGCGCCAGGGGGACCAGCACCTTGATCGCGCCGATCACCGCTTTGCCCATGTTCAGGAACGCAGGCGGTTCGTGTTCTCGTCGGGGAACACGATGGTGGGGCGGAAGCGGCGGGCCTCTTCGATGGCCATGCGGGCGTAGGCCACCACGATGACGATGTCGCCCACGCTCGCCTTGTGCGCTGCAGGCCCGTTGAGACAGATGGTGCCCGCGCCGCGCTCACCCTTGATCACGTACGTCTCCAAGCGTTCGCCGTTGTTCACGTTGAGCACCTGCACCTTTTCGCCCTCCACAAGACCGGCCGCATCGATGAGGTCCTCATCGATGGTGATGCTGCCGATGTAGTTCAGGTTCGCTTCGGTGATGCGTACCCGGTGCAGCTTCGCGCGAAGCACTTCAATGGTCATCCGGTGGTCCGCCCGGGGTGTTCCCGGGAACGGGCCGCGAAGTTAGGTCCTCAATGGGGAACGGAGGTCCGCACCAGGGTGATGTTGTCGATGAGGCGAACGGGACCCACACGTGCGGCAATGAGGGCCACGGCCTCGGTGCGGTCACCCCACTCCGCCAGCGGCTGCAGGTCCTGCGCATCGGCCACCCCGAAATGGTCCAGTTGCACTGCGGGTTCCTCGGCCAGCACCGCAGCTGCGGCCTGGTACAGGGTGGCGGGCGGCTGGTGGAAGGCGAGCTCTGCGACGCGCTGCAGGGCGCGGTACAGCACGGTGGCCTGTCGACGCTCTTCCGGCGACAGCCGTTGGTTGCGCGAGCTCAGGGCCAGCCCGTCGGCCGCACGCACCGTGGCGCAGGGTACGATGCGCTCGGGCCAGCGTTCGCGACTGGCCACATGGCGCAGGATGGTGAGCTGTTGCCGGTCCTTCTCCCCGAAGAAGGCCGCATCGGGCCGCACATGGAAGAAGAGCCGCTCCACCACGTTCACCACCCCTTGGAAATGCCCCGGGCGGGAGGGGCCCTCCCAATGGGCGTCCAGGCCTCCGAGGTCGTAGGTGCGCGGCTCGAACCGCTGGAACAACTCCTCCTTGATGGGGGCGAAGAGCACATCGCACCGGGCCTCATGGAGCAGGGCGGCGTCCTGGTCCAGCTGCCGGGGATAGTTCGCCAGGTCCTTCGGGTCGTTGAATTGGAGGGGGTTCACGAAGATGGAACAGACCACCAGATCGGTCGCTTGTCGGGCATGGCGGATCAGGTCGAGGTGTCCTTCGTGCAGGGCCCCCATGGTGGGTACGAAACCCACGCTGGCACCGGCCCGGCGGGCCTCGGCGGTGCGGGCGGCCATACCGCTGGGGGAGGTTATCTGTTCCATGTCGGACGGGGCCTCCAGCGGCCTCTGAAGCGGGCCAAGCTACACCCTCTTGTTGAAGTTCCCCCCGGAAGTCTATATTTTTGTACTCTCTTTCACTGTCCCCACATCGATCCTCATGAGTTTGAAGAACGCGAAGGTCCTGACCATCTCCCAGTCCATTCACCCCTTTCTGGACGGTCCCGAGGAGATGGCCAAGGCGGCGCGCCAGTTGCCGCAAGGCATCATGGAGTGCGGAAACGAAGTGCGGGTGTTCATGCCGAAGTTCGGCTGCATCAATGAGCGCCGCCACCAGTTGCACGAGGTCATCCGCCTGAGCGGTATGAACCTCATCATCAACGACACCGATCATGCCCTCTTGATCAAGGTGGCCAGTGTGCCCAATGCGCGCATGCAGGTGTACTTCATCGACAACGAGGAGTTCTTCAAGCGCAAGTCCGGCACCCACGACACGGACGGCGTGTTCCACGGCGACAACGACGAGCGTGCGCTCTTCTTCGCCCGCGGCGTGCTGGAAACCGTCCGCAAGCTCGGTTGGAGCCCCGATATCATCCACTGCCACGGCTGGATGAGCGCCTTCGTGCCCATGCTGGTCCGCCATCAATTCTCCGACGACCCGCATTTCGAGGGCTCCAAGCTTGTGTTGAGCATCTACGATGACAAGAGCGAGCCGATGGACAAGGACCTGGCCAAGAAACTGGCCTCCGAAGGGCTCGGCAAGGAGCAGTTGAAGATGCTCGCCAAGCCCAGCACCGATGAACTGTACAAGTTCGCCCTGAGCATGGCCGACGGAGTGGTCAAGGCCAGTCCCAAGCTGAGCAAGGGGCTGGAGGCGGCCATCAAGTCCTACGAGCGCCCCGTGCTGAACTACCCGGCCGAAGCGGACTTTGTGAAGGCCCACGCCGAGTTCTATCACACCGTGCTCGAGGAGGCCCTCGTCTGATCGTGACCTCCATGCACGGACCCTTGCGCCGTGCCCAGCTCCGCAGCTGGGCCACGTTCGCGTTGCTCGTTACCGCCCTGCTGGCCTGCCGGAAGCCCGAGGAGGACCTCGGCCTCGACCTGCTGCCTGCTGAACCGCTGGGCACCACCACCGAGGTCAGTGCGGTGCGTGCCTACACACGACCGGACACCGCGATACGCACCAGCGGGCTCACCCGCCAGCTCGTGGGCTCCTATCTCGACCCCCAGTTCGGGACGGTGCGCGTGGGTACTGTCTTCCAGCTGCGCCTGTCGGTGAACAGCATTGGTGCCGGACAGGATAACAGCGGACTGGTGGCGGACAGCCTTGTGCTCGCCCTGCCGTTCGACCTCTCCACGGCTCCTTACGGAGGTGCGGACCCCCAGGTCTTCCAGGTCTTCGAACTGGAACAGGCACTTTCGGTCGACTCCCTGTATTTCAACGACCGTATCCCGGCGCACGACCCGAACGGGGACCTGGTCGCCGACCGGGGAGGGCGCATCCGGCCGGACCTGGCCGGGCGTCCGGTGGTACTGGGTGACACCTTGGTCCCGCAGCTTCGCATACGGTTGGACCAGGCACTGGCTGAGCGTTTCCGCCTGGCCTTCGGGCAGCCGGCCTTCGCGGACAACGTGGCGTTCCAGGAGTTCTTCAAGGGCCTCTATGTCACCGTCAACAATGGCGCACAGCTTCCGTTCGAGCAGGGCATCCTACCGTTGAACCTGCTCTCCACCGCGGCCAAGGTCACCCTCTATTACCGCAACACGCTCGTTGACCCGTCCGCCACCCTCGCGCTGGATTTTCCGGTGGGCCAGAACAGTGTTCGTTACACCGTGGTGGAACGTGACCGCGCTGCGGCCATCGAGCCGGGCCTGGTGGAGGCCGTTGCCGACACCTCCGCACCGGCGGAGCGCACCTATGTGCAAGCCCTGGGAGGTTTGCGCACGGGCCTGCGCTTTCCCGGCCTGCGTCCCGAGCTCCATCAAGGCAAGGTCGTGGCACGGGCGATCCTGGTGGCCCCGCTCGATGGCAGCTTCAATCCCGACCTGTTCCCTCCTTCACAACTCTTCGTGTTCCGCAGAAGAAGCTCGGGCGGTGATGCCTTCCTGCCCGATCAGCTGCAGGGGACGGGGGTGATCGACGGGTTGTTCAGCAGTGCCGATCGCAGCTATCGGTTCAATATCACCCGGTACGTCCAAGGGGTGTTGAACGGCACCATCGAAGAGGACGTGCTTGAGCTGGTGCCCGGTAGCAACGGCACCACGGTGGCACGGGCGATATTGGCGGGCCCGGCCCGACCGGAAGGCGGCTTGCGGCTGGAACTTACCTTTACCACATACTGACCACCGATGTGCGGGATCGTAGCATACCTGGGCAATAAGGACGCCTATCCCATCCTGATCAACGGCCTGCGGCGGCTGGAGTACCGTGGTTACGATAGTGCCGGCGTGGCGTTGCTGGAAAAGGATGACCTGCGGATCATCAAGTGCAAGGGCAAGGTGGCCGATCTGGAGCGCCATGCCATGGGCGCCGATGTGACCGGCACGGTGGGCATCGGCCACACCCGCTGGGCCACCCACGGCCCCCCCAACGATATCAACGCCCACCCCCACCGTGGCAACGGCCCCGACCTGGCGCTGATCCACAATGGCATCATCGAGAACTATGCCGCCATCAAGGAGGAGCTGGCCCACCGCGGCCACACCTTCGAGAGCGATACGGACACCGAGGTGCTGATCCACCTGATCGAGGATGTGCAGCGCTCCGGCGATCTGGAGCTGGCCGAGGCGGTCCGCCTGGCGTTGGACAGCGTGGTCGGCGCCTATGCCATTGTGGTCATCGACCGCAAGGCCCCTGACATCATGGTGGCCGCCCGGAAGAGCTCCCCGCTGGTGATCGGCATCGGTGAGGGCGGAGAGTATTTCGTGGCGAGTGACGCCACCCCCATCATTGAGCACACCAAGAACGTGGTGTACCTCGAGGATGGTGAGATCGCTGTGATCGACCGCCACGAGGGCCTGAAGATCAAGAACATCAAGAACCAGGTGAAGACCCCGTTCATCCACGAACTGGAGATGCACCTGGAAGCACTGGAGAAAGGCGGGTACGACCACTTCATGCTCAAGGAGATCCACGAGCAGCCGCGGAGCATCCGCGACTGTCTGCGGGGCCGCCTCAACATGGCGCTCGGCGAGGTCACGTTGGGTGGCATCAAGGATTACGAGCAAAAGTTCATCCAGGCCAAGCGCATCCTCATCGTGGGATGCGGAACCAGTTGGCATGCCGGCCTGGTGGGAGAGTACCTGTTCGAGGACCTGGCCCGCATACCGGTGGAGGTGGAGTACGCCAGCGAGTTCCGATACCGCAACCCCATCGTGGGCGAGGAGGACATCGTCATCGCCATCAGCCAGAGCGGTGAGACCGCCGATACATTGGCGGCGATCGAACTGGCCAAGAGCCGCGGTGCCACCATCATCGGCATCTGCAATGTGGTGGGGAGCAGCATCGCCCGCGTCACGCACGCGGGTTCGTACACGCACGCTGGTCCGGAGATCGGTGTGGCGAGCACCAAGGCCTTCACCGCGCAGGTGACCGTGTTGACCCTCATGGCCCTGATGATCGGCCACAAACGGGGCACCATCAGTGGCAGCAACTTCTACCGTCTGCTCAATGAACTGGACGCCATCCCTGACAAGGTGAAGCGCGTACTTGAGAAGGAGGAGCGCATCAAGCAGATCGCTGCCATCTACAAGGATGCCCCCAACGCCCTCTACCTGGGTCGCGGATACAGCTTCCCCGTGGCCTTGGAAGGAGCGCTGAAGTTGAAGGAGATCAGCTACATCCACGCCGAGGGATACCCTGCGGCCGAGATGAAGCACGGTCCCATCGCGCTGATCGATGAGGCCATGCCCGTGTTCGTGGTGGCCACCAAGGGGGCCAGCTACGAGAAGGTGGTCAGCAACATCCAGGAGGTGAAGGCGCGCAAGGGCCAGATCATCGCCATCGTGACAGAAGGCGACGTGGTGGTGAAGGGAATGGCCGACCACGTGATCGAGATCCCCGACACCGCCGACCCGCTCGTACCGCTGCTGAGCGTGGTTCCGCTCCAGCTCATCAGCTATCACATCGCCGTGATGCGCGGTTGCAACGTGGACCAGCCACGTAACCTGGCCAAGAGCGTGACGGTGGAGTGAGCCTGCCGGGCGGCTGATGGATCAGCGCCACATGAGCAACTTGTCGTTGTTGCGGAACCGCTCCCGATCGCGTGCGAAGAGCAGGTGTCCCAGATCGATGAGGGGCAGGATGCCGAAGCCTCCAAAGGTGGCTCCATAGAGCACCACCACCTTGGGGCTGGTGCCCAGGTGCAACCGATGCGCTCCAAAGGGGCCGAGGAACACCGCCAGCACGGCGGCCGTGGCCCGGGGATCACGGTCATCCTCCAGCGCGGGCGGAAGAACGGCCAATTCGCTCAGGATGGGCGGCTCGCCACGCAGGGGTTGGTAGGGGCCGCTGGCGGCGGCGGCGAGATGCACCATGAGGGCCAGGGCCAAGGGACCGGTCCGGAAACAGGAACGGATGTTCCGGGACCGGCCCGGAACACCCGTTCGATGGTCGTGTCCGCTCACTTGCCGGCGGCGTAGCGACGGGCCACCTCCGCCCAATTGACCACGTTCCAGAAGGCGCTGATATAGTCGGGTCGGCGGTTCTGGTAGTGGAGGTAGTAGGCGTGTTCCCATACATCCATGCCCAGGACCGGTGTGCCACCGCAGCCCACGCCGGGCATCAACGGGTTGTCCTGGTTGGGAGTGGAGCAGACCTCCAGCTTGCCGCCCTTGTGGACGCACAGCCAGGCCCAGCCACTGCCGAAGCGGGTGGCACCGGCGGTGGAGAACTTTTCCTTGAAGGCATCGAAGGAGCCGAAGTCGCGGTCGATGGCAGCGGCCAGCTCGCCGCTGGGTGCGCCGCCTGCGTTCGGCGCCATCACGCTCCAGAACAGGCTGTGGTTGTAGTGCCCGCCCCCGTTGTTGCGCACGGCCATGTTGGTCATGTCGAGGCCCTTCATCAACTCCTCGATGGGCTTTCCGGCGTCAGAGGAGCCTTCCAGTGCCTTGTTCAGGTTGGTCACGTAAGCCTGATGATGCTTGCCGTGGTGGATCTGCATGGTCGTGGTGTCGATATGCGGCTCAAGCGCATCGTGTGGGTAGGGTAGCGTGGGGAGTTCGTAGGCCATGTGGAATGGATCTGTCGGTTGAACGAATGTCTTCGTGGGCGGGTACAAAGATACTGCCGATGAAAAGCCGCGACCAGTTGGAAATGAGCGAAAGACAGCTACCTTTGCGCCCACTTTCACCAAAACCAACCCGTTCCGTGTACAAAAAGATCGCCCTCGTTGCCGCCATTGCGGCCTTTGTAGTGGCCTGCGGTACTTCCCAGGCTGAGATGGAAGCCAAGGCCAAGGCTACCGCCGACAGCCTGGCTGCTTTGGCTGCTGCTGACAGCATCCGCATCGCCGAAGAGGCTGCCGCTGCTGCTGCTGCCGCTGCCGCCGCTGCTGACAGCGCCGCCGCCGTTGTGGACAGCGCCGCTGCCACCATCACCCAGTAAGCAACCCTGAAACACGAACGACCATGCTGAAGAAATTCGCCCTCGTTGCCACCCTGGCCGCCTTCTTCGTTGCTTGCAGCAGCGAGCAGGCTGAGACCATGCAGGAGAACGCCACCAACGCAGTGGAGAACGCTGCCACGGAAGCTGAAGCTACCGCCACCGACGCTGTTGAAGCAGTGGAGGGTGCTGTGGAGAACGCCGGTGAGGCCGTTGAGGACGCCGCCGGTGAAGTGAAGGAAGCCACCGAGCAGGCCGTTGAAGAAGTGAAGGAAGCTACGCACTAAGCGTAACACCATCTGACAGGAATAGGGGCCTTCGGGCCCCTATTTTCGTTGGTGCCCTTCCTTCGTCCTGCGGCGGTGCAATGCCAATACGCGCCACCGACCCCTTGGCCCGTGGAGGAGCGGGTGGGAACGGGCGCGCGCTGGCAGGAGATCGCAGTAGTACAGGGACACATGCTTCGGTCCGGAACAGAAGAAGACCGAGGGGCGCTCAGCGTGCCGCCTGTGGCGGCGCCAGTTCCCGCACAGCCCGCTGATAGATGTTGTCCGTCTCCAGCATGATGCGGTAGAAGCCGCCGTTGCCCCAGATGTTGCGTGCGATCCCCGCCTTCAGTCGCAGACCGATCTGGCGTTCGCTGCGCAGCGCATCCTGTGGGTCCACGCGGATGCCGTCCGCCTCGGCATGGCGTTGCAGATCGCGGAGCAGCGCCGGGCCCACCTGGTAGCGCACGGCGAACGCTTCCGCCGAGCCCATGGCCTGCAAGCGTTCACGTTCCTTGTCCGCCACCTCGAAGGCGAAGTCGTTCAAGACGCCGCTGAAGAAGAGCTCGGTGAGGTAGTTGGAGCCTTCCGCCGTATCGGCGGCCACGAAGATGTCCGGCATCACGCCCCCGCCGCCATAGACGGTGCGGCCTTTCAGTGTGGTGTAGACCTGGCTGCTGTCCACGCGCACACTGTCCTGCGAAAGGAACTCCCCGTGCATCATACGCTCCTCGAGGTCGTCCGTATAATCGATGCCGGCACCATAGGGGCGTTGGATGGAGCGCCCGCTGGGGGTGTAATACCGCGCGGTGGTCAGGCGGATGGCACTGGCATCAGGCAGGTCCACATGCTCCTGCACCAGTCCCTTGCCGAAGGTGCGACGGCCCACGAGGATGCCTCGGTCGTTATCCTGCACGGCACCGGCGATGATCTCACTGGCACTTGCTGAACCCTCATCGATGAGCACCGCCAGGGGCATGTCCTCGAACTCCCCTGCGGCGGTTGCCGTGATGTCCTGGCGGGGTGAGTTGCGCCCCTGGGTGTACACGATGGTGCGTCCGCGGGGCAGGAATTCATCCGCCAGCTCGATGGCCGAAGTAAGGAAGCCACCGCCGTTGCCGCGCAGGTCCAGTACCAGGGTCCGCATGCCTTGCGCCCGCAGTTTGCGCGCTGCCTCGAGGAACTCCGCATGGGTGTTCTTCGCGAAGCGGACCAGTTTGATGTAGCCGATCCCGTCCGTACCCAGCAGCGCGGTCGATACGCTGTTGATGGGCACCTTGCCGCGTGTGATGGCCACGGTGAACGGGGCCTTGCGCCCGTGGCGCAGCAGGGTGACCTCCACACTGCTACCCCGGGGACCGCGCAGGCTGGTCATCACGTCCTCGTTGCGGATGCCAGGGCCGGTAAGGGCCAGGCTGTCGGCTTTCAGGATGCGATCGCCGGCGCGGATGCCGAGGGCTTCACTGGGGCCGCCCTCCACGGGGGTGATCACCACCACCGTATCACGCTGGATGGCGAACTCCACGCCGATGCCATCGAAGCTGCCCTCGAGGGGTTCCTGGGTGGCGCGCAGCTCTTCAGCGGTTATGTAGTAGCTGTGCGGGTCCAGTCGTTGCAGCAGGTCCTGCAGCACTTCGTCCACCAGCGCCTGCTTCTCCACACTGTCCACGTATTGGCGATCGATGAGCTCGAGCACTTCGCCGATCTTGGTGGCCGCCGAGGGTTCGCGCAACATGAACACGGGCCGCACGGAAGTACCGCCACCCGGGTCGCGCCCGATGAACAACCCTGCGATCAGGGCCAGCGAGAGGCCAAGCGGGTAGAGGGCTGAGACGGTGCTGCGGCGCATGGGTCAGGGAAGTTCAAGTTTCCGCACCATCAGGCCGCCGTTCTTCAGCAGCTGCAGGCCATCGGTATCCTTGTAAGCGTCCAGGTAAACCAGTCGTTGGATGCCCGCCTGCAGGATGAGCTTGCTGCACTCCTTGCAGGGCGAGTGTGTCAGATATAACGTTGCACCGCGCGCATTGTTGGTGCTGCGGGCCACTTTCAGGATGGCGTTGGCCTCGGCGTGGAGCACGTACCAGTGGGTGAGGCCCTGTTCATCCTCGCAGTCGTTCGGCGCACCGGTGGGGGTCCCGTTGTAACCATCGCTGATGATCATGCCCTCCTTCACGATGAGGGCGCCCACTTTCTTGCGGGTGCAGTGGCTCAACTTCGCCCACTCCAAGGCCATGCGCATGTAGGCCCGGTCGTAGCGGTCCTGTTTGGCGGGATCGGGGTAAACGAGGTCGTCCTGTTGCATCGGGGGGGCATTTGCCCATGTGTTCATGTGCTCGTGTGCCCATGATCGCACGTGATGGGTTCCCGGGGACCCCCATGCGCACATGGTCGCATGCTCACATGACCACATGCATTTCGACTGGTACCCAGGGCGGGACTCGAACCCGCACGAATTGCTTCACTGGTGTTTGAGAC